>JAJDYG010000035.1 GCA_022822855.1 Dehalococcoidia bacterium
TCAGCTCGATGCTCGCGCGTGAGTCCGCCCGCTCCACCGTTGAGCCAGGGATGAAGGCGTTGCTGCTCGCAACCGTCGAGGTCTGGGCCCCGTGTCAAGCACGGGGCGACGTGGAATGGGTCTAGTGTGAACACGCCCTAGACCGGAACGACCGACAGCTCCAACCGCGAGGCTCGTTCGGCGTTGTGATGGACCGTGTTCAGCGCCGTCCGGGTGTGGGTTTGCCGACCGATCGGCTCTCCGGTGTTCGGATTGACGTCGAACCTCGGATAGTTGCTGCTACTGATCTCCACACCGATCCGGTGGCCCGCCTTGAACACGTTTGCGGTCGGGTACAGCTCAATGCTCACCTCGACCACATCGCCCGGCGAGACCAGGTCCTCGCGGTCGTAACCGTTGCGGAAGCGCAGGCGCTTGATGCTGTCCGTGATCCGCAGGTGGTAGCCCTCGGGATAGTCGGAGTTTGGCGGGTAGCAGTCGAGCAGGGCCGCTGTGAAGTCGGTGTCGGGCGCGCTGGTCGAGACGTACAGGCGGACCGTGACCGGCCCGCTCACTTCAACGTCCTCAGCCAGCGGCTCTGAGCGGAACGAGAGCACATCCGACCGCGATGCGGTCGGCAGGTAGGGAGCCTCCGCACCCATCACATCCGGTCGTGTGCGCTGGTCCGCGCCGCCGGGCAGGATCAACTCCCGCGAGCGCTGGGTCGGCGGCCAGATCTGTGACTTCAACGTCGGATCCTCCGGCGCAAACTCGCGCAGCGACGACACGTTGGCGGAGATCGAGGGCACCGGATTCCTCGGATCGAACTGATAGCTCGACGATCCGCCGTCCTCCCCCGCTACCTCGGTCGAGAGTCCGCCGCCCGGCTGCAGGAACCACTCGGCCGGTTCCGCCCGAGGCGGCGGCCAGGCCGATTCGTCGCGCCACTCGCCGCCGTGATCCATGCGGCCCGACGCGATCCGCCGCCCGCTGCCGCCGCCCATCACGAACATGGTCACCGGTGAGCGCTGATCCCAACCGCTGTCGATGCCCTTGAGCGTGTGGTCGAAGAACTCCAGGCGCAAATCCGAGATGCTTCGCGCCAGATTGCCGGAGGTCGGCGCCGTCGGCCCGAAGTCGACATCGCCCGACCAGGTCCGGTCGAGCGTCACCTCGCCGTGCGTCCAGGGACCCATGAGCAGGTATTGCGGCGACGACATCGCCTCCGAGAAGGCCATGAACGACTCGGTCGTGGCCCGCGTGTAGCTGTCGTACCAGCCGCCCGAGTAGACGCTGGGCACATCGGCGGTCTGCCCGATGAAGCGCTCGAAGTTCATCGACGGCAACTGCCAGAGCCAGTCGTCCTCGCGGGCCAGCGTCATCAAGTCAATAGCCCAGCGCTCGTAGTCCTGGGTTAGCGAAAGCGGCGTGTCCCCGTCCCGCCAGGGCAGGTTGTTGAGATGGCCGCGCAGGTCAACCGCAGCCTGGTCCAAGGCTGCGTAGAGCGCTGGATCGCGAACCGCCTCAGGACTGACCGGAGCGTTCCAGAAGGCCCAGGCGAGCCAGCGCAGTTCCAGCGCGCCGCCCTGTCTGAGCGAGGACGTCAGTCCGTTGAATGCGCCCTGGTTGACCCACATCGCCGACAGATGCGGCGGATTCTGCGTCGCCGCGGCCGACTGCACCCAGCCCATGTAGGACGTGCCGACCGTGCCCACTTTGCCCGTCGACCAGGGCTGCTCGGCCAACCATTCGATCGTGTCGTAACCGTCTTCGGCCTCGTTCTTGAGCAGGTAGAAGTCGCCCTCCGACGCGAACCGACCGCGCACGTCCTGCATCACCCGCGCGTAGCCGCGGCTCGCCCACCACTCGCCGTCGGCGGCGAAGCCGAGCTTGTCGTACGGCGTGCGAGTCAGCAACGTCGGCCAGGGGCCTTCGAGCGCGACGCCGTCGCGGGCCGGCAGGTAGACGTCGGTCGCGAGGGCCACACCGTCGCGCATGCCGACGCGCCGATTGCGCTGAATCACGACCTCGTACTCGGGTTGCGAATGTTGAACGCTCATCTCATGCTCCTCTGGCCAGCAGCGGCGTCACGGTCGGCGCGGTCGGAATCGACGAGCGCGTCACGTTGATGTGGTTGTCGGACGGCGGATCAACGGTCACGCCCATCTCGCGCAGAAAGGCCGAGAGCGGCTCCAGCCCTGTTGCGATCTCGCTCGCCTCTTCCGGCTGATAGAGCATTGGGATAACCAGCGGAGCCGCAATCGCGCCGGCGATCCCGGCCGCCGCCTGAGGCGAGAGATGCGAACCGCCGCCACAAGGCAGGAGCACCACGTCCGCACGTTGCAACTCTTCCAACGCAGCCCGCTCCGGCATGTCCTGCAGGTCGCCCAGGTGGGCGACGATCACTTCGTCGATCGTGACCACGAAGGCGAGGTTGCGCGAACCCGCGGGGCCCGGCGTGCGCACGCCGGTCGCCAGGACTCGCTTGATCTCGTACTCGCCGGGCGCGTCCAGCGTGCCCTGCAGGCCCGAGGCCTCAAGCATCACCCCGTCCACCCAGTTGTGGGCCGCGTCCTGTCCTCGTGAGACGGTGACGATATCGGCGGCCGGACGGTTCAGACGAAAGCCGGTCTCGGGTGAGCAGGGATCCATGACCACCGCCGCCTCGCGGCCGCGAAGCCGAAACGCGGCATGTCCATACCAGGCGATATCCATATCCACAGCCTACGAAGCAGTGGCCGTACGCGCTGTGGAGACCTGCGCCCAAGTCTCCTGTGCGAGATCGAACCGGCGGCGGGGTCGTGGCTCGGTTCAGATCGGCTCAGTTCGGGTGGAATTCTCGGTCGATTGGGTCGAGTTGCGGGATCTGACGCTGTGAGCTGGGAAATTGGGCTCGGGGATGTCAGATTTGGTCAGATGTGGTCGGATCTTGTCTGGGTGAGGTCAGATTCCGCTGAGCGAGGTCGGGAAACGCTCCGAGATGTCGGGTGATGTCAGATGAGTTGGATGGGGTCATGAGGCGCTCCTGGCTTGAAGACCAATGCCGGTCACCGGTGACCATATGTGTACTACCGTTCTGTTGGGCGGGTTGGATCGAAGCTGCGTCAAGCGGTACTCAGTTGACCAGGACCGGCAACTCGTCGCCCGGCTCCGGACGATGCGGCATCAAGATGAGCGCCGCGTTCTGACCGTGCGCCCCATATGCGGCCGTCGCCGCTCCGACGATCCGGTCTTCATACAGCTTTTGCACGAATCCCAGCCGACAGGCGATGTCTTCCTCCTCGAACGTCGCGTGCGGAGGAATCTTGCGCTGATCAACGATCTTCGCCGCCGCCACCGCCGAGAGCGCCCCCGACGCGCCGACCGTGTAGCCCACGTTGGGCGTCGTGGTGGCGACGTACATGTCGAGTGTGCGCCGACCGAAGGCTCGCTCGATGATGTCTGTCTCCCGCTCGTCTCCGAACTTCGAGCCCAGTCCCGCCGCCACGACGACATCGATGTCGGACGGCGAAATCTCGCCGCCCAGCAACGCATCGCCGGTCGCGCGTCGCGCGACCTCGACATCGGTCGGCGCCTGTCCGTCGCCCATCGGTCCCGAGGTGATCGCCTCCCCGCCGATCTCGGCATAGATGTGTACGCCGCGTTGCACGGCCAACTGTCGATCCTCGAGCATGAACGCCGCCGCGCCCTCGCCGAGCACCATCCCCACACGGTTGGCGTCGAAGGGCCTTTGCGCGGTGACCTGGTCCGTGCGATCCAGGAGCCCCGACGACTCGTACGCCTGCCAGACGTCCGCCCGCAGCGGGGCCTCCGCGCCGATCGCGATGGCCGCCCGCATGATGCCCGACCTGATCAGTTGCGCCGCAAGGACCACCGCAGCCAGGCCCGAGGCGCCGCCCATCGAGACCGTGAAGACGGGCCCGGCGATGTTGAGACCCAGCGAAGCGCCCGATAGTCCCGAACCCAGCTGCGCCCAGCCCTCGCCCGCGCCAGGATGCCCGATCCCCGTCACCGCGCCCACGGCGAACGCGTTCTGCTGGTTGAACTCGATCCGCGCATCGGTCTGCGCCTGGATCGCGGCGTCGAGTCCGAGCTGCGAAGCTCGATCCATCCTCGATAGCAGCCAGGCCGGAGCCCCCGAGGGACCTCGCCACGACTCGTCGACCTGACCGGCCGCCGCCGCTCGCGGGGTGTCGAATGCCGTCAGCGGCGTTGTACATACCCGCCCGTGGCACAGTGCCGACCAGTACTCGTCCGCGTTCAGTCCCGCCGCCGACACTGCGCCGACGCCGGTGATCACCACTCGCCGGCGTTCACCGGCGTCTTCCTCGAACATGCCTCGATGAGCGCCACCGCTGACCATGGTTCTGCTCCCTCATCGCCCGGATCATGCCGCGCACCTGGCGTGTTCTGTCGACCACGCAGGGGCCGTGAGTTGCTTTGCCGATTGCTGGAAACGCTGCTACGATTACCGCGTTAGCACTCTCGGTCGGAGAGTGCTAAGTGCAGCCTAGCGGAGACCTCCGGACGGAGCACAACTCGGTACGAGCCATGACCTCCGAACAGTTGTCAGACCGACGCGCCGGCATTCTGCAGCTCGTCATACAGGACTACATCGAAACAGCGACCCCGGTCGCTTCGCGTCACGTGGTGGAAAAATACGCGCTGCCTGCGTCGCCGGCCACGATACGCCACGAGATGCACGCCCTCGAGCAGGGCGGCTTTCTCACCCATCCGCACACCTCCGCCGGCCGCGTGCCCTCCAACCGCGGCTATCGACACTTCGTCCAGTCGCTCATGGGCCACGCCGAGTTGGGCCTCGCCGAGCAGGCCTCGGTCCGGCATCAGTTTTTCCAGGCAGCGCCAGCCGTCGACGAATGGGTCGAGCTCGCCGCCAACGTCCTGGCTCGCTCGCTCGGACTGTTGGTCATCGTGGCGCCGCCGCACCCGGAACGGCTGCGCGTTCGCCAACTGGAGCTGATCTCGCTGAACGAGTTGCTGGTCCTGATGATCGTCGTGGTCCAGGAAGCGCGGATGATCCGCCAGCTCATGCCGCTGCCTCAGCCGATCGAGGTAGACGAACTGGACGACCTCGCGACGCGGCTCTCGTGGATGCTGCGCGGTCAATCAGCGCCCGACGTCCGCGAAGCCGCGCGCCAGGCGATCGATGCGCCCGACACGCACCCGGTCGAGCATTTCGTGCTCGACACCCTGGCCCAGGTGCTCGACCGAGATGCTCAGCGCGCCGGCGTGCCGGCGATCGCCGGCCTGGGCGGGATGATGGCCCAGCCCGAATTCCAACAGGTTCCCGAACGCTCGCTGGAGCTGATCGAACTGGTCGATCAGCATGCCGCCGAGGATCTGATCCCCTCCGGCGTGATCGAGGAGGTCACCATCGATGGCGCGATGCACGTCCTGATCGGCGACGACCACCCGACCGAGTTGCTGCAGGACTGCTCTCTCGTCCTGGCGCCGTACAGCTCGTCAACGATCACTCCCGACTCACCCGAGATTCCAGGCTACGTCGGCGTGATCGGACCGACGCGCATGAACTACCCGCGCAACATCGCCGCCGCTCGCTTCTATTCACAGTTGTTGCAGGAGATGATCGACGCCGTCTATGGAGTCAGCCGATGAGCCATGACAGCCAATCAACTGACCAGGTCGACGAGGTAGTGGAAGCGGACCCCGAGGCGGAGAGATCCGCCGGCGGACTGAGCGAGCTGGAAGCCCTGCGTGAGGAGTCGGCGCGCAACTACGCCGGTTGGCAGCGCGCTCAGGCCGACTTCGAGAACCTCAAGCGCCGCTCAGCCCAGGATGTGCGCGACCGGGTCCAACAGTCGCAACGAGCGATCCTGCTCGACCTGGTCGACCTCGCCGATGACTTCGAGCGTGCCAACCGCGAAGCCCCCGCGGACGAAACGGACCCCGACGACCCCTGGCGCCAGGGGGTGGAGCTGATCTCCCAAAAGCTCCACGCGCTGCTCCTGCGCCAGCAGGTCAAGCAGATCGACACCGTTGACCAGTCGTTTGATCCCGAAGTCCACGAAGCGGTCGGCCAACTGCCCGGTCAGCACAACGAGATTGTCGCCGTCCTGCGCACCGGTTACACGGTCGGCAACCGAGTCCTGCGGGCGAGCCAGGTGATGGTCGGCGACGGCTCGATCGAAGCTCCCGAGACACCGGAACCACCCGACCGAACAGGCAACTCAGGCAACTCAGACAACGAAGCTACCGAGTAGGAGAATTCCCATGCCCGGACGAGTCATTGGCATCGACCTCGGCACAACCAACTCCGCCGTCGCCGTGATGGAAGGCGGCGAGCCCACTGTCATCCCCAACGCCGAGGGCAACCGCACGACGCCGTCGGTCGTCGCGCTGACCAAGACCGGCGAACGGATCGTCGGCACGGCAGCCAAGCGCCAGGCCGTGACCAACCCCGAGGACACGCTGTTCTCGGTCAAGCGCCTGATGGGCCGGCGCTTCGAGGATTCCGACGTGCAGGGCGCCGTCAGTCGGCTGCCCTATGCGGTCGAGTCCGCCGAGAACGGCGACGCCCGCGTCACCATGGGCGGCAACCCGTACTCTCCGCCCGAGATCGCTGCGATGGTCCTGCAGAAGCTCAAGGCCGACGCCGAGGCCTACCTCGGCGAGACCGTCACGGAGGCCGTGATCACCGTTCCGGCCTACTTCGACGACTCGCAGCGCAACGCGACCAAGGACGCCGGCCGAATCGCCGGACTCAACGTCCTGCGGATCATCAACGAGCCGACCGCAGCCTCGCTGGCCTACGGGTTGGAGAAGACCGAAGACCACTACATCGCCGTCTACGACCTCGGCGGCGGCACCTTCGACATCTCGATCCTCGAGCTGGGCGAAGGCACCTTCCAGGTCCGCTCGACCAACGGCAACACCTTCCTCGGCGGCGACGACTTTGACCAGCGCCTGATGGACCACCTCGTCGACGCCTTCCGCAAGGAACAGGCGATCGATCTGTCGCAGGACCGGATGGCGCTGCAGCGGCTCAAGGAGGCCGCCGAGCGGGCCAAGGTCGAGCTCTCGACGACGCAATCGACCGAGATCAACCTGCCCTACATCACGGCCGACGCCTCCGGCCCCAAGCACTTCACCCTCACGCTGACCCGCGCGCAGCTTGAGCAGCTCGTGCTCGACCTGGTCGAGAGCACGCTCGAGCCCTGCCGCAACGCGCTCGACGACGCGGGCATCAGCCGCGACCAGGTCGACGAGGTCGTCCTGGTCGGCGGCCAGACGCGGATGCCGCTGGTCCAGCAGAAGGTCGAGCAGTTCTTCGGCAAGGAACCGCACCGTGGCGTCAACCCCGATGAGGTCGTCGCGCTCGGCGCCGCGATCCAGGCCGGCGTCCTGCGCGGCGAGGTCAAGGATGTGCTGCTGCTCGACGTGACACCGCTGACGCTGGGCATCGAAACCCTGGGCGGCGTCTCGACCCCGCTGATCCCGCGTAACACCACGATTCCGACCTCAAAGTCGCAGGTCTTCTCGACCGCCGCCGACAACCAGTCGCAGGTCGAGATTCACGTGCTCCAGGGCGAGCGCGAGATCGCGGGCGGCAACAAGTCGCTGGGCAAATTCATCCTCGACGGCATCCTGCCCGCTCCGCGCGGCATGCCGCAGGTCGAGGTCACCTTCGACATCGACGCCAACGGCATCCTCAACGTCGGCGCACAGGACAAGGGCACCGGCAAGGAACAGCGGATCACGATTCAGGGTTCCTCCGGTCTCTCCGACGAGGAAATCGCCGCGATGCAGCGGGACGCCGAAGAGCACGCCGAGGAAGACCAGCGTCTGCGAGAGCTGGCCGAAGTCCGCAACCGCGCAGAAACCACCGCCTACGAGGCGGAGAAGGTTCTGAACGACCAGGAAGACAAGATCGACGAGGAGCTGAAGACCGAGATGCGGGGCAAGATCGAGGCCCTGCGCGGAACCCTCGAGTCGGAGGACGTCGCGCCGATCCAGGCTGCCCTCGACGATCTCAACACCACCCTGATGAAGGTCGGAGAGAAGATCTACGGCCAGCAGGAACCGGCCGGCGCCGCCGCCGGAGCCGGAGGCGCAGCCCCGCCGCCCGACGATGACACGGTGGAAGGCGAGTTCCGAGAGGTCTAGGAACGGCAGCCGGGGTATCGTCTGGCGATGGCGCTTGGCGATACCCTGATCCGACACTCGCGCCAATGACGAAACTGCCTGATGGCTCAATCTGACGACTTCTACGAGATTCTCGGCCTCTCGCGTGAGGCTTCGCAGGACGAGATCCGGCGGGCCTTTCGCAAGCTGGCGATGGAGCATCACCCGGACCGGGTGACCGACCCTGCGCAGAAGGAAGCCTCTGAGGCCAAGTTCAAGCGCATCGCGGCCGCCTACGAAGTGCTCTCCGATCCCGAGAGCAAGGCCAAGTACGACCAATACGGTTCGGTCGGCGCATTCGCCCAGGGCACCGGATTCGAGGGCTTCGACTTCGGCGGCTTCGGCGACATTTTCGACGCGTTCTTCGGCGGACGCCGAGCGGCGGGTCCGATCCGCGGCGGCGATCTACGCATTCAGATTGAGCTTGACTTCGAGGAAGCCGTCTTTGGCTGCGAAGAGGAAATCCGCGCCTCACGGCTCGAGCACTGCACCATCTGCGGCGGTTCCGGCGGCGAGCCCGGCACTCAGCGCGTGCCCTGCACGGTCTGCGGCGGCTCCGGGGAGATTCGGCGCACCCAGAGCAACGTCTTCGGACGCTTCGTCAACGTGGCGCCGTGTGAGCCCTGCGAGGGGGAGGGCGCCGTGATCGAACACCCCTGCAATGCCTGCGGCGGGATTGGCCGCGAGCAGCGCAACCGCCGACTCAAGGTGAAGATCCCCGCCGGCGTCACCGACGGCGCGCAGATGCGGCTCTCGGGCGAGGGCGACGCCGGGCTGCGCGGCGGTCCGGCCGGCAACCTCTACGTCGACATCGCGGTGCGTCCCCATGAGTTGTTTCTGCGCGACGGCAACGACCTGATCCTGCCCCTCCATCTCAACGTGGCCCAGGCCGCGCTTGGCGCGACGGTCAACATTCCCGGCATCAACGGACACGACCAGCCGCTCAACGTCCCCGCCGCCACCCAGCACGGTCACGAGTTCCGCCTCAGAGGCGAAGGCGTGCCTCACCTTCGCGGACGCGGGCGAGGCGACATGCGCGTGCAGATCAACGTCGACGTGCCGACCAAGCTGACCAGCGAGCAGCGCGAGCTGTTTGAACAGCTCTCTGAGCTGCTGGACGAACCCGCCAACCGCGGCGGAGACGAAGACGGCGTATTCTCGCGCATCCGCGGAGCATTCACCAATTAGTCGCTCCCCGAAGCTGCTCCGGGTCGCCATCAGCGTCGACACGCGGACCCCTGGGCAGGTCGAACTCGCCGTCGCGGCCTGGGAGCTGGCCGGCGTCCACAACTCCAGCGTCGAATACCTGCTCGACGAACCGGTCGAGGAACCCTGGCCCGGTCACGACAATCGCCCGCTGCATCGTGGTCGGGCCGACGTCGTCGCCTATCTGGCCGAAGATCAATGGCGAGAGGTGGAAGCGACTGCGCGAGCCTCAGCCAGCCGTCTGTTCAATGGCGAGCAACTCTTCGAAGTCACGCGCATGCCCAGCCGCGATTGGCGAACCGCCTGGCACGACCACTTCGCTCTCGTGCGAATCCCGGGCGCCAGGCCGATCATCATCCGCCCGCCACACATCGCCTACGACGCCAAACAGAACGAGCTGGTGATCGACCTCGTCCCCGGCCTCGCCTTCGGGACCGGCCAGCACCAGTCGACGCGGCTCTGCCTCAGGCTGCTCGCCGAGATGATCGATGGCGGCGAGCGAGTGCTCGATGTCGGTACCGGGAGCGGAATCCTCGCGGTCGCGGCAGCCGAACTCGGGGCCGCGTCAGTCGTCGCAACGGACATCGATCCGCTGGCCGTCGATGCAGCCCGTCAGACAGTGCGGCAGAACCAGCTTCTGGGCCGTGTCGAGGTCCGGGAGTCAACCATCCCGGCGGACGAGCAGTTCGATCTCGTCCTCGCCAACCTGACGGCCGACATCCTGCAGCATCTAGCGGGGGATCTCGCCAGCGCGCTGACGCCGGGAGGTCGATTGATCGCCAGCGGACTGATTGCAGATCGGCAGGACGAGGTAGTCGCCACCTTCAGCGAATGTGGACTGCGGCTGCACTTCGATCGCTCTGAGGATGAGTGGCGAGCCCTCGCCTTCCAGGGGCCGCCCGAGCATTCCCTACCAGGCCGGTGACGCACCGCCGTCGATGTTGATCGCGCAGCCCGAGATGAAGCTGGCCGGACCCGAGGCGAGGAAGACGATCATGTTCGCCGCCTCCTCCGAAGTGCCGATCCGCTTCACCGGGATCCGTTCGCCGACGCTGTCGAGGAACTCCTCATAGGTCGCGTCCGGCATCTGGGCCTGGTGGAACCCGTGCCACTGGGCCGAATCGACTGATCCGATGCAGGCCGCATTGACCAGGATCTGGTCGCCCGCGACCTCCTTGCTCAGCGCCTTGGTCATCGCCAGACCAGCGGCGCGCGAGGCGGCCGTCGGCATCGATCCCGCGCCCGGCGTCTTGCAGCCGATATTGAGCAGGTTCACGATCCGCCCGCCGCCGCGCTCGCGCATCGACGGAATGCAGAGCTTGGCCAGCCGGATCCCGCCGTAGAGCTTGAGATCGAGGTCAACCGCCCAGGTCTCGATGTCGTGCGATTCGATCATGCCGGAAGACGACTGACCCGCGTTGTTGATCAGGATGTCAACGCCGCCGAAGCGCTCGATGGTGTCGGCGACAAGCCGTTCGCAGTCGGCGTCGGAGGTCACGTCCATCGACATTGCCAGACAGTCGCCGCCCGCCGCTTCGACCGCCGCCTGCGCTTCGTCCAGCGGACCCTGTCGACGCGCCCCAATCGCCACCTGTGCGCCCTCCTGCGCCAGCAGAATCGCCGTCGCCCGGCCGATACCCTCTGAACCGCCGGTGACGATCGCCACTTTCCCGCTCAAGCCCAGGTCCATGATCCGCCCGTCCGTTCCATTGAATTCGTGTATCGTTCTTGTCCCAGCGGAGTCTAACGCTCGTTTCGAGGGAGGCTCGGCGCGATGACCCGGCACGACGAAGAACGACCTCACGAAGACGCCCGAGCCTTCGGGCTGGTGCCGCGTTACTTCCTCGATGAGTCGGCCCGCGTCGAGGACGATGCGATCACGATCACCGGTGGCAAAGCCAACCGCCTGAAACGCGTCATGCGTGTCCGCCGGGACGACCCTCTGGAACTCGTGCATCCGAACAACGACCGCCTCTACATGGCCTCGGTCGAGCGGGTGACCGACGACGATGTGATCTGCAGGATCGACCAGAGCCGCCCGTTGCAGCCTTTGCCGCCGCCTCGGATTGTGATCTCCGCTTCGTTGATCCGGCCTCAGCGCTACGACTTCATCATCGAGAAGGCGACGGAGCTCGGCGTCGACGAAATCCGGCCGGTCTGGTCCCAACGAGCGATCATTCGCGGGGATGCCGCCCAACGCTTGCACCGCTGGCGCCGCCTGGCCACCGAGGCCGCAGAACAGTGCCGTCGCGAGTACCGCCCCGAAGTCCATGCGCCGGTCGAGGTGGTCGACCTGATCCAGGAAGAGCCGCCGCCGAACTGCCTCAGGCTGCTGGCCTCCGCGCTGGAGCCGGACCAACGGATTGCGCCGATCTTTCAGCGGCGACGCCGGGACGGCCTACCCGATCCGGACCCCGTCCATCTGCTGATCGGTCCCGAGGGCGGCTACACGCCGGAGGAAGCGGATCTGGCCCGAGAACATGGCTGGCAGCCCATCTCGCTCGGCAATCGCCCGCTCAGAGCCGAAACGGCCGCGATCATCGCAATCGCCCTGACGCTGGAGGCAGCGCGGTCCTAGGGGGCCGTCGGTCGCGTCCGGGCGAAGCAGTGGAGCTGAATCGGCTAGGGCCTGTTCACGCTAGCCCCATTCCGCGTCGCCCCGTGCTTGACACGGGGCCCAGACCTCGATCTTCGAGCGGAGTAACGACGCCTGCCTCAGCTGAGACGTAGAGCGACCAGACCCACGCGCAAACGTCGAGCTGAGGCCGACGTCATTCCGCGCGCGAACCTAGTTGCGCTAGGCCCCGTGTCAAGCACGGGGCGACGATCGCTTGCGGTATCGCGAACGGGTTCGCCAGCTCCCGTTCGCGTCCTGCGCCTTCGGCATCCTGAGTCCATGGGAGTGGGTGTGTGAACACATCCTAGCCCTTGGCCAGATTCGTCGACGTCAGCGCGTTGAGCGGGTTCAACTCCTGATACGGATCGGGGAACTCGAGCAAGCGCAGCCAGGGCAGCGGATTGACGGTGACGCCTCGCACCACCACTTCCCAATGCAGATGCGGACCGGTGGCCAGCCCGGTCGCGCCCATTCTGGCGATCAAATCGCCCTGCTCGACCACCGTGCCCGCCGTCTGCAACACCTCGGACAGGTGGTAATAGCCGGTGAACACTCCGGCGCCGTGATCGACGATGATCCCGTTGCCTCGACGCCGCGTCCTGCCCGCCCAGCTCACCACTCCGCTGTTCGCCGACCTGACCGAGGTGCCTGTCTCACCACCGAAATCGATCCCGGTGTGATACTCCGCAACCGGCCCGCCATTGAACGAGCGCTGCTCCCCGTACAGCGCCGTGATCTGCCCGTCCGACGGTGGATCGAACACGCCCCGCCAGTGCAGTTGCGGCGTCAGCCTGGTCTGAAACGGCAGACGCGTCGTCTCGTCGGCCTGGCGAATCGATGGCTCCAGCAATGCGGCGTTGGGGCCGTCGATCTGGATGTTGTCGACCGTCCACTCGACCGACGTGATCTCGATCACCGTCTGCTGCCAGAGAAGCTGTTCGCCTCCCGGCCCCGAGACGGCCACACCCAGCGACTGAGGCCCGACCGGGGCATTGGCGTCGATCCCGAAGAAACCGAGAAAGCGGTCCTCGTTGCGCAGCAGTGAGAATGTCTGTCCCTGCCAGGACATCGAGGCGGTCTGGGCGCCGGGCGCCTCGATCAACAGCAGGACAGTCTGACCCTGAGAGACGGGGCTGGGAATCACATAGACGCGCGGCTCGGGCAACTCCACGACCGGAGCAACCTGGCTGGTGGCCTGCGATCCGGTCTGCTCAACCTGTGCCTGCGCGTCCTCTGCCTGTTGAGCGTCGTCGCCCGCCCTGGACGGCGGCGGAGTGGGCTGGCGACCACTGGCGAAGGGGTCGAGATCGTCGCCGCCGCAGGCCGTGAGCAGCACGCCGGCCCCGGCGCCGACCAGCGCGCGCAGCACGGTCCGCCGAGTCAGCCGGATCGGCCGTTGCGCTGGCTGGTCGATTCTCTGCTGGTGGGACCCCGACATCGTCATAGCGACGCAACCACTTTACACATATGGGCTACGCTCTCATCAAGTGTCCCTGAAACCAGATGTCGGAGGCCGCTTGGACTCGCAGCGGCCTCGCCGCCGCGAGAGCGAGTGAGCGGCAGACCTGCAAGCGGAGAACTCCCTGATGGACGATCCACGAACCGTGCTCCTCAGCGTTGTGGCCAATGTCGAGCGCGTGATCCTGGGCAAGACGAAAGAGGTGCGCCAGGCGGTGATCGCCCTGGTCGCCGACGGCCACCTGTTGATCGAAGACGTGCCCGGCACCGGCAAGACGATGCTGGCCCGCGCTCTCGCCGTATCCACCGGCTGCACCTTCAACCGGATCCAATTTACCCCCGATCTTCTGCCGTCCGATGTCACCGGCGTCTCGGTCTACAACCAGAAAACCCAGGATTTCGAGTGGCGGCAGGGACCGATCTACTCGCAAATCGTGCTCGCCGACGAGATCAACCGCGCCACGCCGAAAACGCAGTCGGCGCTGCTCGAAGCGATGGAAGAGCGCCAGGTCACCGCCGACGGCGTGACCCGGCCGCTTCCGCCTCCGTTCATGGTTATGGCGACCCAGAATCCGGTCGAGTACGAAGGCACCTTCCCCCTGCCCGAGGCCCAGCTTGATCGCTTCCTGCTGCGTATCCACCTCGGCTATCCCGACGCCAACGACGAGGTCGCTGTGCTGGAGGGCCAGCAGCAGCAACACCCGATTGAGTCGCTCGCGCCCGTCACGTCGCCCGAAGAGGTACGCGAAATCCATCGAGTCGCCCGCGACATCTGGGTTGACCCGCAGCTCAAGCAGTACGCGGTCCAGCTCGTCGCCGCCACCCGCTCGCACGAAGCGGTCTATTTGGGCGCATCGCCGCGCGGTTCGCTGGCGCTCTTCCGTTGCGCCCAGGCCTCGGCCCTCCTCGCCGGCCGCGATTACGTCATTCCCGACGACATCAAAACCCTTGCCCACGCCGCCCTCGGACACCGCATCATCCTCAGTCCATCCGCGCAAGTCCGCAATCAGGACGCGCGCACCGTCATCGACGACGTGCTCGAACGCGTCGCGGTGCCGGGCGCCAGAGCAGCATCATGACCTCGCCCGGCGCCGGCTCGGACTGCAGATCGGACTAGACCGTGCGCAGCCTTGGCGGAGCATTGGCGAGCCCCTTCCGCCTGGCGTTCGGCGGGGCCTGGCGGGCCACCTTCGGTACCCGTCGCTCCATGAGCATCGTGATCACGCTGACGATCGTGGCCTTCGCGGTTGGCTTCGCATCGAACTACTGGCTGCCTCAGCGGCTCGGCTACACCCTGCTCTTCGGCCTGCTCCTGGCCGCTCTCTGGACCTGGTCGTCGGGGCAGGGAGTCCGGGTCCGGATGTCGCGCTCACGCGACCGCGTTCAGGCGGGCGAGTCGATTATCGAGCGCTTCGAAGTGATCAACGACTCTGTCATTCCCAAGCTCTGGCTCGAGGTCGAGGAGACCTCCGACCTGCCCGGCCATACCGCCCAGTTCGTCACCTCCTTGGGACGCACCGGGCATCGAAATTGGCGCGTCCAGACACAATGCAATCGGCGCGGCCTGTACAACCTCGGACCGATCACGGTCCGCAGCTCCGATCCGTTCGACATCTTCCACCGCGAGATGCGTTTCGGCCATCGGCGCGGCCTGGTCGTCTACCCGCGGGCGCTGGAATTGCCGCGCTACTCGGCGCCGCCCGCCAATCTGCCCGGCGAGGGCCGCTTCCGCCGTCGGACGCACTACGTCACCCCGAACGCTTCGGGCATCCGCGACTACGAGGCCGGCGACTCGGTCAACCGGATTCACTGGAAAAGCAGCCTGCGCACCGGCTCGCTCAAGGTCAAGACCTTCGAGCTCGACCCCGCCTCGCACCTCTGGGTCATCCTCGACCTCTCCAGCCAGGACCACTTGGGCTCCGGCGACGACGCCTCAATCGAGACCGCCGTCACGGTCGCCGCATCCGTTGTGCGCTTGTTCATCAATCAGAATCGCTCGGTCGGCCTGATGATGTTCGGCGAACGGCTTGATGTGATCGAACCCGACCGAGGATCGCAACACTTCGGACGCATGCTGGAGTCGCTGGCCGTGGCCCAGCCGGTCGGGACGGTGCCCGTCGCCTCAATCCTCTATCAACAGTCGCGGCGCTGGGGCCGCCACACCACGGTGATCGTGATCACGGCATCGACCGATCCGCGCTGGCAGGGCGCCATCCGAACCCTGACCCAGCGCGGTGTGAAGGCGGCGGTTGCCCTGCTCGACCTCGAGTCGTGGGGCGGACGCTCCGGCGCTGCTGCGACCGCCGTCGAGCTGCGGGCGTTGGGTGTACAGGTCAACCTGATTCGCAAGGGCGATCACATTCCCGCCGTCATGGTCGGGCAGATTCCCGGCGGCGCGGTGGCCTCCGGCGCGGCGCTGGCCGACGTTCCCGCCAACGGGAGCAACGGCGCTGGCAGTGTCCCCGCCGCCCAGGCCAATATGGAAATGGAAGAGGTCCCGGCGGAGGAGGTCCTCGCAGCAGCCGACTGGAGCGGCAGCGCCGCCGCTGACGCGTCGAACGAAGAGACGCCCGTCCAATGAGCGTGAGATCGCCCGGCAGCGAAGATTCCAACGAACCGACCACGCTCGTCGCCGAGGCCGAGCGCCGGTTCTTCGCCCGCCGGTCGGGCGGCGAAACGCTGGTCGTCTCCGGTCAGGAGCGACCGTTAACGCTCAGCCGGCGCGCCCTGGAGACCACGATCACCTTCGGCATCCTGCTGCTGGTCGCCCTCTCCACCGCGAACAGCATCTACATCGCCGGCTGGGTCGAAGACATGCCCGACCTGAGGATCACGGCCGCCGCCGGCGTCTTGCTGGCCCTCGGTTTGGGGCGAGTCTCGTGGCTGCGCTGGCCGTTGGGCATGTTGGTCGGCGCGATCATCGGCGCCGTGATCATCATGGCTCAGATCACCCAGATGGAAACGCTCGGCGGCCAGCCGCTGTTCTGGGACCGCTTCACCGATTTCGGCTTCCGCTTCCAGGACTGGTTCAAGCAGGCCTTCAGCGCCGGCCTGACCACCGACAACCTGCCCTTCGTGTTTTTCACCGACGTATTCGTCTTCATTGCTTCGTTCCTCGGCGCCTACGCAGTGGCCCGATGGCGCAACGCCTGGGTGGCGATGATCCTGCTCGGCGCGCTGCTGGCGGTCAACGTCTCCTACCTCTCTGACCGCCAGTGGAACCTGTCCTACGGTTTTTTTCTCACCGGCTCAATGTTGCTCCTGATGCGCGCCTCGCTGCTGCGCCGCATGGATCGCTGGCGAGCGCAGGGCTCTGCGTATCCGGACTGGATCTCGCTCTCCTTCCTCGGCGCGACGATGATCGCGATCGTGCTGCTGCTCAGCCTGTCCCGCGCCATACCGCGGCCGGACGAATCCGATGCGCTCGAGGATGCCTGGGCCGCCATCGCCGAGCCGTTTGACGGACTCAACGATGACTTCCGGCGCATCTTCAGCGGCATCGACTCGCGGCGCGGCGTGCCGGTGCACTCGTTCGACGACTTCCTCGTCCTGCAGGGAGATGTCGACCCCGGCGACGCCATCATCATGCGCGCGGCCGCGACCGAACCTGGACTGCTGCGCGGCGCCGCATACGACGAGTACACCGGACGCGGTTGGCGGCAGTCGCCCTCGGTCGCCAAGACGGTGCGGGAGCTGGAGCCGATCAGCGGCATCACCGCCTCGGACGAAACCTCAGTCAACAATGAGGGCACGGTGATGACCAGCGAGTACCTGGAACGCAGGCCGGTCGCCGCCCAGATCTCGGTCGAGAAGTCGCCCGCCGTGTTGTTCTCCTTCGGCGCCCCGATTATCGCCAACAAGGACACCCGGGTCGACACGCTGGCCTCGGTCGATTTCACGGTCGACTTCGCCGAGCCGGAACGCTTCGCCGGCACCGATCTGGAGCCGGCGCTCGCTGCGATCAACGAACGCATCGTGGCCGGAAACGAGGATCCTGAAGACGACATCGAGGCGCCGTCGCCCGACGAGGTCGCGTCCTACGTGCCCGTCCAGTACACCCTGATCGACGTTGACGTCGACTCGAAGACCGGCGCGCCGGTCGGCCTCCTGCTCCGGTCGGTGCCCGAGGAGACCGACGTGTTGTCGCTGAGGCCGGCGCAACGCAAGGTTCGCGCGGGATTCACGTACCAGATCACCGGCACGGTGTCGGGAGCCAACGAGGACGTGCTCGCCGCGGCCGGGCACAACTATCCGCTCTGGGTCACCGAGACCTTCCTCCAGCTGCCCGACTACGACGAGCAGGAACTGGAAAACCTGACGACGCTGTTGCGCACGATCGGGCGGAGCTTCGCTCTCCAACCCGATCCCCTGCGCGACGATGGAGGCTACAACCCTTACTCAATCGCTTCCGCGATCGAGACCTACCTACGCTCCGCTCCTGCGATCGACGAGAACGGCCGAGTCATCCGCGACGATGACGGTGAGCCGGTTCCGTTGTACCCGCTGACCACCGACATCGAACTCCCACCGGCGAAGTCCGATGCGGTCTACTGGTTCCTGTTCGAAAACTGGGAGGATGGCCGGCCGATCGGCGGCTATTACGACTACCACGCCTCGTCAATGGCGATCCTGCTGCGAGTCGCCGGAGTTCCCGCCAGGATCGCCACCGGCTTCGTGCTCAGCGGCAACAACTTTGACGAGCGCACGCAGAACTACATCGTCCGTGGCCACGACGCCTACGCCTGGGTCGAGGTCTATTTCCCCGATTACGGCTGGGTCGACTTCGATCCGACGCCCAGCACCTCGGCCGACGAAGCGTTGGCCTCGATCGCTGGCGGAGGCGGTGGCGCTCGCCGGATCGCTGCCCAGCGTCTGACCACGCCGCGTTTTGACCTCAGACCCGGAGTCGGCGGAACAAGCCTGGCCGACGTCGTGCTGGACGACATCCTTCAGTACCTGGCAGCCGGCACGCTGCCCGGCGAGAATCTGCAACTCGATCAGGGTCCGAGTAAGTGGTACTGGCTGGCGCCCACGATTGTTGTAGGGATCCTCGCGGCCTCCGCCTCTTTGCTGTGGTTAATCTGGCAGATTTCCTTACGCGGACTGGAGCCGACGGCTCGACTCTGGGTCTCGGCGACCCGATTAGCCCGATTCACCGGCATCAACGCCGACTCCTCGACGACTCCTCAGGAACACGCGAGACGGATCGACGAAGTGCTCGGCCTTGGCGTATTGGCGCTCGAACTGGCCAACCACTACACCGCGACCAGATTTGGCCGCAAGACGCTGACCGATGAAGAACATGGTCAAACGGTTCAGATCTGGAAGCGGTTGCGGCTCAGCCTGATCCGGTTGGCCCTGAGGATCCCGATCAAGCCCGCGCCGGCGATCGTGGATGAAATCGAATCCGCCCCTGCTCCCGCCGGGGACTAGCGGTCACCAGTCGAGCGGTTGCCCCTCGAACAGCAGTCGGCCGGCAGCGAGACGCTCGCCCGGAACCGCGCGGAGAGCGTCCAGGACAGCCAGCGCCTGCTCGAGACTGGCCTGTTCCAGCGGCAACTCGTCCAGGGCCGCTTGCAGCTCCTGCATCGCCTCCTGGCGGCGTTCGATGAGCGATTCTTCCTCGCCGAAGGTCGGCGTGACGGGTCTGACCCCGGCGCCTTGACCATCGCCCGGCGTCCCCTCGCCCTCGCCTCCGGGCTGCCCGGACTGCCCCGCGCCGGGAGCGCCCTGGTCCGCCAGGTTGGCGTCGGAATCACCCGACCCCTCAGCATGTTCAGACTCTTCGCCTGCGCCCGGTTGATCGCCCGAGGGCTGAGCCGCGGCGTCATCCTCAGACGCGGGCAGAAGTCCATTGACGATCTCGAGATTGACCTTGGCGTCGACCAACGAAGGAGACTCGCGCAGGGCCTCGATGAACGCCTGCCGCGCCCCGAGCAGATCGTCATTGGCCCAGCGGTGATTGCCGGTGTGGAACCAGGCCAGCGCCCGGATAGCGGCATCCTCCGAGCGGAGCGCGCTCAGAGATTCAGTCTCGGCACGCTCAAACTCGCCCAACTGATGAAGTGCGCGGCCTGCGTTGAGGTGCAGCCGAGGATCGATGCCTGCATCTGTGAGCTGGGCCAGCCGCTGCGCCTCCCGCCATGAGTCCAGCGCTTCCGAATATTGATCGGCTTCGTAGTGGACGATCGCTTCCCGGTTGAACTGCCCGACGCTCGGTCCGCCACAGCCGTTGACCACCAGCATCGAGGCCGCCAAGGCTCCAACCGACGCCAGACCCAACCGTCTTCCCGGTGACAGCCCGAAGACCCGCGCTGCCACCGAGGCCAACAACAGCAACGCCGCCGCTCCGGCGAACCACTGGAATTGTTCGGCCCGCGCCGTTTCCTCGACGATCACCTCCCGCACCAGGTCGAGCGCGGCGAGGTCGGCGTTCATGCTGGCCATCGTGCCCGGCTGGTCGAGTTCGATGTAACGTCCGCCGCCCGCCGAAGCGATGCGCTGAAGGTGACCCGCGTCCAGCCGTGTGATGATCGGCGCCCCGGTCGACACATCGAGTTTCGGTTCCTGGCTCAGACCCAGCGGAATCGTGGCGCCCTGCTCTGTACCCACGCCTACGGCAAACACTTGCAGCCCTTGACTCCGGGCGACCGAGGCCGCGGACCCTGCGTCGCCGACATGCACTTCCCCGTCGCTGACCACGGCGATCGCCCCATTCACCACGCCGGTACCATCCTCCTCGGCCGCCCGCAGGATGGTCCTGGTCGCCAGGTCGATCGCGCCGGCGATGTCCGAGCCTGGCAGTACCAACGCCTCTCCCGGCTGCAGCGCTTCCAACACCTGGAGCGCTGCCTCGTGATCGCGCGTCAGCGGGAACCGCAGGAACGAGCTGCCCGCGAAGATCACCAGCCCAACCCGATCACCGCGTCGGCCGTCGATCAATCGGCGAATCTCCGACTTCGCTGCCGTGAAGCGACTGACCAGTTCACCGATCCCGCCGCCCACATCCTCAGCGGCCATGCTCTGCGAGACATCCAGCGCGACGACCAGTGAGAAATCGGACAGCCCCAACGTCTGCTCCCCCTGGTCCCACATCGGGCGAGCGGCCGCCACCGCGATCAATGCCAGCGCCAGCAGGAGCAGCATCCGAGATGTCGCCCGGCCCCGGCGGACTCCAGCGACCTCAGCGCCGACAGCAATGCGATGCAGCCGTCGCGCCCGCCAGAGCCACCACCAGCCGACGCCGGCGGCCGGAACCAGCGCCAACAGCGCGAGCATCGCCGGCCAACCGAGCGCCATCAGGGCACCCTCCGCCACCAGCTCGAACGCAGCCCGACCTCCAGGACGATCAGCAACCCTGCGACCATCAGGAACCAGGGCGCGAGTTCCTCCGTGGTCAGGAAGACCTCATCGCCGACCCGTTCCCGCTCCAGCTCCGAGATCGACTCATACGCTTCGGCCAGCTCCCGCGCGTCGGTTGCGCGAAAGTAGACGCCGCCCGTCTCGTCGGCCATGTAGACCAGGGTTAGCTCATTGAAGCCCACCCCGACCTGCTGCACGTTCGAGGGCAGACCGATCGTGTAGAGGCGCACGCCGGTCGCCCGAGCCACCGCGGCCGACTGGTTGGGCGTGATGTCGGGAACATTGTTCTCGCCGTCGGTCAGCACCACGACGATGCGCGAGGCGGCGTCGGATCCGCGCAACAGATCGATCGCCTCCATCGTCGCCACGCCCAGCGCGGTCCCGTCCGGGATCAACCCACTGCGCACCGAGACCTCGACCATCTCGTCGATCGCGTCAAGGTCGAGTGTCAGAGGGCTTAACACCAGCGCCCGCCGCTGGAACATGACGAGCCCGATCCGGTCGGTCCCGTTCGCATTGCGCTCGGCGATGAAATCACGCGCCACGCGCCGCGCCGCCTCCATGCGTGTCTCGTCGTTGGTCAGACGCGCCGTCGCCATCGAGGACGAAGTGTCGATCACGAGCACGATGTCGATCCCCTCGGCTGGCTTGACGGCCTCTACCGTGGTCGCCTGCGGACGAGCCGCAGCGAACACGATCAAGACCAGCGCGATCAGCCGCAGCAGGCCGAGAAGTGGCAGCGCTCGCATCCGTCGTCCGGCTCGGCTGGCCAGAGGCGGCGCGCCGAACAGTTGAGGCAGGAGATAGCGCGGTCGCGCGAGCCGCGACTCGCGGCGCAGCAGCCAGACGGCGGGGAGCAGCAGCGCAAACAGAGCGAACAGCGCCGGATCGTCGAATCTCACGTCGACTCTCCGTCGGACCAGATCGCTTCGGCGAGTTGCACGTAGCCCTGGAGGCGCTCGGCCGTTGGCCGTTCACCGCCGTATTGCACCCGGTCGCAGGCCTCCAGCAGACGCGTGACCCGGAGCACGACCACGCCGGGCGCGCCGGCCGCAGCCAACGCCGGACCGATCTCGGATGAGGTCAGCGCCGAGGCCGGCAGAGACCAATCCTTGCCGAGCCGTGAGCGCACGTTGCTCGCGAGCTGCCGGCACTGCTCCGCCACCGCAAGGGAATCATCGAGTTCAAACGGCGCACGCCGGGCGACCGCCGCTCCGGCGCCATCCGCCGCGGTAACCTCCGTCGGCCGGCGGTAGCGTCGACGAAGCACTCGGGCCGCGACAAACCCCAGACCGACGCCGATGATCGCCACGATCCAGGGCGCAAACGTGCGGCTGTCTCCCCCCAGCAGGTCGGGACCGGTGATCGGACGTGGTTCGGACTGCGCATCCAGCACGGAGGTGATCGTGATCGCGACCGGCTGTAAGGAGATCTCGGACAGTGAGCGATCAGCTCGTTGAATCGGGATCCGCGGCAACTCAACCTCAAACATCGCCGCGCCGAAGGCGCGAGTCTGGAAGACGACCAGCGTCTCCGTTTCGCTGACTGCCGTGATCACCGGCGCCGACGGCTCCATGCCGCCCATCTGCACGACCGAGCCATCCATCAAGACCCGGTCGCCCGGCTCGTGGCCGATCGTGACTTGCACCTCAACCGGATCCCCGACTGTCAACTGGCCGTCAGGCACGATGACCACGTCCGCAACAGGTTCCTCCGCGACGATCATCCCAGCGCCCAGCGCCATCATCAGGGCTGTCAGGGCGAACAGCAATCCCAGCCCTGCGCGAATCATTGCCGGCTCCGACGCTGACGGAACAGACCGACCAGGATGGGAATCCAGTCGTCGTCGCTGTTGATCATCACCGCGTCGCAACCGCACTGTCGCAGTCGGGAGAGCATCCGCCGCCGCTCGGCCTCCAGCTCACGCTGTTGCGTGTGCGAGATGCCGTCGTCTGCCAGCAGCACATCTCCGCGTTCCGCCCCTCCCCAATTGACGACCGCCCCCTGCGCCGCTGTGGCCAACCCGGTCTCGAGCGCATCGCGGAGGCAGATGGCGACCACGTCGTGACGTCGGCTGAGTTGAGCCAGCGCCGGTTCCCAGACGTGGTCGGGATGCGTCGCGACGAAGTCAGAGATCACGATCACGACCCCGCGCTTGCGCATCACCCGGCCGGCATAACGCAGGGCGCGGGCCAGTTCGGTGCGCCCCCCGGCCTGAGGTGTCAATAGATCTCGGAGCATCCGCAGGACATGGCTGGAGCCCTTCGCTGGTGGAACGGCGAGCACGACATCGGTGGCGAATGCGGCCATGCCGACGAGGTCGTTCGCGCTCGCAGCCGCCAGTCCTACCACACCGGCGATCTCCACAGCCCGGTCCCGGACCGAAGGGCCGGAGGCCGCGTAACCCATCGAACCGGACACATCCACCAGGATCAGTACGGTCTGTTCCCGCTCTTCGACATATCGGCGGACGACCGGCGTGCGCAGCCGAGCCGTCGCCTTCCAGTCGATCGAACGGACATCGTCGCCGGGGTTGTAGGGCTGCAGCTCGGCGAACTCCAGCCCTCTGCCCCGAAACGCGGTTCGGTACTCCCCGGCGATCGCGTCGCGCAGCGCGCGGCGAGCGCGAATCTCGATGTGCCGAACCTGCCGCCGCACCTCTTCAATCGTGGGCGTCGTCGAGTCCGCCTCCGGCAGCGGAGGAGCGATCCACTCCCGTATCCGTTGTAGACGGGACACGACAGACCTATGGCACCGGCAGCGCCGTGAGCAGCCGCGCGATCACGTCGTCCGCCGTCACTTCGTCGGCTTCTGCCTCGTAACTCAGCACGATCCGGTGCCGCAGCGCGTCGAGCGCCATCGCCTTGACGTCGTCCGGCGTGGCATAGTCGCGGCCCGAGAGCCAGGCCAGCGCCCGGGCGCTCATCGCCAGCGCCGTCGTCGCGCGGGGCGACGCGCCGAACTCGACATACGCGGACAGCTCCCGCACCTGCCGACCCGGCGAACGCGTCGCGCGGACCAGTTGAACGACATAGTCGCGCAAACGCGGCTCCATCCGAACCTCGGCCACCGACTGACGCGCCGTCAGCACATCGCTGAGCTGCATGACCGGGTCGACCGATCCCATGTCGCCGGTCAAGGTCCGGTCGAGCACTTCCCGCTCGTCTAGTTCGCCTGGGTAGTCGACATGCACGTTGAGCAGGAACCGGTCAAGTTGAGCTTCCGGCAGGGGATACGTCCCCTCCTGCTCGATCGGATTCTGCGTCGCCAGTACGAGGAAGGGCGAGGGCAGGGGGAACGTCTCGCCACCGATCGACACCTGTCGCTCCTGCATCGCCTCAAGCAGCGCCGATTGCACTTTGGCTGGCGCCCGGTTGATCTCGTCGGCGAGCAGGACGTTGGTAAAGATCGGTCCTGTGCGGACCTCAAACCGCGACTCGGCGGCGTTGTAGATCTCGGAACCGGTCAGATCGGCCGGCAGCAGGTCGGGAGTGAACTGGAGCCGCGCATAGCCGGCGTCGAGGCAGCCGGCCAGGGTCGACACGGTCAGCGATTTGGCCAGCCCGGGTACGCCCTCGACCAGACAGTGCCCGTCGCAGAGCAGGGCGACCAGCAACCGCGTGACCAAGCCCTCCTGCCCGACGATCACTCGACCAATCTCACTGCGCAACGCAGCGAGCGGCGAGTCATCAGGCATTACCGGAGTCGGTAGCGGTTCGGCTGCGACCGGCGCGATTGGGGGTGCCGCGACTGGCTGCTCGGTCGCCGTTGGTCGATCGCCTCTGGCCCACTCAGACACGTCGCTCCCGGCCTTCCTGCCCGACCATCCTGTCCTGCGGCTCAGTGTATCCACGAAGGCGTACCATTCACGGACAACAGGGCCGGGTACGAGAGCGCAGGTGGTGATCATGCGATTTGGCGTCGGCGTCGGCAATATGAACGGTTTCAACGATGAATCAGGGCCCAACGCTTGCATCGATGTCGCCCAGGCGGCCGAGGACCTGGGCTTCGACTCGGTCTGGACCAACGATCACATCGTCGTCCCGACCCAGATTGAGTCACGCTATCCCTACAACGACCTCGGCGAATTTCCTGCGCCCTCGACGATCCAGTGCTTCGACCCGTTGGTCGTCATGTGCGCCCTGGCCGAGGCCACGCAGTCCGTCGAGATCGGCTGCTCCGTCCTCGTGATTCCCTACCGGCACCCGGCCGTCGTGGCCAAGATGCTCGCCGCCGCCGACCAGATCTCGGGCGGACGGATCGTGCTGGGCGCAGGCGTCGGCTGGATGCGCGAGGAGTTCGAAGCTCTCGGCCTGACCGAGGTCCACTACAGTCGCCGCGGAGCCGTGACCAACGAATACCTGCGCGCGATGCGCGAGATGTGGACGAATCCCGGACCGTCCTCCTTTCACGGACAGTTCGTCGAGTTCCACAACGTCGGCGCCTACCCCAAACCGGTTCCGCGCGAGGACGGCGGCACGATTCCGATCGTAATCGGCGGCAACGGGATCAATGCCTGGCGCAGAGCCTCGCGTTACGGCGACGGCTTCCACGCCGCCTTCCAGACCGTCGAGAACATGGCCGTAGAAGTCGAAGGCGTGCGCACCGCCTGCGAACGAGACCGCCGAGACCCTGACGAGTTGGAGATCCAGTTGTTGCAGAACATGAGGCCGTCGACCACATCGCTGGACGAAGACGACCGACCATTGCTTCACGGCTCGCCCGATCAGATCGCCTCCGACCTGCTCGCCTTTGGCCGGGTCGGCGTGGAGCACCTGATCGCCACGCCCATGATGGTCAGCCCCGAGGGCGACACCACGGTCGAACGGGTTCTCAACAGCATGCAGTTCGTTTCCGACGAGATCTTGCCGGCCTTCTAGACCCCTCTCGTTTTGAGAGAGGGTGAGAACGAGGGCCGCCGCGTAGCGGCATCAAGGAGCAACACGATGAAGTTTGGAATCCCGATCGGTAACTTCGGCACCGCCGGCAAGTTCGGCGACATCAACGATGTCGTCGACATCGCCGAGCGCGCCGAGCTGCTCGGCTTCGACTCGGTCTGGGTGCATGATCACATCTTCATGCCGGCCAGCATCAGGTCGCGCTATCCCTACAACGACTCCGGCGTCGCCGGCTTCGCCTACCACCAGGACATCATGGACCCCTTGGCCGTGATGTCGGCGGTCGCGGTCAGAACCTCGGAGATCCAGATCGGCACCTCGGTCCTGATCATTCCCTACCGCGACCCGATCTACCAGGCCCAGGCGATCGCCACGATCGACCAACTCTCCGAAGGCCGGGTCCTGCTCGGCATCGGCGTCGGATGGATGGAGGAGGAGTTCGAAGCTCTCGGCCTCGGCGGGGAGCCGTTTGATCGGCGCGGCGCTCTCACTGACGAGTGGATGACGATCGCGATCAGCGCCTGGACCAACGGCGTTAACCGCGACCCGATCTCGCACGAGGGTCACTTCCGGCAGTTCGACAACCTGGGCGGCCTCAGCGGCTGTTACCGGCAGCCGCACGTGCCCATCTGGGTCGGCGGCAAGGGCCGGATCGCCGCACGACGCGTGGCCCGCTACGGCACCGGCTACCACACCATCACCTCCGAGCCCGACCAGATCCGCGAGGAGCTGGCCATCGTCGAGGAAGAGATGGATCGAGCTGGCCGCGACATGTCGGAGCTGGAGATCTCGATGCTCGGCCCGATGGTCCTGCTCGACGGTGACCCCGACTCGGTCCGCGGCTTCCCGGCCGTTGTCGGAGGTTCAAGAGACGAGATCGTCGACAAGCTCGGCCAGTACGAAGAGGCCGGCCTCGAACACGCCCTCAGCATTCCCGCCTACCGAACGCCCAACTGGGACGTCCCGCCCGACCAGCAAATGCAAGCCATGGCAGAGCTGGCCGAGATCGTCGAGGAGCTGCGCTAACAGTCAGAGAGTTGAGCAATCGCCACTGCTGCAGCAAGCAGTGCCGCCCAGATTGCGGTGGCCTTGAGCAGCATCGCCTGCTGATCATGCCTGATGGCACTTCTGAGAGAGTCGATTTCTGCGCGCAAGTCGGCCCTGGTGGCCAACGGCGAGAACTCCTCTTCTAGAGCCTCGCCGAACTGCTCGGCCGCTTCCTCTCCGAGACCCGGCCTCAGGATCCGGAAGAAGCGCAGCTTGTTGATGCGATTGAAGGTTGCCACTCGACCAGTGTAGACCTTCCCGGAGCGTTCGAATCAGTCGGTTGATACCTGCGCCTCGTACCCGAATCATCTGTCACGACGCGATCCGCACCACCCGGCCGGCCGCCGCAGACTCGCGCATCGCCTCAATCACTAACTGCGACCGCAGCCCATCAAGGAAGTTCGGCGCAGGCGACGAACCCTCCTCGATCCCCCGCTCAAACGCCCGAACGAGCCGCGCCGACGTACCCACGGCGCCTCCAGGCAAGTCGTCCGAGTCTTCGTCCGGCGCAGCGACCGTGACGAAGTCGTCACCCCCCGCCTCCCCGATCCTCACCTTACCCTCCGAGAGCATAGTCCCGGGCGAGGTCGCCAGGATCACGCCCTCGGAACCTGCGATCACGACACGAAGGCCCAGCGCCGGGTCCGAGACCCAGCACAGTGACAGCGTCGCACTGGCTCCCGACTCGAACCCGAAGCTGGCGCTGATCTGGTCCTCGCTCGTCATCTCCCGCGGCAGCCCCGCCGGCGGGAACGATCCGAACTGTGCCGAGACCGTCGCAATCTCGCCGAACCACTGACGGAACCGGTCGATGCCGTGCGATCCAAGTTCGTTCAGCAACCCACCGCCGTGCGCCGGATCCAGCCGCCAGGGACGATCCAACTCCACCAACGGGTTGGTCGTGTGCAGGTCGACACTCGCGTGGCGTACCTCGCCGATCGCGCCCTGGTCCAGAAGCTCCTTGACCTGAGCACGCAGCGGCGCGTAGCGGAACTCGTAGTTGACCATCGCCGTCAGGTCGCTCGCCTCTGCCGCTGCAGCCAGCGCCCGCCCGTCTGCGATGGTCGTGCTGAACGGCTTGTCGACCAGCACATGCTTCCCCGCGGCAAACGCGTCGCGGCAAAGCTCGAGGTGCATGTGCGGCGGCGTGTGGATCGCGACCGCATCGATCTCTCGATGCTCGATCAGCGCTGCCGCCTCGTGCGTCGCGAACGGGATCTCAAGACGCTCGGCCCACATCGCGGCGCGTTCGGGCTTGCGGCTCCAGAGCCCTGCGACCTCCCAGCCCGCAGCCCGGAAGGCGGGCACCGAGACCCGGGTTCCCCAGCCGGTGCCGAAGACCCCGACGCGTCGTGGCCGGTCGATCGGCATCGCTGGTCAGTCGGCGGCCACGGTCAAGTCCGCGCCGGTCTTGGTATCGACCTCGAACGCCGACTTCAGGTCGAGTTCCTTAGCGATCTCGCGCGTCGCCGGGATCACTTCCTCCCCGAAGAGCCGCAGCGAGCGCATCGAATCCTGGTGCGTCATCGCGCCGTCGCCGTCCCAGAAGAAGATCTGGCCCGGTCGCAGGTATTCGAGCACGTGGCGAATCTTGGGGATCACCGTCTTCGGCGTGCCCGTGATGATCGTCATCCGCTGCTTCTGGTCCTCGTAGGAGCCGAAGATGTCGGCGGCTTCTGGTTGCTCCTGTTCGCGCGCCGCGAGCGCCGCCTCGGCGGCAGCGGTGCGCCCGCGCGAAGCGGCGGCGGCGAAGTTCTGGATCGTCGGCAGGACGTTCGTCCGCGAAGTCAAACCGGGCAGATTCTGCAGATGAGACTTGACCACGCCCTGGTTGCCCTCGAGGAACGGATTGGACGGTCCCTGCAGGTAGCGCCGGCCGGCTTCCTCGGCCAGCTCCTCCGTCTCGTCGACGTGGACTTTGAACAGGTAGCCGTGGTGCTGCGATCCGGCCTCGTAACCGTTCTCGCGGGCGACCTCGTCGTAGTACGCGAAGGACTGCTTGGTCGGCTCAAGGTCGGTGGCAAGCATCACGTAGGGGTAGCGATGCTCGGCCGTCCACTTGACCGTGTTGCGGCTCATGATCCCGGGAATCCAGATCTGAGGGTGTGGATCCTGGATCGGGCGCGACCATGGGTTCACGTAGCGGAAGTTGTAGTGCTCGCCCTCCCAGCGGAACGGGCCCGGCGTCGACCACGCCTTGACGACGAAATCGTGGGCCTCCTGGAATCGCTCCCAGTTGAACGGTGCCTGGGCGTTGTGCGAGACCGATTCCCGTCCGCCGCCCCGCACCCAGCCGGTCACCAACCGCCCCTCCGAGATCATGTCGATCTGCGCCAGCGTCTCGGCCAGCCACAGAGGATCCTCCCAGATCGGCAGGATGTTGCCCAGCAAGACGATCTTCGCCTGCTTGGTGATCCGCGCCAGGATCGCCGCCTCGACGTTCATCACCGAGCCCATGCAGAACGGGGTCGAATGGTGCTCGTTGAGCATCAAGGCATCGAAACCCATCTCCTCGGCATAGATCTTCTCGTCCAGATAGCGGTGATACAGCTCCGAACCCACCCGAGGGTCATAGGCCGAATTCGAAGCGTCAAGGTCGGTCAGGTCCAATCCGGTCGCTCCAAAGAACCCGGTCTCCGGATCCTGGTACGGGCGCTCGGTGAAGTAGCCGATCAGCATGGCAACATCCTTAGCATTCCCCGCCAGTATCGGAAATCGCGATTGAGATTTCCACCGCGGCCGAATCAAACCTCACCGTCTGGAGGAGGCGCTCCGGAGGGGCCGAGGCCGCCGGTAGTGACTACCGCGGCGCGGCCGTCTGGGTGGCCGACTGGGTTCCCCTCTGTTGCAGTACAACCACTCCTTCAAAGGGAGAGCTCGCGGCGGTCGATCCTTAGACTGCAACTCGAAGCGGAGGCTCTGCCATGTCCAAACCAGTCGTCATCGAAGCCGCGATCAACGGCGGCACACCCAAGTCCCGCAACCCAAACTCGCCGCGTTCGGTTGAGGAGATCGCCGCCGACGGCGTCCGCGCCGTCGACGCAGGCGCGGCGATCGTCCACAACCACAACGACGACCAGGTGATCGTTCCGGGTGGTCGGACGACGGCGGGATGGCATAACCCTCAGCCGTACATCGACGCGTGGCGCGAGGTGCTGTCGCAGCGGCCGGACACGATTCTCTATCCGACGATGGGATCGGGCGGGCACGACTCTGAGATCGAGGTGCGCTACTCGCATCTGCCAGCCCTGAACGAGGCCGGCGTGCTGGGCCAAGGCCTGATCGATCCCGGTTGCGTCGGACTCGGACCGGCCGACGAGCACGGTCTCCCCGCGCCGACCGACAACGTCTACATCAACACCTACCGCGACGCCCGCTACATGTTCGAGACCTGTCAGCGAATGGGTCGCGGGGCGTCGATCTCGATCTTTGAGCCGGGATTCCTGCGGGTCGTCCTCGCCTACCACGCGCAAGGGCTGGTGCCCCAGGGATCGCTGGTCAAGCTCTACTTCGGCGGGATGGAGCGCGGGCCGCTGGGCTTCGGCATGTTCCCGACGGAGCCATGCCTCGACGCTTATCTCTCGATGCTCGAAGGCACCGGACTGGAGTGGTCGGTCGCGATCCTCGGCGGCGACAACGTCGGCTCCGGCTTCGCCCGCCTCGCCCTCGAGAAGGGCGGGCACCTGCGCGTCGGCCTCGAGGACTTCTACCAGGGCGCTCGCACGCCGACCAACACCGAGCTGCTCGAAGAAGCGGTCAGCCTCTGCGACGAGGTTGGACGCCCGGTCGCCTCGCCCGCCGAGGCGCGCGAGCTGCTGGGTTTGCCGTCGACGCAGTAGAGGAGGCTTGAGCCATGTATGAGATGCGAGCTGAGGCGCTGCGCGAATTCCTGGATCTGCCGCTGCCGGCTGTGCTGTCGACTCTGAGGCCCGACGGCAGCCCCTACACGATTCCGCTCTGGTACCTGTGGGATGGCGACGTACCGGATGACGCTCATCCGTCGAGCAACCCACCGAAGGGTCATGCCTACTTCCTCGGCGGCGTGACGAGCACCTGGGTTCGCCACCTGCACAACGATCCGCGGATGTCTCTCTGCATCGACGTGGAAGGTCCACCGGCGATGCATGTCGGGATCGATGGGACCGTTGAGACTTCGTCAGGCGACGATTCCGATCTGTGGCCGATCATGCGCCGCCTGGTGGAGCGATATGTCGGCCGAGGCGACCCCGCCAACGACGAGGCGGTCGAGCAGTACATGGAGTCGACGCGGTCGATGTCGCCGATTCTGTTCAAGGCGACGCCGAACAGGTGGCGGGCCATCGACCTCTCCGAGTTCGAAGCCGGCCAGGACGTCTGAGGACTTGGACTGGAGCACAAGATGTTTGAGATGCGGCCCGAGGTCCTGCGCGCCTTCTTCGGCCAACCTCACTCTGGCGTGCTGGCCACGCTGCGCCGAGACGGTACCCCGTACACGATCCCGCTCTGGTACCTGTGGGACGGCGACGTGCCCGACGACATGCATCCGTCGAGCAATCCACCGCAGGGTCACATCTGGCTGACCGGATCGCCGACTCGAATCTGGTGCAAGCACCTGCTCAACAACAACGCGATGTCGTTCTGCATCGACACGGCCGGTCCGCCGCCACAACACGTGGGCATTGACGGGACCGTCGAGCCGCATATGCCCGATGAGTTTGACTTTGGCCGATCATGAGGCGGATCATCGAGAAGTACGTCGGTCGCGGCGATCCGGCGAACGACGATGCGGTGGATAGATACCTCACGATGATGCACTCAGAGGTCCGAATGCTGTTCAAGGTCACGCCGCATCGCTGGCGCGCGGTTGACCTCTCCGAGTTGGGCGCGGCGCGGGACGATGAGTGACTCCGGTCCTCAGGCCGTTGACGTACCCTCGACGCAGCATTGACGCGCTGAACAGACTGACGATCGAAGGAGTCCCACATGGCCCGAATGCGACCTGACGCCTGGCGTGAGTTCATGGAGCAGCCCCACATGGGCGTGTTGGCGACGCTGCGGCAGGACGGACGGCCCTACACCATCCCGCTCTGGTTCCTCTGGGAGGGCGAGATCGCAGATGACGCCCATCCCTCCCGCAACCCGCCGACCGGACACCTCTGGCTCACTGGCACCCTGGGCCGCGTCTGGTGCAAGCAGTTGATGAATGATCCGCGGATGTCGTTCTGCATCGAGACCTCCGGTTCGCCATCCCAGCACGTCGAGATCGACGGCACCGCCGAGGCCTTCACCCTGCCCGACTTCGACATCTGGCCGATCTCGCGCAAGCTCGCCGAGAAGTACGTCGGCCACGGCGACCCTGCGAACGCAGACGCCGTTGAGGCCTTCTTCGCCAACATGCAGACCGAGCCGCGCATGCTGTTCAAAGTCACGCCGCAGGTCTGGCGCGCCATCGATCTGACCGTCTACCGAGGCAAGCGCAGCGACCGCGAGCACCAGGCAGAGGTCCAATCGTCTGCGCAGGAGGCTCAGGCGGTGCGGTGAGCCTGCGGGTCGGGCGCTCCAGCCAGCAACCCAGCCAGCGGCCCAGCCAGCGGCAAGGCCACGGGATCGGAGCCCTAGTCGGTAATCCCGACTTCCGTCGGGTCTGGGCCGCAGGCGCCGTCACCGGCATGGTTCGCTGGCTCGACATGCTGGTGCTCACGCTCTTCGCCCGCGACCTCGCCGAGGCCGCCGGATTCGTCGCTCTTGCCTTCCTGGTCCGCATGGCCCCGCGTCTGCTCTTCGGCATGTTCGTCGGCGCTCTCGCCGACCGATTCAATCGCAAGAAGATCTGGATCTCCTCCCTGCTGATCCTCTCAGTCATGTACTTCGCGCTGACCGTCTACGTGATGCTGGAAGGGATCGACTTCTGGCTGCTCCTGGCTTTCGTCTTCGTCGCCGGGACCGTCTGGTCGGTCGAGTTCCCCACCCGCCGGGCAATGATCGCCGACGTCGTCGCGCCCCACCAGGTCGGACGCGCGGTCGGTCTGGACTGGTCGACCGACTCGATCGTCCGCATCCCCGGACCGCTGATCGGAGCGGGTTTGCTGCAGGAACTCGGAGCCGAGTGGGCCTACCTGTTCACGGCCTGCGCCTTCATCGTCTCAGCCGCCATCGCCACGACGCTCAGCTACCGCACGCCCCTGCGCAGCGGAGACTCCGCGACCGGCTTCGGCGAGGTCGCCCGCGAGACCTGGCGCGACATCCGCGAGGGCTTCAGCTACATCAGGCGCAGCGAACTGCTGGTCGGCACGCTCGGGGTCACGCTCGCCTTCAACCTGCTCTTCCCGGCCTACAACGCCGCCCTGCCCGACATCGGACAGGAGCTGCTCGGCGTCGACAAGCTGCGCATCGGCGTGCTCGAGGCGCTCGTCGGCGCAGGCTCGTTCGTCAGCGCGCTGGTCATCGCCGGCTGGAGCAGTTGGGGCCAGTCCGGACGCATCTACTACGCCGGCACCGCCTGGTTCATCCTCTGCGTGACCGGCATGGTGCTCTCGCCCTGGTATCCGCTCTCGATGCTGATCTCCTTCTGCATGGGCTTCGGCTTCTCCGCCTTCGCGATCATGCAGACCGCCCTGCTCGTCACCCGGACCCCCGCCGAGATGCGCGGCCGAGTGATGGGAGTCCTCTCAATGGTGATCGGCATGGGTCCGGTCACCGGACTCCAGGTCTTCTTCATGTTCGAGTGGTTCGGAATCCAGGGGGGCGTGATCTCGGTCGTCATTCAGGCCCTGGCCTTGATGCTGCTCGTCATCCTCTTCTGGCCGGTCGTCGTCCGAAAGCTAGCCGGCTCAGACCCCAAAGTCGCCGCAACCTTCGCGCCTCAACGAGCGCGCTAGCCACGCCACCCACACCTCCATGTCTGAGCGGACCTCCGCGGTGATCTTCACTTGAGCCGGTGAGCGGGAAGTCCCCCGCCGGCGTCTGAGCTGAAGCACCCCGCGTCTCGTTGGCAGGCTCCGCGCCCTGGTTCCGATGCCCCGTGCTTGACACGGGGCCCAGACCTCGATGGTCGAGCGGACCTCCGCGGTGATCCTCACTTGAGCCGGTGAGCGGGAAGTTCCCCGCCGGCGTCTGAGCAGAGGCAACCCGCATCTCGTCAGCAGGCGTCGTTGCTCTGGGCCCCGCGTCGGGGCGCGGGGCATCGTGTTCGTTGTCCCACGCTCTGGTTCCGATGCCCCGTGCTTGCCTGCCCCGCACTTGATGCGGGGACACGGGGCCTAGACCTCGAGTGTTGGGCGGGCATCCGCGATGATCCTCACCTGAGTTGTTGAGCGGGAGGTCCCCCATCGGCATCTGAGCAGAGGCAACCTGCATCTCGTCAGCAGGCGTCGTAGCTCTGGGCCCCGCGTCGGGGCGCGGGGCGTCGAACCAGTTTTTTTCTCTCCCCGTGCCGCCTCCGAACCCCTGTCAACTCCAACGCAGGGATGCTTGAGATGTACAGATGTTTGAATATGATGGTCTGACTGTGTGGGAAGTGAGGAGAAGGATGCAGAAACCGATGGGTTACCGCGAAGCGATGGGCGATCTCTCGGGCATCGCGAAGGAGGGTCCCGCCTACGTGCGGGTCAAGGCGCTGGTCACGATTGTGCG
>JAJDYG010000039.1 GCA_022822855.1 Dehalococcoidia bacterium
AGCGATCGTCGCCCCGTGCTTGACACGGGGCCCAGAGCTCCCAAGTTCATGCGCGAGATGACCTTGGCCTCACCTCGATGCTCGCGCGTGAGTGCGCCCGCTCCACCGTTGAGCCAAGGACAACGGCGTTGCTGCTCCCAGACCTCGAGGTCTGGGCCCCGTGTCAAGCACGGGGCAGCGTGGAATGAGCCTATTGTGAACACGCCCTAGGGCATCGGCGACCACTCGGTTGGCTGGAGGATCCGGTTCTCGATGTGGTGGACGAGGGGGCCGTTTTCCTCTGAGGCGGCTCGGGCGGCTTGCCATTCCGGGTCGGAGGCGAAGTTCTTCCAGGCTTCGTCGCGCTGGCCCGCGCTCTCGAAGCTGATGATGTACCACAGTTCGTCCGAGCGGCCGCCGACCGAGTTCGTCCAGTAGCCCACGTTGTGGATCCCGTGGCGCTCGAACAGCTCCATCGTGTGGTCGCGGAAGCGCCTCATCAGCGCCCCCATCTTGCCCGGATGCGCCGTGTAGATGCGCAGTTCGTAGATCATCGGAAGTTCCTCTCAGTCCTCTCAGTCTGTCAGTTGGTGGAATCGCAGGGCCGACGGATACTCACCGCCGCGACGAATCGAGTTGATCGCCGGCTGCATCTCGGTCGCCGAGTTAACCGATCCGCCGTCATTCGAGTTCGTCATGAACCGAGGGTAGTTGCTGCTCGACACTTCCAACCGGATCCGATGCCCAACATCGAATCGATGCCCCAGCGACGCCAGATCGACGGTCACCTTCACGACTTCGCCGGGCGTCAGAAATACCTCTCGGTCGAAGCCCTCGCGGAAGCGCGCCCGCATGATTCCGTCGACCAACGAGACCGGCTTCCCGTCGGGATGCACGTCGACCAGCTTGGCCGTGATGTCTGTATCGGGCTGATTGCTGGCCAGCCAGATGTCGACCTCGACCGGACCGGCAACATCGACGGCTTCGCTCAGCGGCTCCGTCGTGTAGCAGAGCACATCGTCGCGGCTCTCCGTCCGAGTCTGATCCCTTGGACCAGGCAGACCAATCGCCTGCTGCAGCGTCGAGCCGCCCTCAGTCATCACCGGCTTGTAGCCCGTGTACATGAACTCGTCCCAGCGCAGGTCGTCCTCGGGACGCTCATCGACCAGCCGGCCGTCGCCGTAGTACATCGTCGCGCCGCCGTCCGACGCCAGGTACAGCGTCCGCTCCTCCGCGTTGGCCGGAGGCCACGATTCGTCCGTTCGCCACTCGTTCGCGCCCATCAGGAACCAGCGAACGCCCGGCAGTTCCCGCTCGCCGCCCTTCAGATGCCGGTCGAGGAACACGTTGATGTCCGCAATCACGTTCGCAGCCGCAGCCGCTCCGGTCGGACCGAACTCCATCTCGCCCAGCCAACGGTCGTAGTTGGTGTGCGCCCATGGACCCATGATCAGGTTCTGATCCGGATTGCCCTCCTCGCGGATACCGCGGAAGTTGCGCACCGTGCCGATCCCGAAGATGTCGAACCATCCGCCGATATGAAGCATCGGCACCTGGAAGCGCGAGTAATCCGCCGAGTGCCGGACCGACTCCCAGTACTCGTCCCGGGTCTCATGCTCCAACCACTCATGCCAGTACTGAGCGACGCCCTCCTGTGAGATCCCCGGCATCGAGTTCAGCGGTCGGCTGCCCAGCAGGCGGAACCCGTTGCCCATCACCGCCTCGGTCATCTCCTGCGCGGCCTCCGGCGGCCGAGAATGTTCCTGCTGCAGATACCCGGTCGCCGCCAGACCGCTGCCCCAGAGTCCGATGAACCCCAACTGAAACGCACCGCCCTCGTAGGTCCAGCCGTCGTAGTAGTCGTCCGCCGTAATGATGGGAATCGCGCAGCGCAGCGAGGGCGGCCGCTCGCGCGCCGCCAGCATCGTCGTCGCGCCGACATACGAGGGCCCGTAGATCGCCGTGTTGCCGTCGCACCACTCCTGCGCCGCGACCCATTCCAGCGTGTCGTAGCCGTCGGGACCCTCCTGGTGGAACGGCTTGAAGTCGCCCTCGGACGCATACCGTCCGCGGCAGTCGCAGACCACGACCGCATAGCCGCGCTCGGCCAGCTTCAGCGCGCTCGGCATCACCGCGACCAGCCCGGCGCCCGACTGCTCCTTGTCGTACGGCGTCCGCGTGACGATCCCCGGCACCGCCTGTCCCGGCTGGTCGGCGTCGACCGGACGATACAGATCGGCGCGCAGGATCACTCCGTCGCGCATTGGGATTTCGAGGTTCTTCTGGACCAGGACTTGTTCGACTGCCACAGCATCCTCCGATACGTGCTCGACTATTCCGAACGCTATGCTAAGAAACGAGAATCGGAATGGGGCGAGAGATGACCACCAACGTGGACGCTGGCGAACTGGGCATCACCTTTTCGGAGGTTGCGCGGTCGAAACTGCTTGAGGTCTTGACCGGTTATCCGGAAGAGGTGGCAGGACTGCGCCTCAAGATCACTGGCCGCACGTCCGAGGGGTTCGAGCACGTTCTGACCATCGTCGAGCAGGGCTTCGAACCCGACGGCGATGTCACGGCCGACTACCCCGACTTCAAGCTCTACGTCGAGGGCGAACGGATCGAGGACTTGCGCGGCACCGCGATTCACTACGAGTTCAAGGGGCCCAACGTCTCCGGTCTCGAGTTCGACAACCCCAACCCGGTCTGGCGCGACCCGCTCGCGCAGGAAATCCAGCGCATCTTCGACGAGCAGGTCAACCCCCAGATCGCGGCGCACGGCGGATTCGTTCAGCTCCTCGAAGTCCAGGGCAGCAAGGCCTACATCGAGATGGGCGGAGGCTGCCAGGGCTGCGGCATGGCCAACGTCACCCTCAAGCAGGGCATCGAGGTCGCGGTCAAGGAACAGCTCCCCGAGATCGACGAACTGATCGACATCACCGACCATCAGTCGGGCGAGAACCCCTACTACAAGCCCTCAAAGAAGTAACCCCGCCCTCCCCCTCCGCCCCACCTGGGCCGACGTCGCCAAACAGAGGACGGAACCCCCTTCCCGATGCCCCGTGCTAGACACGGGGCCCAGAGCACCTATTGTCGCCAGGGCAACACTGTCCGTCTCAGCAACAGCGCTACGCCCCTCCTCCCCAAACACCCACGCCAATCGACTCGGAACACGACCGCGCTCCTGTAGGGGCGACCCTTTGGGCCGTTCTGCCCGCTCCATCTCGGCGGTCACCTGCTCTCAGCAGACCCACTCTCCGATGCCCCGTGCTTGCC
>JAJDYG010000013.1 GCA_022822855.1 Dehalococcoidia bacterium
GTGGTTCCCTTCCCCCCCCCCGCGGGGCCCCCCCCCGCCCAACGCACCGACCCCCCACCCCCAAAGCAGGCCCCTGAACAAGTCAGGGGCTGGATCCCAGTCCCCGATTTATTCGGGGACCCGCTTCCTCCCCTCTCCGCACCGACCCTCAGCATTGCCACCGACACAAACGTTCGTATACCATCGACCCTCCACAACCAAAGGAGACACCATGCCCACCACCGCACTCATCCGATCCCGACGCCGACCCCCAACCCGCCTCCCAGGCTGCCGAGCCCTCCCCAGACGCCACAAGCCCCTTTCTTCCTCTCCCCCCCTTGGGGGGAGATGTCGCAAAGCGACAGAGGGGGGCCGCCAAGGCAGAGCAACCCCCTCCGCCGCTACGCGGCACCTCCCCCTGCGAGGGGGAGGAAATTCCGATCCCAGTCCCCGCTTCATGCGGGGACCCGCTCGGCCGCCGCCCAAAGCAGGCCCCTGAACAAGTCAGGGGCTGGATCCCAGTCCCCGATTTATTCGGGGACCCGCCCCCTCCCCTCCCACTGACCAAAACCTTCCAAACCCAACCACCTCCAACCACCCCCAACCACACCAAACCCAGCAAAACACCACACGTCACCCCCATTTTTCCCACCCAGCCCACCGACAAAAAAATTCCCAACCAACCACCAACCTCTGATACCCTCGCCCCAGCCACCCCGCCGCCCGGCCCCTCCCCAATCAATCCAACCCAGGCCGACGTGTTACGCCAACGTAATATCAATCACCCGCGACCCAATAATCGGTTGCGTAGCCGACTCCCAATCAGCGAAGATCACTACGTGGAAAGTCGATACCTGGGGCGAACTATGTGCGGGCGGGGCCTGCGCAAGTCCCCAACCAGACCCCGGCTCAGCCCGGGGAAGCGCGGGGACCAGCTCCACCGCACGGAAAGCGAGGGCGCCATCGACCAGAGAGACAGCGCAGCCCCGGTCTCACACCGGGCACACGCACCAGGCGAGTGGACACAGGCTCCACTCACCCACTCCGCCCAGGGAAAGGGCAGAAAATGATTCAAACTCTTGCGCGAAAGCGCACGAACCTGGCGGCTCTGGCAGTGCTTGCCGCGCTGGCGGTCGCCCTGTTCGCCGTGCTCCAGTCAGCACAAGCGGACAGCCACCCGCGAGTCACGATCACAATCGACGACTCTGACAACGTGGTGGAGGCCGGTACCTACACCATCAGCCTGTTGGTTGAAGACGACGATGACACGACCGCGAACACGACCGTCACGTATCTGCGAATTGCAGAGTCGACGACTGATGTGCTGGTCACAGGCGTTACGACCACAGCTCTCACCGATGGCACAGCCACGGCTGCGGGCACCCTCGTGGTGCGGGACGGCGCCGAAGGCGAATACACGATCATCGCTGGTGTCGCCCAAGACGCCAATGGCGCCGACCTCATTCCCGGCGAGCTGACCATTAGGGCTGGCGATGCAGGTGATGGCGTCGGTAGCGCGGTGATTACGTTGGGCTACACGAACGCCGCAGGCACTAATGCTTCTACAGGTCCGACAGAGACCGGCAGAAAGCAGGACACCGACACCGCAGCGGCTGGCGACGAGATTCTTCTCGTGTTGACAGTCAACAACGGCCTCGGTGACAAGACCAACGACTCGGACGTCAACAACATCACGATCGTCGCTCCTGGCGGTCTGCTGGCCGCAACGGTGACTGCAGGTGCAGCATTGCCCGATGCGACCACTGCAGGATCGGTGACTTACACCGAAGACGCCGACACGCCTGCTGAAGAGGCAACGGCCGTGACGAGCTTCACCGTTTCCAAGGCAACCCCTGGCTCACTCGAGGTTTGGGCGATTGTCGTTGGCGCGGACGGCTCGCAAGCGACCTCAGAGCGCTTCGCGCTGAAGTTCTCCGGTCCTGCCACTGCCATTTCGCTGGGCGATGTCTCCGGCTCGCTTGACGACGGCGACACCGACGACCGCACTGCAAGCCCCACGCCCAACGTCAACGGTGCCGGCGTGTACTTCGACGTGACCGGCATGGACGCCAGCGGCGCCGCCAGCGCGCTTGCTACTGGCGCCATCGGTACTCCGACTGTTACCGAGGCACCAGAAGGCGGCGAGACAGGCGACATCACGGTTGTCGTGGAGGACGGTACTGCTGAAAGCACTACCGCCGCGGTCGGTGCCATTCGTGTGATTGCTCACATCACGGCTGCCGATTCAGCGCCTGTGCCCGGTGACTACACCATCACGGTGCTCCTCGGTGGAGCACAGGCGACGGCGCAGACTGCCGTTGTGACGGTTGTTGGTGACGCGGATTCGATCGAGGTCACCTCGGACGTGACCGAGGCGACCTTCGGCGACACCGTGACGGTTACCGCCACAGTGTTGGACAAGAACGGCAACCCAGTCGCGAATACGAGTGGCGACGACGATGGCGTGACCTTCACCTGGGCCGAAAGCGGCTTGAAGGCTCAGTCGCTTGTCGGTACTGGTGGTGTCACCAGCGGCAACGTGAACATCAAGGGAGGCGAGGCCTCCGCGCGGTTCGTCGTGACCAGCAGGACCGGTGAAGCGCTGGTGATCGCCAGCAGCGCCGGCAAGCGCGCCACTGTTGCGTTGAGCGCGACTCCCGCCGTGGTCGAGGAAGAGCCTGTGGTCGAAGAGCCTGAGGCTCTGGTCACCACGAGCGTCGAACTCGACACCCGCCCCAGCGGCGCGACCTACTCGCACGGCGACACCGTGACCGTGGTCGCGAACGTGTCCGACCAGAACGGCGACGCCATCGCCGACGGCACCGTGGTCCGCTTCTACTCGACCGGCGGCGACCTCTTCGGCCCGCAGGCCGTCGAGACCAACGGCGGTCTCGCTGAGGCGCAGTACCGCAACGTCAGCGACGACATCCTGGTCCAGGCCTACTCCGGCAACATCAGCTCTGCGACGCTCAGCGTCGAGGTTGAGAGCGCTTCCGAGGAAGCCGCCCGACTCGCCCAGGAAGCGGCCGACGCCGCCCAGGCCGAGGCTGACGCCGAGGCCGAGCGACAGGCCGAGGAAGAGGCTCAGCGCCAGGCCGACGAAGAGGCCGAGGCCGAACGACAGGCTGAGGAAGAGGCTCAGCGCCAGGCCGAGGCTGACGCCGAGGCCGCACGCCAGGCCGAGATCGACGCCGCTATCCAGCGCGCGCTCGAGGCCCAGGCCGCCGCTGCTGAGGCTGCCCGCCAGGCCGCCGAGGAAGCCGCTGCCGCTGCTGCCGCTGAGGCCGCTGCCGCCGCTGAGGCTGCTGCCGCTGAGGCCGCCGCCGCCGCCGCCGCTGAGGCCGAGCGCATCGCCGCGACCGTCACGGCCGACATGGCCCGACTCGCCGGCATGTTCGGCTTCACCAGCTGGCTCGCCGAAGGCTCAACCACCGCGAGCGCCCTGTTCGCGGCGTTGAACCCCGAAGGCGCGACCGCGCTCCACGTCTGGAACGGAACCTCCTGGGTCCGCTACTCAGTCGTTGACGGTCAGCGCGTGCCAGGCTCGGTCGACATCGAAATCAACCGAGGCGACGTCCTGTTCATCAGCAACTAGCACCCGCTAGCGGTTCGCCGCTCCCGATCCGTCGGGAGCGGCGAACACCGCTGATGATCCAGCTTCCACTTGAAAGGATGCTGAAATGCAACGATTCACCAAGATGACCCGCGTCATCGGCGTTGCCCTGGGTGTCGTGATTGCGCTGGCCGCCCTGGCTTCCGTCTCGGCCCAGACGCCGCAGGAACCGCCCTTCCGTTACTACGGTGACGGAACCGACGGTGACATGATCGCGGCCCATGACGCTATGGGCGGCGACCTCGGCTCGGCTACCGTCTCCGGTGGCCAGTGGTACATCGACGTCGACCGCGACGAGGCCGCCGGCGCGACCTTCACCCTCAACGGTGAGGCCACGACCGCCGAGCTCAGCGCTCAGACGTCTGACTCCGCCAGGGTCGCCCTGACGATCGTCGAAGTCATGGAAGAACCGGCTGACTGCCCGGACGACTCCATGATGGACGACGATTCGATGATGGAAGACGACTCCATGATGGAAGACGATGATTCCATGATGGAGGGCGACGACGACGCCATGATGAGCGACGACTGCCCGGACGACTCCATGATGGACGAAGACGACTCCATGATGGACGAAGACGACGCCATGCTCGACGAAGACGACTCCATGATGGATGGCGAAGACGTCGGAATGCCGGCCACCGGCACCGGCGGCCTCGCTGGCAACAGCGGCGTCTCCGCCGGCCTCATCGGCCTGCTGATCGCCCTCGCCGCCGCCGCCATCACAGGCCTCGGCCTCCGCCGAGTCCGCAACCGAGCCTAAAAGCTCCAACCGGAGCCACCAGCTCAAAAAAGGGGCGGGGCCAGCCAGGCCCCGCCCCTTCCGCATCCCCAGTCCCTGACTTGTTCAGGGACCCGCTCCTTCCCCGCCCTCCCCCTCAGGCCAAATCCTCAAACAGATCCCGCCACTCCGGATTGAACGCCGTAATCACCTTGTCCTTATCCGCCCGAGGCCACCGCTTCATCCGATACTCCTTCACCTTCGCCGCCTCGATCGACTCCTGCCGCTCATACCAGACCAACCGCCGGATCCGGTACCGACGCGTATGAACGCTCCCCTGCCCAATCCGATGCTCCCAGGCCCGCCGAGCCAAGTCCGTCGTCGACCCCACATACAGAGGAACCCGCCCAACCTCAGGCTTGTTCCCAGCCATGATGTAAACGTAAGCATCCCGATCCACAAAGCAAAACCTACCACCCCACCCTCCCCAGTCCCTGACTCGTTCAGGGACCCGCTCCCTCCCCACCCAAAGCAGGCCCCCACCTCGTCCCAGTCCCTGACTTGTTCAGGGACCCGCTCCCTCCCCTCCCCAAAGCAGGCCCCTGGATAAACCAGGGGCTGAAACGTGACCCGCCGCAGCCCAAAGCAGGCCCCTGGATAAACCAGGGGCTGGAACGTGACCCGCCGCAGCCCAAAGCAGGCCCCTGAACAAGTCAGGGGCTGGAGCATTGCCCCAACGTAACCACTGTTTCGCCCTTACCGATTATCAACTAGCAACCATCCCCGCCCCGCTTCACAATCAATCCATCAGCCCGCGCTGCCGATATCGGCCGCACGTGGAAAGGATTGCAGAATGAAGCACCTCAACAGACGACGCACGGTACGCTTGGTCATCCTGGCCGCCCTCGCGCTGACCGCCTTCGCTCTCTGGAGCGCACAGGCCTCCGGCCAGACCCCGACTCGGCCGCCATTCCACCTCTACGGAAGCGGCGCCCCCGGCGACGTCATCACCGTCTACGACGCCAACGGCGATGAACTCGGCGCCGCCACCGTCGCCGACGACAACACCTGGTACGCCAGCATCACCTGCGCCGCCGAGAAGGTCCCCACCCTCACCTTCCAGATCAACGGAATGGCGGCCACTCCGGAAATCAACCGCACCGGCTCCGACCAGGCCGAAATCACCCTGACCCTCGTCCCCGCTGACGAGATGATGGAGGAAGACGACGCCCTCATGGAAGAGGACGCCATGTCCGAAGACGGAGACATGATGGAGGACGACGACTCGATGATGGAGTCCGACGACGCCATGTCCGACGACGACGAGATGATGGAAGACGATGACATGGAGATGGAGCGCAACGGCTACCCCGACTCCGGTACCGGAGGCCTCGCTGACACCAGCGGCCCCAGCACCGCAGCCCTCGCCGGAACCATCGCCCTCCTCGCCGCCATCGCCGCCACCCTCGGCTTCCACCAAATCCGAAAGTCCCGAACCAACGCCTAACCCCCAGGCCCCCGGCAACCCACTAGCAGCTCCCCCACACCCGGGGGAGCTGCTCCGTCTCAGGACCCAAACGTGGTGTACTCTGCTCAAAGTCTGAGCCAAATCACCAACCGTTACCAGAGGAGTTTCCCGTGGCAGAATTGACTGGCGCACAGATTGTCGCCAAGTCCCTCGCGACCCAGGGCGTTGAAGAAATGTTCGGTCTCGTCGGCGTCCCCGTCGTCCCCATCTCCATCGCCTGGCAGCAGGAAGGCAAGCCCTTCATCAGCGTCCGGCACGAGCAGGCCGCCGGCTACGCCGCTCAGGCCGCCTCCTACATGCGCGGACACCTCTCCGCCGCCCTCGTCGTCTCCGGACCCGGCATGACCAACGTCATCTCCGCCCTCGGCAACGCCCAGGCCAACTGCTGGCCCATGATCCTGCTCGGCGGCGCAGCCAACATCGGTCTCTCCCAGATGGGCGACTTCCAGGACGCCCCCCAGGTCGAGGCCGCCCGCCCCTTCGTCAAGTGGTCCGACCAGGCCCGCGACGTCCGGCTCATCCCGCGACTCATCGCCCAGGCCACCCGAGCCGCCGTCAACGGACGCCCCGGCCCCGTCTACCTCGACCTGCCCGGCGACATCATCGACGCCAGGGTCGACGAGTCCGAGGTCCAGTGGGCCCCGCGTATCGAAGAGCCGCAGCGCCCGATGGTCTCCCAGGAGTCCGTCGAGGCCGCGATCGAGGCCCTCAAGACCGCCTCCAATCCGCTCGTCATCGTCGGCAAGGGCATGGCCTGGTCCAAGGCCGAGCAGGAAGTCCAGGAATTCGTCGACAAGACCGGCATCCCCTGGCTCGCTACCCCCATGGGCGCAGGCGTCGTTCCCGCCGACGCCCCCAACAACGCCGCCGCCGCACGCACCCACGTGCTCAAGAACGCCGACCTCGTCGTCCTCCTCGGCGCGCGCCTCAACTGGATCCTCCACTTCGGCCGCCCGCCCCGCTTCAGGGAAGACGTCCGAATCATCCAGCTCGACATCGAGCCCGAGGAGATCGGCACCAACGTCCCCACCGAGGTCGCCCTCGTCGGCGACGGCAAGGCCGTCATGGGCCAGTTGAACTCCTACCTCGACGAACACCCCTGGAAGTTCGAGGACACCACCGAGTGGATCGCCTCGATCAACGCCGAGCTCGAGCGCAAGGCCGCTGAACAGGCCGAGTGGAGCTCGTCCGACGAGTCGCCGATGAACTACTACCGGCCGCTCAAGGAAATCAACGACCGCATGCCCCGCGACGCCGTCTTCGTCACCGAGGGTGAGAACACGATGGCGATCGCCCGCCAGGTCATCCAGTCCTACGAGCCGCGCAAGCGCCTCGACGCCGGCACCTGGGGAACCATGGGCGTCGGCCCCGGTTTCGCCCTCGCCGCCCAGGTCGTCAACCCCGGCAAGCGCGTCATCGCCCTCGAGGGCGACGCCGCCTTCGGTTTCGGCCCCACAGAAGTCGAAACCGCCGTCCGCCAGAAGCTGCCCATCACCTGGATCATCTTCAACAACAACGGAATCGGCGGCGGCGCCCCCGAACTCCCCGAGGAGTACGAATCCGGCGCCCTCTCCCCCGGCCAGCTCACGCCCATGGCCCACTACGAGATGATCATCGAAGCCTTCGGTGGCAAGGGCTACTACTGCCGCAGCCCGGAAGAGCTCGAAGCCGCCCTCGACGATTCCTTCGCCCAGGAAGGCTCAACCCTGATCAACGTCGAGATTTCCCCCGCCGCCCAGCGCCGCAAGCAGCAGTTCGGCTGGCTCCAGCGCTAAGACCTAGGGCAACTGGGTCCATACGGACGCAACGCGCACGACGACGTACAACGCGTCGCCGCTGCGCAGCGTCCCAAGGCTATTGACAAACCCGGGCGCATCCGGCGACCAGAACTGCCACGACTCGCTGTACGGGTCGTAGCGGTACGCGTGGCTGAAGTGAGCCACATTCCGCAGAGCCTCCGACACATCCCGGTCGGGTCCCTGCCACGAGATCAGGTTCGCCCCGCCCGACAGCCTGATCGTCACCTGTCGAGGCTCGACCGGCGGAGCCGGCAGCCAGGCAGCCTCCGGTTCCACCAGCGCCCACACCGCCTGCCCGGCCCTCAGAGATCGAACCGCAACATCCGCCGACGCCGGGTCGGACGGATCAAACCGCTCATAGCTGCTCGTCCGGTGGTTCCGAACCACCAGCTCGTCAAGCGGCGCCTCAAGCATCGCCAGCGACGAAAAGAGCCCCGCCACCGACGTATTCCGCTCCACCCCAACCGCCCGCCAACCCCCAACCGGCGCATCCGCCGGAATCGTCCACACCACCGCAGGCTCAGGTTCCGGCTCTGGGACGACGACCTGCTCGTCCTCTGCCGGAGCCTCGACACCAGGCTCCACGGCCGGCGCCGTCCAGTTGGGGGTGTTGGTCGAAGTGAACTCCAGCCCCGCGTGCATGTTGTACTCGTCCGCCCAGTGCAACTCGCGTCCCTCGATCGCATACATCCCGGTGAACGGAATCGTGCGATTCAGACGCCCGCCGCCCGACGTGCTGTGGATCGCATAGTGAATGTGAGCCACGCCCCCGTTGACGTCATAGCCGACCGGAAACACCAGGCCGACAGGGTCGCCAACACTCACGCGAAGTCCTCGCCGGATGTGGTCGCCAGGATCCAGATGGACAAGCAGGTGCGCGTATCCGTTGCTGTCCCTGATGCTCAGACCGTTGTTGTCGGACCAGGTGACTTCCCCATCCACCGGAGAGAGCACCTGGGTCCAGTCGGTCGGAGCGTCGGTGCGGACAAGGTCGATCGCGTGCGGGTCACCGCCGTCATGGTCGCCATGAGTGCCGGTGTTGTAACCGGCGATGATGCGCCAGGTCGTGCCGGCCGGTGCGGGAACGGGAACGCCGCCTTCGGCGCGGACAGTCGTGAACAGGCCCAGCAGCGGAATGGCGACGCAGACCGCGATGGCAAGTGCCGAGAGCAATCGCCCGGCAGGAATAGCTGTCCTGCTCATCTCGATCAACGTGGTCACTGGCGCCCTTACTGACTGACTCTACAGAGTGGTGCTCACCCAGTCAGGGCGGGAACCAGATCGCTGGCGGAGATCGCAAAGACCGTCGCGGCATCGAGCCGCGGCGGTCTCGGGTGGTCGAGCCGGTCTATCCGCCTACCACGGACGGCAGGAGATGCTTAGGAAGCAGGCGCTGGAGGCCTCATGCCCATATGCATCCTCTTCGAAGAAGACGACGGATTGCTCGATCATGCCGCCGTCGCCGAAGAACGGCGCGAATGGGTCGATCGAAACATTGGCCTCGGTCGCGGTCTGCACGTCGATCTGAGCGATGGCCCCGGACACGGGGTCCTGGGTGGCGTCAGCGTTGCCTCGGTCATTGAGCAAGGCGCTGATGGCCATGAAAGCCAGCAGCACGACAGCCAGGAGGAGCAACACCCACCGTTCAGGAATCTGCACGTGCCGGATGATCAGTCGGTTGCTGCGATCAGCGATCATGGTGCGTTCCTCCGTCTCCTCTGATCGAACGGCGTCGACTTGGTGCATCGTTCGATTTCGCTCGTGTCTCGAATCTATGCCGGGTCGTAACATCAATCTGTGAGCCGCTGCGCAGACCGTTGAAACGTCCTACGGGAGTGTTTCGACAGGAACCGTGCAACGGTGAAGCGATGATCACTGGGCGAAAGACTGTAAACGAGGGGACAGCGAATTGAAGTACCGACGATTGGGCAACTCCGGGCTGCAGGTCTCGCTTGCCGGCCTGGGGACGAACAACTTTGGCATGCGGCTGGACTACGAAGGGACCAAGTCGGTCGTCGACGCGGCGCTGGATGCTGGGATCAATTTCTTCGACACCGCCGACATCTACGGAGGCGGACTCTCGGAGGAATACCTGGGCCGCGCGCTAGGTTCGCGGCGTGAGGACGTGCTGGTCGCGACCAAGTTCGCGATGCCGGTCGGTGAAGGACCCTTCACACGAGGTGGATCGCGTCACTACATCGAGAAAGCGGTGGAGCGCTCGCTCAAGCGACTGGGCACCGATTACATCGACGTCTACCAGATGCACCAGCCGGATCCCGAAACGCCGATCGAGGAAACGCTCGATGCGCTCTCGGACCTCGTGCATCGAGGCATCGTTCGATACATCGGACATTCCAACTTCACCGGATGGCAGATCGCCGACGCCGATTGGACCGCCAAAGCCAAGGGCTACGTTCGATTCGTTTCCGCTCAGAATGAGTGGAGCCTGCTCGAGCGCAAGATCGAGCCCGAGATCATGCCAGCGTGCCGTGAGTTCGGCCTAGGCCAGTTGCCGTTCTTCCCCCTGGCCTCAGGTTTCTTGACCGGCAAATACACCCGCAACGCCGACCTGCCTGAAGGCACTCGGTTGGCAGCCTGGGCCCAGGCGATGCCGGCCCGGATCGGCGCGCTGACCTCGGACGCCAACTGGGACAAGCTGGATGGCTTGACCAGGTTCGCCGAAGAGAATGGACATACCATCCTCGACCTCGCCCTGAGCTGGCTGGCTTCGGACCAGGCTGTGTCGTCGGTCATCGCCGGAGCGACCAAGCCAGAACAGATCGAGGCGAATGTGGCGTCGACGTTGAGCTGGGAGCTGTCAGCGGAGGACTTCGCCGCCGTTGACGAGATCTTGGGCTAGCAGCGTTGAGTGTCGCGAAGCTGGCGACCTGGTTGGGAACGATCGGCGCCGGAGCGGCGCTCTACGCCTGGTGGGAATCAACCGCGGTCGAGGTGAGAGAACATCGACTCTCGACCCGCGATCTGCCTGCCGGGCTTGAGGGATTGCGCATCCTGCACGTCTCCGACACCCACTTTCCCGCCGACGGCGACTCGGTAGGCCGATTTCTGGAACACGTCTGGCCGCTGGATTTCGACCTCGTCTGCTGCACTGGAGATTACGTGGAGACGTCGGCGGGCTGGGACTCGGCGGCCGACGCGCTGACTCAGTTGAGCGTGCCGTTCGGCGTCTACGCGACCCTGGGCGCTCACGACTACTGCGCCCCGGTCCGCACCTTCGACGAATGGCTGTCGTTCAATGCTGATCGATTGATGGGGTCCCCGCGTCGATTCGTCAATCCCGAGGCCTTTGTCGAGCGATTGGAATCGGCCGGAATCGTGGTACTGCGCAATGAATGGCGATCCCTAGAAGTGGGCGGAGAGCTGGTGCGGATCGGCGGCGCCGGAGACGACTCGGTGAGAATGGCCCGGCTGGAATCTTCGGTCCCGCCGCCGGGTGGATTCTCGGTCCTGCTGACCCATGCGCCCGACGCGGCGCTGCGAATCCCACCGTCTTCCCAGGGCGGACCGTCGCTGGTGCTGTGCGGGCACACGCACGGCGGGCAGATTCGGATCCCGGGTTGGGGAGCGCCGTTGCGGCACTCACGGCTGGTGTCCCGCCGACAGCCGGACGGCGTCTTCGATGTCGACGGGACACAGGTCGTGGTGAGCCGCGGATTCGGAACCGCACACATCCCTTTGCGGTTCGCCTGCCGTCCGGAGATCGGCCTGATCACCCTGACCAGGAAAGACGATTAACGATTGCAAGCAGAGGATTAACCGGCATGAAATCGTGGTCGCTTTCCGTTCCCTAGAATGAGACTGAGCGAATATGACAAGTGATCGGCCGCGCGCGACCAGAGCGGTTGCATATGCGTGGCGGCCCTGAATTGGAGCGAATGTATGGTCAGCAAGCAATACGACGTCGTGAACATGGAGTCGATGGACTTCGGCTCGGAGCAGTACCAGGCGATCAACCTACATAACTTCGAGCAGCTTGAGCAGATTCAGGCGCTCCCGGATGAGGTCGTCTACAACATCAACGTGGTCGGCCGCGTGCTGCCGTTCAAGTCGAATCGCTACGTCGTTGACCACCTGATCGACTGGTCAGACGCGCTCAACGACGGTATGTTCCGCCTGACATTCCCGCAGAAGGACATGCTCGCCCCGGCCGACTTCGACAAGATGGCGGCGGCGATCGACTCCGGCAAGAACTCGCGCGAGCTCAAGGTGGTGGCTGACGAGATCCGGATGACGCTTAATCCACATCCGGCCGGTCAGATGGAACACAACATGCCCAGTTACCAGGGCCAGCCGCTGCCCGGCATGCAGCACAAGTATCGCGAGACTGCGCTCTTCTTCCCATCGCAGGGCCAGACCTGTCATGCGTACTGCACATTCTGCTTCCGCTGGCCGCAGTTTGTCGGCCTCGAGGGCAAGAAGTTCGCGATGCGCGAGGGCCAGCTCCTACGCGGTTACCTGTCTGAGCATCACGAGATTTCGGACATTCTCTTCACCGGCGGCGACCCGCTGATCATGAAGACCAAGACGCTGCGCGAGTACATCGAGCCGCTCACCAAGCCGGACGCGGGCCACAATTTGCGCACGGTGCGGATCGGTTCCAAGGCGATCGCCTATTGGCCGCACCGATTCGTCTACGACGACGACGCTGAAGACCTGCTCGACCTGTTCCGCCAGGTCACCGATGCCGGTATGCAACTCGCCTTGATGGCGCATTTCAACCACCCGGCCGAGCTGCGTACGCCGGTCGCGCTCGAGGCGGTCAGGCGAATCCGAGAGACCGGTGCGCAGATCCGGACGCAGACCCCGCTGCTGAATCACATCAACGCCGACTCTCAACTGCTGGCCGACATGTGGGCCGAGCAGACACAGGCGGGTTGCGTGCCGTACTACCTGTTCGTCGCCCGAGACACCGGCGCCAAGCGCTACTTTGAGATTCCATTGGTCGATTGCCAGGAGATTTTCCGCGGCGCCTACCAGCGAGTCTCGGGCGTGGCGCGAACCGTACGCGGTCCGTCGATGTCGGCTGGACCGGGCAAGGTTCAGATCCTGGGCGTCTCCGAATTTCGCGGCGAGAAGCTGATCGTGCTGCGCTTCCTCCAGGGTCGCGACCCCGAGTGGGTCGGCAAGCCCTTCTTCGCCAAGTACTCCGACAACGCGAGCTGGCTTGATGAGCTAGAACCGGCCGAGGGAGACGAGTTCTTTTACGAGGCGCGGTTGCGAGAGCTGCTGGCTGAAGAGGGTTCGCCCTGGTCGCGGGAAGAGACGCGGATCCAACTCCTCGACCCGGCGGCCGCCGGTCTGTAAACCGCTCAGTCCGTGACCAATGCCGCAAGACAGGACGACGATCCTGTCGTGCGTCCCGGCACACCTTCGTTTCGCTGCCTGGCCGACGAGTGCGGCGCGATGTGTTGCCGTAATCCGTATCGGGTCGATCTTGGCGAGGATGAGGTCACGCGTCTGGCGAGCGTTGTCGATGTGTGGGAGGTCGTTGAAGAACGGGCCGCCATGGTGTTGATGCGCCAGGCCGACGACGCCTGCGTCCTGCTGACCGGCGATCTGCGTTGCAGCGAGTACGAAGTCAGACCTAGGGGTTGTCGGGACTACCCGTTCCGTCTTGAGATCGAAGAGGGCCGCCCGCCAAGGGTCGAGCGAGACTTGGCCTGTCCGGGCTTCGTCGGTCCGCTGATGACCGAGTCGGAGTATCAGGAACTGGTCGCGAGACTGGCCTAATCAGGCAACAGCGGCGACAGCTTCTCGACGAACTGCTGTACAGCGGTCAACGCGCGGTCCACGTTGCGCGGGGAGTCCCAGTTCTCATAGAAGTTCACGTGAAGTTGATTTGCTACCTGGAAGAGCAGGTACACGTCCTCGTCGCCCGTCTCGTCGGATAGCCGATCGACCACGCGATAGAGTGCCGCATGACTCTGGTGGGGCCAGCCTTGATGTTCGGCAATCGCCTTGACGATCTGAGCGGTCGCGCCCCAGCCTTTTTCGGAGGCCTGACGCACATCACCCTGCTCAAGTTCGAACCTCGCTTGCGCCAGCAGTTCAAGAGTCGCCTGGTGATAGGCCTGTGTCGTCATTCGCTAATGCCTCCTATTGGTACATAGTAACCAGTCATGCAAACAGAGCCAGCCCGGCGACTCTTCGTATACTCGACGGATAGCGAGCGATTCCAGGTGGGAGTTGGCGATGCTTGATTCGGCGACCATTGATGCTCTGCGCAAGTCCCGGGCCGATTGGGACGCCCGGGTGGATGCAGACGGCCGCGAGCGGCCGGGACCGTTCATGACAGTGTCGTCCCGGCCGATCGAGCGGCTCTACGACGCGACCACCCTGGACGAATCGGGCTGGAACGTAGAGCGGGATCTCGGACTGCCGGGCGAGTATCCGTTCACTCGCGGCGTGCATCCGACCGGTTATCGCGGGCGCCCCTGGACGATTCGGATGTTCGCCGGCTTCGGTTCAGCCGAAGAGACGAACTCACGCTTCAGGCGGCTGCTGGATGATGGTCAGACTGGCCTGTCGATCGCCTTTGACATGCCTACTTTGATGGGTTACGACCACGACGACGACTTGGCCGCCGGCGAATTCGGGAAGTGTGGGGTCGGCGTCTCGTCGCTCGCTGACATGGAAATCCTGCTCGACCAACTTCCGCTAGATCAGATCACAACCTCAATGACGATCAACTCGCCCGCCGCTCCGATCTGGGCGATGTACATCGCCGCGGCCGAGCAACGCGGGATCGATCGCTCCAAACTCGGTGGCACCTTGCAGAACGACATCCTCAAGGAGTACATCGCGCAGAACGAGTTCGTGTTCCCGCCGAGGCCCTCGATGCGGCTGGTGACCGACACAGTTGAGTTCGCGTCCGAATACATGCCGAGATGGAACTCGATCTCGGTCTCGGGCTATCACATCCGCGAGGCGGGTTCGACAGCGGCTCAAGAGCTCGCATTCACTCTGGCCGACGGTCTCGAGTACGTGCGCTGGGCACAGGAGCGCGGTCTGCATGTCGACGAGTTCGCGCCGCGGCTGTCATTCTTCTTCAACTCGCACAACGATTTCTTCGAAGAGATCGCCAAGTTCCGTGCGGCGCGTCGGATCTGGGCGCGTGAGATGCGCGAGACGTTCGGCGCCGAGAATCCGCGCTCGTGGTGGATGCGATTCCACACGCAGACCGCGGGTGTGTCGCTGACCGACGTGCAGCCGGAAGTGAACCTGCTGCGGGTGACGATCCAGGCGTTGGCCGCTGTGCTTGGCGGGACGCAATCGCTGCACACCGACGCGATGGATGAGGCGCTGGCGTTGCCCTCGGAGAAGGCGGCGCGTCTCGCCGTGCGGACGCAGCAGGTGATTATGCACGAGTCGGGCGCAATCAACACGGTCGACCCCCTCGGTGGGTCGTACTTCGTCGAGCAACTGACCAACGACCTTGAGCGCGAGGTTTACCAGTACTTCGAGCAGATCGACGCGCTCGGCGGAGTAATCGCTTCGATTGAAACCGGTTACTTCCAGAAGGAGATCGCCGATGCCTCGGCCCGCTTCCAGCGCGAGATCGAGCGCGGCGAGCGGACGATCGTCGGCGTGAACGACTTCGAGATCGAGGAGCCGTTGGAGATTCCGATTCTCAAGATGGATCCGCAGGGAGAGGCCCGGCACCTCGAACGCCTGCGTCGGACGCGTGCTGAGCGCGACCCCGTTGCGGCGGACTCTGCGTTGCAGGCTCTGGCCAACGTTTGCCGCGATCCGAAAGCGAACTCGATGCCGCAGATGCTCGATGCCGTGCGCAGTTACTGCACGCTGGGCGAGATCATGAATACGATGCGCGACGTCTTCGGAGAGCACCAGGAGCACGTGGTGCTCTAGCCGAAGCGTGCGATCGGTGACGGCGTGAGAGGAGCACACCATGGCTGGTCCGCTTGATGGCATCAAGGTGTTGGAGTGCTCGACCTGGGGGTTTGGACCGATCGGCGGGATGATGCTCGGCGACCTTGGCGCAGACGTGATCAAGATCGAGTCGCCAACACGCCCCGACGCCGCGCGTTTCGTCGAATCTGTCGCCGGGATTCCCAACATGATGCCCGATGGGCACTCGGCGTTGTTTGAGGCAGTCAATCGGAACAAGCGATCATTGGCGCTGGACCTGAAGTCGGAGCGCGGCCAGGAGCTCTTCCGCGAGCTGATCGTCGACACCGACGTATTCATCGAGAACTACCGACCGGGCACGTTTGAGAAGTTGGGTCTGTCGACCGAAGCGCTGTCCGAGATCAATCCCGGACTGATCCACGCGGCAACTGCTGGTTATGGATTCAAGGGCGACGAGGCGCATCTGCCGGCGCTCGATGCGGTCGGGCAGGCGCGCGGCGGGTTCATGTACTCGGGGGGTGGTCCCGGGGATCCACCCAACTGGAACACGCTGGGTATCGCCGATGTGATGGGCGCGACCTGCCTGGCCTACGGCTGCTTGGCGGCGATCGCCGGACGCGAGCTCAATGGCGGCAAGGGACAACGGATCGAGGTCTCGCACATCATGGCGACGATGTGGCTGCAGTTCTGGGGGATCAGTGTCGGGATGATGCAGGGGTTGGATCTCTGGCCCCGGTTCGACCGGACGAAGGCAGCCAATCCGCTCTGGAATCTCTATCGCTGTGGGGACGACAAGTGGCTGATGCTCGGCATTCTCGAGGCGGAGCGCGACTGGCCCTCGTTCTGCCGAGCCGTCGGCCTGGAAGAGATGATCGATGACGAACGCTTCACGACATTATCGGCGATGGGTGAACACTGCGAAGAGTTGATCGCCCTGCTCGAGGAGCGATTCGCCTCGGCGCCCCGCGAAGAGTGGGAGCAGCGCCTGCTCACAGAGCCCAACCTCATCTTCACCCGCGTTCAGCAGATCGGCGATTTGACCAGCGACCCGGCCGTGATCGCGAACGATTACCTGGTCAGTCACGATCATCGGCACTACGGACCGATGCCGACCCTGACGCATCCCGTCCTGCTGCACGGTCAACCGGCGACCTTGCGCCGGGACGCACCGGAGCTGGGCGAACATTCAGGCGAGGTGCTGCAGGAGCGGCTGGGTCTGTCGGATGTGGAACTCGCGGAGCTGTCGGCGGAGGGTGTGATCGGGTAGGGCGCTGCACACCGCACGACAGAAACGCGAAGGGCGCCCGCAAGGGGCGCCCCTGTAGCGAACCGGTTGCGTCTCAAGGGTGTTAGCGACCGATGACCAGTGAAACCGAGGTCGTGCCCGAGCCGCCGATGTTAAGCGTCGCGGCGCGGCTGGCTCCCTCGACCTGGTAGTCGCCGGCGTTGCCGGTGACCTGCTTCCAGGCGTCGAGCGCCTGCCGCACGCCGGTCGCGCCGACCGGGTGGCCGCCGCCGATCAGGCCGCCGGACGGATTCATCGGGATGTCCCCGCTGAAGTCGATCCGGCCGTCCTCGATCGCCTCATAGCACTTGCCCGGCTCAGTGATGCCGAAGTGGTCGATTGCCATGTAATGGCTGGTCGTGAAACAGTCGTGGGTCTCGATCACGTCGAGGTCCTCGTGGCCGTCGATGCCGGCCCGCTCGTACGCGTCGGTGATCGCGCGGCGAGTGTGTGGCAGGACGTACTCGTGGCCCTGCGCCTGGGCGATCTTCTCATCGAAGGTCAGTGCGGCGGTGTGGTGGCCCCAACCCTGGAGCGTCGGAACGTCGGCGAGGTCAATTCCGCGTGCCTCGGCCCATTCTGCGGCTCGCTCTTCGTTCGCGAGGATCAGTGCGGCGGCGCCGTCGGTGATCTGCGAGCAGTCGCGAAGCAGGAGTCGACCAGTGATGGGTGCGACATACTTGCCCTCGTCAAGGTCGGACGGCACATCGCCGAGCCACTTGCGAGTCTGGGCGCCCGGGTTGCGCTGGGCGTTCTCGTAGTTAAGCTCTGCCAGGCGCTGCAGGTGCGCCGCTTCAAGGCCATAGCGTTCGTCGTAAACGTCGCCGAGACGGCCGAACAGCTTGGGGAAGGGGAGTTCGACGCCTTCGGCCTCGAGCTCGTACCAACCGGCGGTGCCGAGGAAATCGCCGCCCTCGACCGGGCTAACGGTCTTCATCTGCTCGACGCCGAGCACCAGCGCGGTGCCATAGCGTTCGGCTTCGAGCTCGGCCGAGGCCATCAGGATCGAGATGCTGCCGGAGGCGCAAGCTGCCTCGTGGCGGGAGGTCGGCAGTCCGCCAAAGTCGGGGCTGATCTCGGCGAAGAAGCCGCCCATCTGCCCCTGCTTGGAGTAGAGCTCGCCGGCGAAGTTGCCGACATGCGCGGTGTCGATGTCGCCGGGCTCCATCGAGACGGCGTCGAGCGCGCCATAGACGGACTCGGCCATCACGTCGCGCAGGTTGTGCTCCTCCTTGCGCCAGTTGCGGGCGAAGTCGGACTGGTATCCGCCGAGAATGTAAGTCTTGGGCATGTTCACTCCTGGTAGTCGGTGTATGCCGGGCAGGATATCAGGACAGCGAGTCGAGCTTGTCGATGAAGCGCCGGACTTGGCTCAGCGCACTGTCGACAGTTCGGGCGTTCTCCATGTCCTCGTAGAAGTTCACGTGGAGCAGATTGGCGCTACGAAAGAGGAGGAAAAACTCCTCGTCTCCAGTTTCGTCTACCAGCCGGTCAATCGCTCTGTAGAGTGCGGCATGCGTCCTGTGAGGCCACTCGCGACGCTCACAGAGAGCTTTGAGCGATTGAGCAGCGGCACCCCAGCCCTTTTCCGATGCTTGACGAACGTCTCCAGCTGCGAGCTCTTGACGGGCCTGTTCCAGGAGATGAATGCTGGCGCTCTGGTACTTCTGACTGGTCACAGTTGCTCCCAAATGGCAGCGTAACACTCGGACAGGCGAGCGACTGTCAGTACCCGCGGAAGACCGAGGGACGCTTCTCGCGCCAGCTTCGGCGGCCTTCGTCGGCGTCGTCGGTGTAGCGGTAGCGGTCGGAGACCTGGACCTCGTGGGCGAGGCTGTCCTTGAGCGAGTGCTCGGCGGAATAGTCGATCATCTCCTTGAAGGCGGAGATGTTGAGCGTGGGCAGCTTTGTCAGGTTGTCGATGTACTCGGCGGCCTCGTGATCGAAGTCCTCGAGCGGCCAGACCCGGTTGGCCCAGCCGGACTGGAGCGCTTCCTCGGCGAACATGTGACGGCCGGTCATCAATAGTTCCAGCGCGCGGCCTCGGCCCATGATCCGCGGCGCGAACCAGGTCGTGCCCCCGTTCATGCCGATCGCCCGCTGGGCCCGGTGGTCTCCGACTTCGATGTTGTCTGCGCAAAGGCGGATGTCGCAGGCGCAGGCGATCTCCCAGCCGTGTCCCAGCGCCCAGCCGTTGACCAGCGCGACGACCGGCTTCTTGAGTTCGCGCAGCGAGATCAGGAAGGGGTGATGAACGGTGATCGAGGAGTCGATACCGGGCGTTGGCTCCATTCCGTAGAGGTCGTCCCCGGAGCAGAACGCCTGTTGACCCGCGCCGCGCAGCGTCACGACGCGGATGTCCGGTCGGTCGGCGGCGAAGTCGATGAGCGCCTGCAACTCACGCAGCAGACGGTAGGAGAGCGCGTTCAGCCGCTCGGGCCGGTTGAGCGTGATTGCAAGCACCCCGTTGTCAGTGAGATCCCAGACCGTGACTTGCCACTCGCCATCTGCGAGCGGGGTCGGCGCTTCAGGCCAGGATTCGTGATTGGACATGTGGCGGCCTTTCCTGGGGCTGCGCGAAACTGGGCGCGATGCGGGTCGAGGCAAGTCTAGGGCGGCGCGTGAAGCGACAGTAAAACCGGCCGGAATCTACCGCTGCTTGTACGTGCGCACGATGTGACCGAAAGGCCGATGCGTACACTGAAAATGCGATGATCAGCCCCCAAAGACGCTTCCGCCTGAGATTGGTCGCACTGCTTGCTGTGTTGTCACTGACGACATTGGCCGGCCTGGTATGGGCCGATCCCGGAGAGGCCTCGTCTCAGCGAGTGCTATCGGTCACCGCCGAGCCGACGGTGGTTCCTGCGCGCGACGGCGCGTCGCGGATCACTGTGAGGATCCCTGCCGAGGCGGCAGGAGCCGCTACTCAGGTCAGTCTTTCTACCGAGCTCGGGGCATTCGACTCCGCCAGCGGACCGCCGGTCATCGACGCCCGATTGTTCGATGTCGGGAACGACACGCTTGGCGCGTCGGTCATTCTGGTTGGTGATGGACGCGCGGGCGCAACGGTGGTCCGGGCACAGGTCGGCTCGCTGGTCGATACGGTCTCGATTCGCTTTGTCGGGCCAACCACCTCCCTTCGGCTGGACCAGCCGACGGACAAGGCGCGGCTGGACGCGTCGGCGCAGCACATGCTGCGCCTGGTAGCGAGGGACAGCACCGGGATCCCCGCGCCGTCCGCTCGTGTGACGTTGACACTGACTGATGCTCCGGAAGGAGCAACACTGCGCGCCGGGTTGACATCTTCGGAGACCTCACTCTCGGCGGTTACGAGTCGGCTCGGACAGGTGTCGGTCTTCCTGTCATCGCCGCCCGGTGACGTGACCATTGCCGCGAGAAGCGGCGCGGCGACCCTGACGATGCGGTTCCAGCTCTACGGCGAGCCCGAGCGTCTGCGGCTCGTGCCGATCGCGGGTGCTGCGATCGAGGCGGGCGCGGAGGGGAGCGCGGGTTCTATCCAGGTGCTACTCCAGGATGAACGTGGACAAGGCGTTCCCAACGAGAGGATCCTGTTCAGCGCTGAGGGCGGATCTGTCGTGGAGTGGGATGGCGACGGCGAATCTCAGGTCACCGATGACTCAGGGACCGCCCGCGTTCATCTTGACAGCCGAAGCGCAAGATTGGGTCAGGCCAGGATCACTGCGACCTGGGTCGGCGCGACACGAAACCTGAGCGACGAGCTCTCCATCCGGGTGACGGGACCGCCAGTCTCGCTGTACCTGCGCGCGGAAGTTACGCGCGCTGAAGTCGATGAAGTGCTGATCGAGGAATTCGCCTCCTCCACGAGATATCGTCTCTACGCCGAGGTCCTGGATCGGCTGGGCCAGCGCGTCGCCGGTTCATACCGGGTCCGGTGGTGGCCGGTGGTCTCTCGGGCCGGGGCGCAAGTGTATCCACAGGTCAGCAGGACTCATGACGGCGTCGCGACGGCAATCTTCGACCTCCAGCATGTCGACGGCCGGCCGCAGCCCGAGCAGACATCAGCTCAGGCATGGCTGATCGCCAAAGCCCAGGTCAACAACAACGGATTGATCGGCAATCTGTTGGGCGAGGGCGAACCGTTGCGCGCGAGCTGGAACAGTCTGACCTGGCTTGGGTCGGAAACGACAGTCAGCGAAGCCGTGGCCGAGATCTCAGACGTAGTGTCGGCAGCCTGGCGGCGGACGGAGAACGGGGCCTGGCAGGCGTGGTTCACCGCCGATGTCCCGGGCGCGGTGGATTTCACCTTGATGCCGGATGACAACTTCCACCTCGTTCTTCGCTCAGCGGCGCTGCTTGAGAATGTCAGGCGTCGCTGACGGTTTCGCCTGTCCGCATCCGCCCTACAGTGATTTCGTGAAGTTGTGGATTGCCGCCCTCGCCGCAATCGCTGCCTGCGCCGCGATATGGATCACGGCGTCCGCCCAGCCAGCGAGCGAATGGCTGGTCGACTCGGACGCCGACGCCGGTGCCGGCACGCTGCGTTGGGCGATCGAAGGAGCCGACGAATCCTCCGGCGACGATGTGATTCGTTTCGCCTCTGCCATGACCATTCGTCCGCGGTCCCCACTGCCGGAACTGTCCGATGAGGGAATCACGATCGACGCCTCACGCGGGGATGCGTCGGCTGACATCACTCCTCGAGTGTGGTTGGACGGATCGCGAGCTGGCGATGCGGCGGGTCTGGAACTGATAGCGGCTCAAGGCGTGGTGCGCGGTCTGGGTATCTACGGCTTCGAGCGCTACGGGATCGGTGTGATTGGCGTCGAAGCGAGCCGTGCCAGGATCGAAGGTAACTGGATCGGCATGCGCGCCGATGGTCGCGCGTCGCCGAATCGTCTCAGCGGCGTTGCTGTGATTGGTGGAGCCAGCGAGGCTCGAATAATCGACAACCGAATCGGAGGAAACAGCGTTTACGGGCGGACGGGCCACGGGATCGTGATCGGCGGAGGCGGCAGCGTGGACGCTGAAGTCAGGGACAACGTGATTGGCATTGGTCCGGATGGATCCCGCTTGCCCAACGACGACGGCATCCTGATCGTCGACTCCGCTCAGGCGACGATTGAGGACAACACGATCGGCAACAGTGAGGTGGCAGGAATCGAGCTCAGGCAGACGCGGCTTGAAGTCAGCCTGGATGCAAACTGGATTGGTCTCCGGCGCGACGGGGCGCTCGCGCCAAACGATGTGGGAGTGTTTCTGGGTCCCGGTTCGGCGAATGCGCGAGTCGGGAGTCGACGGCCGAACGTGGTTGCGGGGAATCGCGTCGGGATCGCAATCGAGCAGGGCGCGCGAGAGGCGCTGATCGAGAACAACTGGGTCGGATTGGCGCCGAGCGATGGTTCGGATCGTCCGCAAGTCAGAGGCTTGCCTCAGGCAAGGGTCCGACCGAACCAAGAACGCGGGATCTCCGTAATCCTCGGCGCGGCCGAGATCCAGTTGCGCAACAACTATGTAGCGGCGGGAGACTTCGGCATCGTCGTCGCCGACTCGGTTACGACACGCGTGAGCCTCACCCGAAATGTCGTCGCCGGCGCCCGTCAAGGACCGACGGAGGCGGCGATCGATGTCCGCTCAGGAACCGAGATCACGATCGGCGGAGAGACAGGGCTCGGCAATCATGTCTGCGGCGCCGAGTTCGGGATTCGTCTGGCTGAGACAGAGGAGCCGTTCGTCGACTCCAATGCGATCGGCGCGAGCGTGGCAACCCGAGTGACATTCGACAGCGATGATCGGCTTGCCTGGGGAATCCGGTTCGGCGACGACGTTGTGCGGGGCAAGGCGCGAAGCAACCTGATCAGTGACGCGTCACGCGCTGGCATCTCCGTGGTTGGCTCAGCGTCTCAGGACAACTCATTCGTGGGCGGGATGTCCTCGCGCAGTTCACTTGGCCAGAATCAGTTCAGCGGCAATGGATTCGATATCGACCTCGGGGCGGACGGACCCACGGCCAATGATGTCCGAGACAGAGATCGCGGCCCCAACGGACTCTTGAATCATCCGGTGATCCTCGACCACACAGTGCGGAAGGTCGGCGACCAGAGTTTCCGGTCGACCCTAACCGGCACGGCGTCGCCCGGCAGCCGGGTACACATTTTCGAGCGCAACGGATCGCGCGAATCGCGGCTGACGACGACCCAACCGGCTGATCGCAACGGCAACTGGACGATCAGCATCTCCGTGATCCCATCGGGTGTCCTCCGATCGCTGGCCACCGAGTCCGCCGGGGCGACATCAGAGTTCTCGCCCTCGTTCATTCCGTCTCAGCGGGTCAGATTCCAGGGCGGCGTGCAGTGGTTCGCCTGGAGCGGACCTGAAGTCAGCATCGAGCAGGCGATGGCGCCGGTCCGGCGCTGGGTCCAGACGGCCTGGGTCTACCGGTCCTCAGATGGAGGTTGGCGAGGTTGGTCGCCGTCGATACCCGACAGCCAGAGCCCCGATCGTGGCGGCCTCCGCGAGCTTCTTCCTGGAGATGTAGTCAGATTGCAGCTATCCGGTCGTCCACCGCGGGACTTCTTTGTCCCGGCGGGCGGTGAAGCTCTGTCCTCGTACTCCATAGAGCTCGTCCGCGGCTTCAACAGCGCCACCTGGTTGGGTGCAAGTGTCGACTCGCTTGACGCGCTATCGCGGTTCGATGCCAACCAACCAGGCCTGATCGGTCGAGTCTGGCAGTGGCGCGGCGCGGACGAGTCCTGGGAGCTGATCTGGCCGCGTGTGGCCACCGCATGGGATCCGGGATTGTGGGATTATCCCGCGCTCTGGATCACGGCCACGCGCGACGGGAAACTGTCCCTGCCCTAGGGCGTGTTCACACTTCTGTCTCAGCGGGATGATTCATATTGGTGTAAGCCGACGCGAGTCAGAACGGCCCACGCCAAGCGCCATACGCCAAGCGATCGTCGCCCCGTGCTTGACACGGGGCCCAGAGCTCCCAAGTTCATGCGCGAGATGACCTTGGCCTCACCTCGATGCTCGCGCGTGAGTGCGCCCGCTCCACCGTTGAGCCAAGGACGACGGCGTTGCCGCTCCCAGGCGTCGAGGTCTGGGCCCCGTGTCCAGCACGGGGCAACGTGGAATGAGCCTATTGTGAACACGCCCTAGGCGGGCGAGAGCCTCAGGCTGCCCTCGCCGTTGGCCTCGATGTCGTCCCACTCGATATAGAGCGGGAAGTACTCCATGTCGAGCCACTTGTGGATGTGGTCGCTGTAATGGGGGCTGTCCGGACGCCCTGAATTCCCGGGCGGCAACACGATCCGCGCGCCGTTGAGATTCGACAGGTCGAAGATCTGCCGATAGCTGACCCCATGATCGGCCGGCTGGTTGATCAGTCCCGTCGCGTTGTTCGGTGTGTTCCCGTCGCCGCCCTTGGGGAAGTCGCCGACGTTGAACCGCGCCGCCCGCTCCGGGTCGCGGCCCAGGTTATGACGCCAGGTGACCGGATGAACCTCACCGTACCGCCAGGCGCCCCTGTCGCCGCCATGACGCTCCGCGAGCACCGTCGCCGTGGCGGCCAACGCCGCATCGATCATCTCATCCCACGACTTGCCTTCCGGCAAAGTCAGCGGGCTGTCGGCCTTCAACTGCTCGTGCAGGATGCGCATCTCCTCGTAGGAACTCTGCGCAACCCGAGCCGGCGCATTGAAGTATGGCCGAACGGTCGCGGCGATCAGTTGCTCGCAGAACTCGTAGTAGACAAGCGCCTCGGCGGAATCGATCGCCATGCGCCCGTCCCAATCCGACAGCAGCGCTTGCATCTCAACCGCCGAGTCTCCTGAGACCGCAGCCTGCGCGACGCGGTCCGCGATGTAGCGCGCGTGGAGACTGGTCTGGTCGGACTGCACCTCGGGCATATCCTCGGGCGACCAGTCGTCGCGGCCTCGCAACAGCTCGCGCAGACGGTCCGCGCGATAGGGAGTCTGACTGAAGCTGAGGTAGTACGGGTAGTCGTCGGTCGTGGTGCGGTTGTTGGCCGTGATGATCACACCGTTGTCAGGATTCAGGTCCTGGGGCAGCTCGTCGACGGGAATGTCGCCGTCCCACTCATGCGTCCCATCCCAACCATTGACGGGCGTGAGCCTCGCCGGTCGCTTCGCTACCCGGCCGGTGTACTGGTAGCCGATGTCTCCGTGCCGATCGGCGAAGCAGAAGTTGCCTGAGATTGAGTCATAGCGGCGGAAGCCCTGGCGTGCATCGTGGATGTTGTCGGCGGTGAAGATCGTCAGCATCCCGTCGAAGTCGTGGCACGGGTCGGCCAGACCGAATCGCGCAGCCAGGACCTCGTCGTCGGATTCCGGATCGCCGTGCACCACCGGACCATGCCGCGTCGACCAGACGGTCTGCGTGACGGGCTCTTCACCGCGGATCTCGATCACTTCGTCGCGCCGCTGCAGCGCCTCGCGGCCATCGAGCCACCGCGCCTCGGGGCCGGAGCCGTTGCGAACGACGCGCTCGCGATAGACGTCCCAGCGGTCACCCTGCGCATGGGTCATCGTCCAAGCAATCTCGGTGTTGTGTCCGTAGTAGACCGGGCCGGGATAGCCCGGGCTGCACGGTCCCGCGACCGTGAACTCGGGACAGTCCATGTGCATCACATACCACTGCGGCGGGACGCTGAAGGCGAGATGAGGGTCGCCGACGACCAGCGGTTTGCCGCTGGCTGTGTGCGCCCCGTCGATCACCCAGCAATTGGAGCCATCAAGGCCGCCGCGGCGGGTTCCGGGCTCCGCCTCCAAATCCGCCAGCGCCCCGGCAAAGGCATGCGCGCCGTTGGTCCAGGAGGCGCCGGCTGGAGCGATCAGGGCGGAATCGGCAGGCACATCGGGAATCAGCGCCTCCAACGCCTCGACCCCGAGCCTTGACGCGACCTCGCCGTTGCCAATCTTGGTCGCCCAATGCACGTTCGCCGATACCATCTTGAGGATGGCCAACGAGTCGACCGGCGACCAGGGCTGCATCTCGTGGTCGAGCAGGCCGAACTCCACCGGCGCAGGACCGGCGGCGATTGCCGCGTTGACGCCATCGGCGTAGGCCTGCAGGATCATCCTCGCCTCGTCTGATTGCTCTTCCCACTCCCGGGCCGCGTCGCGCCCGAATCCGAGCGTGCGGTTCATCTTGTCGATCCGCAATAGCCCCTTGTTCAGCAGCGAGGCGGCTCGCCCGTGGGCCATGTGCCGATAGAGTTCAAGCTGCCAGCCGCGATCCTGGCCCAGGCAGAATCCCTGGGCGAAGAAGGCGTCGTGAGCCGACTGCGCCTCAGCATGCGGGACGCCCCAGCGATCGCGGACGATCCGGACGGGCGCCTCCAGCCCCTCGGCCTGAAGCTCACCCTCGATCTGCGGAAGTGTCTGTTGTTCGGTCATGGCTAACGCTCCAACACGTTCGGTCTGCGGTCGCTAGGCATGGTACCCCCGACCCAACGAGGGCCGGCCTCGGAGCCTCCTCCGCGAACGCCACGCGGATTCCCCGGGCCGGATGGTGACTTTGACAAGCGAGACCCAACGTTATGCTCAGTAGGAAGTCAATCGAACACCGGTATTCAATAGGAGAATCCATGAGACGTGTGGGCAAATCTCATTTGGTGACATTGGTCGTAGGACTCGTGCTTGGCGCGATCGCGCTCAGCGCTATACAGGCGGCGGTCAGTGTGACCAGCGAAGTTCGAATCGGCGTCAAGCGGCTCGACGACGGTCGGGTGGAGGTCAAGCTCCAGCAGATCGACGATGAAGAAGTCTGGGTTGACCTCGAAGCTCCGCCGGCTCGATTCCTGCCCGTGGACGCGGAGACCGAGCAATGGCGCTACACCAACGCCATCGCCGTCACCGGCACTGCCGAGGAAGAACCGGAAGTCATCGTCGAGCGAACAGCACCTGTGATGTGCGTCCACGGACACGCCTACCCCGCCGAGGATCGATTCTGGCGCTGGACACTGTCGGCTGCCGATGTGGCCGGCTTCCAGTACGGCGTCGACATCGTCCTGTATGGGGCCGCAGACAGCGCCGAGCACGCGGCGGACATCGCCGACTGCCTCAGCCGCGATCCGATCACGCTCGCTACTTCCCTGCCCTACGCCGACGACCTGCGCGATGTGCTGGCCGAAGCACAGGAGGCCGGCGTCCAGGTCGTGAGCTTCAACTCGGGCACTGAAGACGCCGACAGCGTCGGATCACTGATCCACATCGGCCTGGACGACCACGCCGGCGGCGTCCGCGCGGGCGACGAGTTCGACGAGGCGGGTGTCACCGGAACCCTGATTTGCGTCATCCACGAGGAAGACAACATCGGCCTCAGCGACCGCTGCGACGGCGTCGAGGAGAGTTACGACGGCGGCGAAGTCGAACGCATCTCGGTCGACCTCGTCAGCGCGACCAGCTACGGCGAAGTTCACGGCGAACACGGGCGGCCTGAGCATCTCGACAGCGTCCTCCGGGCACGGATTGCAGAAGGTGACGTCGGCGCCATTCTGACCCTGAACCACGACAGCGCAGTCGCCGCCCTGACGGCAATCGAGGAGAGTGGAGAGTCCGTCGCGCTGGCCAGCTTCGGCTTCAGCGATGAACTCGCCGATGCCGTGCGAGACGGCAAGATGCTCTTCGTCGTCTGGGATCACCCGGTGGTTCAGGGCTACCTGGCCGTCTCGGCCATGGCCATGGCCTACACGCTCGAGTTGAGCCAGCTCAATGCCGACGTATTCCTCAACGGCGCCAAGATCCTGATCGAGCCGACCTTGGCCGACAAGGATCGGGCCAGCGAGCTCAAGTCGATGTTCGCCGGACCCCCGCCAAGTCCGCAGGACCAAAGCGCGGAAGAGGAAGGCGACGACTCGACTGAGTAGACAGAGCGACTCAACCCGTTGGCGGCCGTCGTCCGAATGTGACGGCTACGGGCAAGCGCGGCTGATCTGTTCATCAGCCGCGCTGCGCTGTTCAGACTGGGACTGGTCGGACCGGGAGCGGCTCGCGGACATCGAGCCGGAGACCGAGGACGTGAGCATGCGATACATCATCTACGGAGCGGGCGGGATTGGCGCAGGAATTGGTGCGCTGCTGCAACAGGCCGGCTGTGATGTCGTTCTGATCGCTCGCGGACCGCACCTCTCCGCGATGCAGGATCGGGGTCTGCTCGTCCGGCGGCCCGGCAGCGAGCAGCGAATCTCGGTCCATGCCGTCGGGCACCCTTCCGAGCTTGAGCTCGGCGACGGCGATGTCGTCATCCTGACGATGAAGGGACAGGACACGTCCGGGGCGCTGGACGACCTCGAACGCTGCGCCGGACCCGAAATCCCCATCGTCTGCGGACAGAACGGCGTCGGCAACGAGCGCACCGTGGCTCGGCGTTTTCTCAACGTCTACGGGATGCTGGTCGTGATGCCCGCGACGTTCCTGGTCCCGGGCGAGATCGCGCTGTTTGGCGAACCCAAGCCCGGGCTGCTGGACAGCGGCAGGTACCCGACCGGCGTTGACCCAACGGTCACACAGCTCTGCGCCGACCTCACGAGCGCGGGCTTCAACGCCCAGCCCGACCCGGACGTGATGAGACTCAAGTACGGCAAGCTGCTCGACAATCTGGGCAACGCAGTGGGTGCGCTGTGCGGCGAGACCGCGCTGCGCTCAGCAGGCAACGACGTTCGCGCATTCATCAGGAGGATGCGGGACGAGGCGCTCGCCTGTTACGAGGCGGCAGGCATCGATTACGCGTCACGCTCGGAAGTTGGCGAGAGACGGGCGGCGACCTTCAGCGCTGGCGAGATTCCCGGAGTGGAGCGGGGCGGTAGCTCAACCTGGCAGTCGTTCAGGCGGGGCGCGCCCGCCATCGAGACCGATTGGTTGAACGGCGAAATCGTGCTGCTTGGCCTGGAACACAACGTTTCGACGCCCGCCAATCGCGCCCTGCAGCTCATGGCCAAGCGCGCGTTGCGAGCTGGTCTCGGAGACGGCGAGGTGCCGATCGAGGAGATTGTGGCGCTCGAGCGAGAGCTAGGCGGGGGCTGAGCGTCCGCTAGCCGGCCAGACCTTCCACCACACGTGCGTTGGGCAGCCGGGCGAGGTCGTCGGCCTTGACTCCGACCTTGAGTGATCGACTGCCGCCGCCCAACCACATCACGTCCTCGCCGACAATCCGGGCGTCGATCAGGATCGGGATCTCATCCGGCAGATCGAACGGCGTCACCCCGCCGGAGAGCATCCCGGTGACGGCTTCGGTCTCCTCGAATGAGGCAAACGAGCACTTACGCACGCCCATCTCCTTGCGCACGGTGCGATTGACGTCGAGTCGGGTGTTCGCCAGCACGAGGCAGGCGGCGTAGCTCTTCGGTTCCTTCTTCGACCCCACGAGGATGGTGTTCACCGAGGCTTCAAACGGTGTTCCGAACACCTCGCAGAACACCGCTGTGTCGGCCTGATCGGGACGGCAAACGATGGTCTCGTAGGGAATCTCGGTCTGAGCGAGGAATCCCCGGACCCGGGATTCGATCAATTCGGCGTCTGCGTCGGTCATTGGGCGACTCTCGTGCAAAACGGCTCTCAGACCGCTATATTACGCGGACGCGTATCGCTGGCCGTGCAAACGGTTCAGACACCCGCGACCAGCGTCCAGATGCGAGGAGCGACAGATGGCAGAGCGAAACTACTGGAAACGGATGCAGCGTCAGCGGCTCAGCCGCCGCTCGTTGATGAGCGCTTCGGCCCGCGCCGGCGTCGGCGCGGCGGGGCTGGCGCTGGTCGGCTGTGGCGATGACGATGACGACGCGCAGCCCGCAGCGGCGCAGGTGCAGCAGCAACAGCAGGCGCAGCCTCAACCGGCGGCGCAGCAGCAGGCCGAACAGCAGGCCCAGCAGACCGCCGCGCAGCAGGCGACCACGCAGCAAGAGGTACAGGAAGAAGAGGCCGTCGCGCTCCTTCCCGGCCAGTTGACCGCCGAAGAAGAGGCGATGTCTTTGACGCCAGAGGAAGAGTGGCGGCTGCGCTACCACTGGTCGAAGCTGCAGAATCTTCCGGGGCAGGCCGACGGCCCCAAGTACGGCGGTACCTGGACCCTCGCCCACTTGCCGGCTGCGAACTGGAACGTGCTGGGACCGAACGCGAACCTGATGGCTGCGTTCGCTCCGATGTTCTACAGCCAGCTCGTCGTTTTCCCGATGGACGACTGGGCGAATGCTCACTACTACGAGAACGAGGGCGACCTCGCCGCCGGATGGGAGATTCCCGACGAGACCACGCTTGTCTTCCAGCTCCGCGACGGAATCACCTGGCAGGACAAGGCGCCGCTCGACGGTCGCGCCATGACCGCGGAAGACGTCAAGATCGCGTATGACGCGCTTCGGGACGGTTCCTTCCTTGGACACAACGCCGAAGAAGACCCGGTGCCCGTCCAAGCGTCGTCGTACACCGCGGTCAAGGACATCGACTACGACAACGCATCCAACACGGTGCGATTCAACTTGCTTGAGCCGGCTGCATACCTGCTCAACAACATGATGAATCCGTTCCACGTGGTGGCGGCGCCGGAGTTCATCACCAACGACTACACAGTCCTGGACGACTGGCGCAACACGGTCGGCACGGGTCCGTACGTCCTCGACTTCGTGGAGCAGGGCGCTGAGTGGAAAGCGTCCAAGAACCCGACCTACTTCAAGAAGGACCCGCGATCCGGGATGCAACTTCCGTTTATGGACGCGCTGCACGGCCCGGACTTCGTCGCGCAGCGCGAGTCCGAGTGGGCGGCGTGGGAAACGGGAGTGATCGACCGGATCACGTTGCAGGACATCTTCGACTTCGAACAGGCGCTGGAAACGCAGCCCGACACCGTGGTGCAGGTCACTGCCCCGCCTCCGGGCTGGCAGCCGTACATGACCTTCAAGGACCTGAGCGTCGAGCCCTTCAACGACCCGCGTGTCCGCCAGGCGCTCTCGTTGGGCATGAACCGCGAGGAGCAGAAGGAAGGCATCTACAACGGACTCGCGGCTGCGGGATATGGGCAGAACTGGACGTTCTTCCGCGACGATGAATCGCCGTGGGGCTTCCGCGAATGGCCGTGGACGACTGCCGAGCTTGGCGAGTTTGCCGATTTCGACCCGGCCAAGGGTCGCCAGCTGCTCGACGCGGCCGGCTACAACGATTCCAACCCGCTCGAGTTCCAGGCAGCGATGTACACCGTGCCGGGTTCGTACCTGAACCTCTTCCTGCTGATCGTCGACCAGTGGAAGAACAACCTGGGTGTGAACGCGATTCACGAGCAGGTGGACCTCGAGACCTGGATCGCCCGCCTGGTGACCCGGGACTTCTCGGAGGCCCTCTTCACCTGGTTGATCGGCGCGGAGATGGACGCCGACGGCCTGGCCTACGGCAAGCTGCACACCGACAGCCCGGGCAACTTCTACGGCATTAGCGACCCAGACGTGGACCAGTGGTGCCTTGACCAGCGCCAGGAGTTGGATGTCGACAAGCGCTCGGAGATTCTCGAGAAGATCCGGGTCCGCGAGCTCGAAAACATGTGGCGAGTGTTCGCCGTCAACCCGTACCGCATTGCGGCGCGGCGCGGCTACCTGTTCAACGAGATCGACACTTACAACGCCTGGAACCCCGGTTGGGGCGCGACCAACACCGAGCGCATCTGGAAGAACCTGTAATCCTCAGCCGCGGGGCGCCGG
>JAJDYG010000029.1 GCA_022822855.1 Dehalococcoidia bacterium
ATCGTGTGCCAGGGGCCGAACTCGGCCGGCAGACCGCGCCAGGTGCAACCTTCCTTCGCGATGTAGAACAGCGCGTCCAGCACCTGGCGCTGGGGGACCGTCAACTTGCCGCGCGGCGTCGGCAGCAACGGCGCGACCCGCTCGTACTAAGCATCCGTCAATCTCATCTGGTCACCAAGCCGCGCCGCCGCACACTCACTCTGACAGGTCTAACCGCTACTGTGAACAGGCCCTAGGAGGAGGGTGTGACCACTGCGATGATGACGCCGGTAGCGATTGCCATTGCCCCAAGGATCACGCCGACTATGACCAGCTGTTGACTATGACCAGCTGTTTCTGCAGAATCCGAGCTTCTCGTTTAGTTGCGTCAGCTCTCAGTCCGGCCTCCATGCCATCAAGATCTTCCTTGGGTGCCAGTCCCTCGCGACCCGCGTTGATCGTGTCCTCAACCGCGTCCACGAAGTCATCCGCCGCATGGGGAATCTCCATGCGCGCGAAGATGTTCCGAAATCGCGGACGGTCAATGCGAATCGCCAACGCAACGTCCCCTCACCTGTCCTCTCTTGATACCAGCACGTCCGTTCGCTCTAGAAGTCAGAGGCTATTCGCTATCCCAACACAGCGCCCGCGCTCGCAGCATCGACATCAGGTAGTGCTGGGCGTTGTCGCAGCGGAGCCCCGAACGGTGGAGGGCGGAGCGGACGGCCCCGGCGTGCTCGGCGCCTCCGACCAGGGCGTGCTCCGGAACGTCCAATGACAGCGACAGCAGGAATCTCATGCTCAACAGCAAGGCCTGTCGGTAGCGCTCCGCATGTTCCTCGTCGCCGGCGCGCCGCGCGATAGCCAGAGCGCTGGCGATGCCTTCGCTGTATGCGGCGGTGCCGATTCCGGGCGTGTTCTGGAACGCGCCAATCCAGAGCGGGTTGTCACAGTCTTCGCCGTGCTGTTCCCGGAGGGCCCAGTCGGCCATCTCGTAGGCGTAGCTCCTGGAGAGATCATCGCCGAGCAGCGCATGCCACTGGTCGCAGGCCTGGATCATCCAAGTGGTAAAGGAGAGGTCGCGTTCGTCCTCGTCCTGCCAGCGGGATTGATAGTGCTTGAGTGAACGCTCGACGGCGGTTCGCAAACGCTGCCGCTTGCGGACGCCGTAGAGCCTCGCCAGGGCCAACACGATCTGTCCGGCGTAGTAGGTCTCAGAGCCTTCCAGTTCCATGCCGCGAGCCTTCGTGCCGAAGTGACCATCGGGACCTTGCACCGCCAGCAGCGAGGCCGTCAGCTGCTCCACGGTCTCGCGGGGAATCCTGAGCGAGGATCCCAACTCGGTGATCGCAAGCAGCAGCAGCGGCGGCGCTCCCAGCTTGGCCTCGCCGTACATGTCCTTGAGGTAGAACAGTCTGCCCGGACCGTCGCGGCGCAGATGCCGCTCAAGGATTCCGCCGATGGCCCGAGCCGCCGCTTCGCCGATGCCGCGGTCTCGAGTCAGTCGCGCGACCATCGCGACGGCCCAAGCACAGCCGCACTGGCGCACAAGCTGGTCGTAGGGCGTCCAACCGCCATCCTTGCCGTCGGTGGGAGGCGCGTACTCGTAAGCGAACGATCCGTCCGGTCGTTGGTGTCGCAAGAGCCAGGCCGCTGCCTGAAGTGCCGAGCCTGAGAGCCGATCGGGCAGCACTTCGCCGATGTCGACGACCCGGAAGCCGCCAGACCGGGGCGCGATCCGCTCTCCGTCGGTCGGAGCGACCGTTCCCAGCGCTTCGACAGTCGTAAAGACCTCGACCGATGTGCTCGGCGCCAATCGCGCCCCAGGTCGGCGTGCTTCGCGATTCAGCTGCTTGACCCAGGCCGCTGTGCGGCCGTCAGCTCTCAGGGCGTCAAACGGCCAACCGCGCGCGACCTGTTCAGCGTCCCGGAGGATGAGTCCGTGATGTCCGGGGAGCGGCGTCTGGATCAGACCGATCAGGCCTTCGGGATTTCGAGCTTCTCGTTCGGCTTCGACCTCAACGCCGAGCGCGTCGCCGGGTTGATCGCTGCCGTCGCCGAGCGCGCGGCGCAAGGCGGCGCCTACTGCCTGGGCCGCGCTCAGACCGTCGCTTGCGGATGTCTCGGCCTCTGCGAGGATGGCGCCTGCACGCCACAGACGGCCTCGCGCCGCGACGTCGCCCGCCGATTCCTCCTGGTCCGCACCGGCAAATCCGGCTCGCGCGGCTGAGAGGACGTCAGCAGGATCGAGGTCGGAAGCCGCCACCTAGTACGCGCCCTGCTTCTCGAAGAGGTCGCGAGGGTTGCCGATCAGCATTTGGTCGACCTGTGACTGGGACACGCCTCGTTCGAGCAGCGCCGGGATGACGTCGTCGGAGATGTGATTGAAGTGCCAGTTGGGCTGCGCCTCGCGCATGGCGTCTATGTCGGGAATCCAGTCGAGGCAGCAGGAGGCGTCGTGGGCGAGCAGCATCCGCTCGGTGTAGCCGTCTGCCGCGAGCTTGACGACCGTATTGACGCGGTCGTCGAACGGCAGGATCTGGTCCAGCCCGAAGCGGTCCAGGCCGACGTAGGATCCGCGGTCCATCAGGGATTTGAGGTAGTCGGTGTCGGCCGTGTCGCCGACGTGGCCGATCACGATGCGCGAGAGGTCGCAACCCTCATCTTCAAAGACGTCCTGCTGGAGCGCGCCGAGCTCGGGCGGTCCGTTGTGGGTGGCGATGGGTACGCCGGTCGCGCGGTGAGCGCGGGCTCCAGCGCGGAGGCACTTCTCGTTGTAGCGGTCGACTCCGCCGCCCTGTTCGTCGGAGGCGAGCTTGATGATGTTTGCCTTGACGTCGGTGCCGGCGATGCCCTCGGTGATGTCCTTGATGAATACCTCTGTCATTAGCTCGGCCGGGCGTCCGCGCCAGTACATCGAGCGCAGCCAGTAGATGCCGGTGCAGAGCACGACGTTGATCGAGCTCACCCGCGAGACCTTCTGGAGGAAGCCCATGTCGCGGCCCAGGTCGGCGGTAGAGAGGTCCACCACGGTGCTCACGCCGCGCTGCTGGAGCGCATTCAGCTTCTCGTCGGCCGACGCCACACAGCCGGCCTCGTCCCAGAGTTCCGGCCAATTTTCCGAGATTCCGGGGGAACGGATCCCGATGTGCTCATGGATCAGCGTGCGGCCCAGTTCCGAGGTGTCCACTTCTCCGTGCAAGGTGTTGATCGATGGCATCGGCCCGGTCCTTTCTCGTGACCCTTTCCAGAGGACGCGAAGTCCTGCCGGAATGCTAACGCTCGACGGGAGCCGGCCGATACGCTGATTTCGTTCTCATTGATCGCAGTCACGGGAGATTTCATGGACGCCGAGGCCTCACAGCAGTTGATCGAGCAGGTCCGAGAACTCGCGCGCGGACCGTTCCGCGACCGCGCGGCGGACGCCGACCGTGACGGTGAACTGGCGATCGAGAACTTCAATGAATTGGCGGCGCTTGGCATTCCTGGACTGCTGATCCCCGAGGCGTCTGGCGGTCTTGAGGCCGATGGCGAGACGTACATCCGGCTGATCGAGGAAATTGCTTACGGCGACGCATCGACCGCGGTCGCCCTAAACATGCACCTGCTTGTGACCGGCATCGCTACAGCGTTACCGCCATTCCCGCACCGGGACCAGATGCTCAAGGCTTGCGCCGAGGGCGCATGGTGCTGCGCTCCGGGCAGCATTCCCTCGGGCGAGCTGGACAACACGTCGACCGGTTTCATGGCGGTTGAGGACGGGACCGATCTGGTGATCTCGGGGCGAGCCGGCTTCGCCTCAGGCGCAGATGCAGCCAGCTTCGCCATGGTCGGCGCGTTGATCGAGCGTCCGGCGGAGCCCGATCTCGTGATTTCATTGCCCGAGCTGGAGAACGAGGCGATCACGAATCGCGGCAACTGGAACGGAATGGGCCTACGGGCCACCGCGTCGCATGACATGGTGATTGAGGATTTGCGCGTTCCGCGCGCGGACTGTTTCGTGGTTCCGCTCTCGCTGTTGCGCATGGGCGAGCAGATGATTCCTCAACTGCTGTGGCAGCGACGGGCGCTGCCGGGCCTGGGCATCTGTGCGATCTGGCTGGGCAATGCGCAGGCGATGTTCGACGAGACGGTCGAATACCTGCAACAGAGGCGCGGCTATCTGGCCTCGGCAAACAGCCCGCTTGGCGGCACGAACGAGCTGCGCTCCCAGCAGGCCTGGGCGCAGATGGCGCTCGGTGAGATGGATAGCTGGCTTGCTTCGGGTCGGACGATGCTCTACCACGCCGTGAGCGAAGTCGACCGGGCCTACGACGATCGGCAGTCATTCATCCGTATGCAGGTCCGAACGACGCATCACCTGCGCAGGATGGCTGAGGAGGTCGCTCAGATCAGCATCAAGACGACGGGCGCGCACGCATACGTCAAGGGGCGGGTGCTCGAGCGTCTGTATCGGGACCTGACAGGAGGGATCGTCATGGCCTGGAAGACGGATGAGCTGCAGCACTCGCTGGGTCTGGCGGCACTGGGCGAGGAGATCACGATCGTTGGGCCGGCGGGGACGTGACTGCCACCGAGCATCTCATCCGAGATATTCGAACGGATTGACACAGTAGGTATCGAGCGGCACGAAGTCCTTTACGTTCCGGGTCACGACCGTTAGGTCTCGCGTCCGAGCGATCGCGGCGATCATTGCGTCGAGCGAGTTCTTGTCATCGCCTCTGAGTGCCATGCGCCCCCACTCCAGCGCGGCTGCCGTGTCGAATGGCAGAATCGAAAATTGACCGATCATCGCCTCTTCCAACCACGACTCAAGCTCGTCGGCGAACAGAGGGTCTTTGGCTCTGACCATCTGGGTTCCTCGCTGCAACTCGGCGATTGTGATCGAACTCAGATGGAGGTCACTATTGCGCACTGACCGGAACCAAGCCAGAACCGAAGGGTGCGGCTCGATCAGGCGCAATTCCGAGACAACGCAGGTGTCAACCAAGTACATCAGTCTTCAAACAGGTCCGGCAACGGCCGCAATCGAAACCTCTTGCGGTCGGGCAGTGGAATCTCGCCCCGGGCCTCGGGAGCCAACAGCCACTCCTTCACGCTCCGATACCTCGTTTGATGCTGAGTCAGTAGCCGCCACTGCTCGATCGGGACGATGACCGCGGTCTCAACTCCGCGCCGGGTGACGATCTGCGGACCTTCCTCTTCGGCGGCGTCCAGGACCGCACTAAACTTCGCCTTGGCTTCTTGCACCTGCCAGTGGTTCGGCTCACGCTCCGCGTAACCTCTACTCACATCACACCTCCTGTCTCAAATGATGAACTGACTAGGCATCAGACTAGCCTCAGGCCCATCCATTTGTCAACTCCTGCCAGGTTCACCAGCCTCAGCCGTCTTACCCCGTCTCTCGAGAGACGCTCTGAGTCGGCCGACCAATAGGCGCTGGTACCATACGTCCAAATCCGCTTCACACTCCTGAATCAGTGAAAGGCCGCATATGGCTTCCCCGCTAAAGACTGAACTCTGCGACCTGCTCGGCATCGAGTACCCCGTGATGCTCGCCGGTATGGGTGGCGCCGCCGGGCCGACCCTGGCCGCCGCCGTCTCCGAGGCCGGTGGGCTGGGCGTCGTCGGCGCGACCGGCTACACGCCCGACGAGTTGCACGGCATGATCGCCAAGGTTCGCTCGCTGACCGACAAGCCGTTCGGTGTCGACCTGTTGCTGCCCTCGTCGATTGCCGACTCTGGCAACCGCGAGGACCTCGAACTCGAGATTTCGGCCGAACACCACCGTTTCGTCGACCAGCTCAAGCAGGAGTTTGAGATTCCTGATCCCTCGGCGGAGATCGACCGACCTCCGCTGACGCAGGACTACTTCCGCAAGCAGGTCGAGGTCATCCTCGACGAGCGAGTCCCCGTCTTCGCGTCCGGACTCGGCAACCCTGGCTGGATGGTTGACGACGCTCATGCTCAGGGGATGAAGGTGATCGGGCTGGTCGGGAACACGCGCAACGCTCGTCGCGTCGCGGCCGCCAAAGTTGACGCGGTCGTCGCCCAGGGCACCGAAGCCGGCGGGCATACAGGCCGGATCGGCACGCTGGCGCTGGTCCCCCAGGTCGCCGACGCGATCGCCCCGACCAAGACGATCGCTGCCGGCGGCATCATGGACGGTCGCGGATTGCTCGCTGCCCTGGCGCTCGGCGCTGAGGCGATCTGGTGCGGCACCGCCTTCCTTGGTACCTGGGAGGCCTACCAGGACTCTGAGGAACGAGGCGAGACCGATGAGTGGACTCGCAAGGTCCAATGGGACAAGCTCGTCGCCGCCGTTGATGAAGACACCCGGATTGGCCGGATGTACTCGGGCAAAACGATGCGCCACATGTACAACGCGTGGACCGAGGCCTGGGAGCGCCCGGAAGCGCCGCCTACGCTGCCGATGCCGCTCCAGGGTCTGCTCGTCGGCGAGGCGCTGCGCGGTGCACGCGAAGCGCACATCGAGGAGCTCGTCGGCGGACCGGCCGGCAACGGCGCCGGACTGATCAAAGCGATTCGACCTGCGACCGAGGTCGTGGAGACCATGATTAGCCAGGCTGAGGAGCTGATCGAGCGCTTCGGCTCACCGGTGGGCGTGTAATCAGCTAGAGCTCCCTCTCTGAGGAAGCTGTTCCCCGTTCAAGCAGGGGGCAGGCTGCGAAGCGGCTCCCCGCGGGCGACTCCCTCCGGGCCTCCGGTGCACCTTCTCCGCAGGGGGAAGTCGGAAGAGCGATGAAGATCTGCCCCGCCTGCCACCGAGAGACGTTCGACGGACGCGCCGCCTGCCATCGCTGCGGCGCCGATGTCGCCTTGCAGCGCCCGATCGCGCTGCCCAGCCGCGACGCGGCCACGCTCGTTGGTCCGGTGCCCTTCACCGACCAGCAGGGCGACCTGATTCTCGATGTCGACGGCGCGACGTTCCTGCGTGAGGACGGGCGTCCGCTGTTGCACATTCCCGCGTCGTCGGTCGACATGGTCAAGCCGTCGCGCGGGCGCGACCTGGTGATCAAATGGTTCCCGCCTCATCGCAAGCGAGCGCGGCGCACGCGGCTGCGTGTGCGCTGGGCGCCGCAAGCCGATCGGACGCTGCGCACCGAGTGGATCGGTTCGCACTATGCGCTGCGGCGGCCGTACGGGCACCGGGTGCCGCGTAATCCGAATCGCAGGACCGGACGCGACTACACGGTCGTCCGCGACCGCTGGCTCTCGGCGTTGTCGATGCTGCTCAACGCCGACCGCTACGCGCTCGGACGCCGCTGACGTGCCTCGCCGCAACCGCAAGGGTCGCCGGCCGAGCCAACGGCCGAGGAAACAGGCGGCCCGCTATCACAGCGCCCGCGAGGCTCGGCGTGAGCGGCGCGAGCTGATGGTGTTCGATGAGCCACCCGCGCCGTCGTTACCAAGCTTATGCGGCAATTGCCTCGAATGGCTGCCGCCCCGCGCCGACGCGTTCGGGGCGAGAGGAACCTGCTCTCACCCGGCCAGCGGGGTCCTTGCGCCCGACGCCGACACGCCCGGTTGCCAGTTCTTCAACAGCCGGCGCTAGCCCGATCCCACCACGTGCATGCGGCCCGTCTCTCCTGCCACGTCGTCGACGTAGTAGAGGCGTTGTTCGCCGACCTGCACGTAGCTGGGCACGACCATCTGGCCCGATCGATTGACTTTGGCCTCGACCGCGAATGTCGGTCTGTCGTTGTCGATGCCCGGCTGGTCGGGGTCGAGCGCGTGGGGATGGGCGCTCTCGGCGCACCAGCGGGCGAAGTCTCCGTCGAACTCGAACCAGGCGCCGCCTGAGGCCTCGGCGAACTCCTGCATTGCGCCCAGCGTCTGCCAGAGCGCCGGCGGGTCGAGGGAATCGGGGTTGACCCAGAGCGCGACCCTGGGTAGATGTTCGGCGGCTGCGTCGACTAGCTCGTCGGCTGCTGGCGGTTCGATCCGATCCCAGCGCGGCGCGGCGTCGTCGCGTTCTCGGGCGAGCTCATGTTCCAGCTCCAGGGTTCGGATTCGGGCGGCTCGGATGGCGTCGACGCCGGGGTGAGGATCGGTCGGCTCGGCGGTGCGGATTGCGCGCTGCTCGTCGAGTTCGGCCTGAAGCGCCTCGATCCGCGCGGCCTGCTCGGGATCGGGCACGACGACACGCTCGACGATCCTGTCCGGCTCCGGCGCAGGAGGCTGCGGGTCCGGGGCTGGCGGCGTGCGTTCCGGCGGCGCCGGGCGGGAGGAGGTCTGGCGCTCCAGCCAGAGAATGGCTGCGATCGCTCCGCTGACGAATGCGAGCAACGTTCTGAGAAAGCTCACAGGTTGTCGCCCCGCACGCCTTCGAGCCAGGTGAGGCACCTGGCGTACATCGCTTCGGTGATCAGGTCGCGCGAGAGGAGGTAGTTGAGCAGGCCCTCGAGGGTGAGGAGAGAGTGGACCTTGATGCCCTCGCGGCGGAGGCGTTCGACTCCGCCTGCGCCTCGGTCGATGAGGACGAAGGCGTCGTGGACCATCAGACCGGCCGAGCGGAGCAGGTCGGCTGTTTCAGAGAGGGAGCCGCCGCGGGTCATCAGGTCGTCGACGAGGATCACGGTCTGGCCGGGGTAGTATGCGCCCTCGATTTCTTCGGCGACGTGGCGGATCTGGCTGGTCGGGTGGATGTAGATCATGGGCACATTGCTGGAGAGCGAGAAGGCGGTCGCGGCGTGGAGTCCGCCCATCGGCACGCCGGCGATGAGTTCGAAGGGCGCGATGGTGGGGCGGAGCATGCCGCCGAGCATGCGGGTTTCGTCGCTGAGCAGCTCGCCGATCCGGCGCAAGGCCCAGGGATGGGCGATCAGGCGGCGGACGTTGAGGTAGACGGGGGAGCCGAGGGTTGCGCCGAGGTCGAAGTCGCCGAACATAATGCCGCCGGAGTCCCAGAGGGCCCTGGCTAGCCAAAGGTTGCCGGGTTCATCGCCCTGCGGCGTCCAGGCGGCTCGACCGTGCTCCGCCATCAGCCCCCCACCGACCATGACACTGAATGGGGCAGCGGTTGACCGGCCAATCCGGCGCGGAGGTTGGCGACGGCGATGTCGGCCATCTTGCCGCGCGTGGCCATCGAGGCGGAGCCGATGTGGGGCAGCACGATGACGTTGTCCATGGTGAGCAGTGGCGAGTCCATGGAGAGCGGCTCGATGGCGGTGACATCCAGTCCAGCGCCCCGGATCTGACCTTCCTGCAGGGCGGCGACCAGCGCGGCCTCATCCACGATTGGTCCGCGAGCCGTGTTGACCAGGATTGCGCCGGGGTGCATCCGCCTGAAGGCCTCCGCGTTGATTAGCTGTCGGGTGTCGTCGGTCAGAGCAATGCTGACGCAGACGAAGTCGGACCTGGAGAGCAGGTCTTCAAAGCCGCATTGTTCGGCTCCCACGGCGGCGGCTTCGTCGGGGCGCGGAGTTCGGTTCCAGCAGAGGACTCGCATGCCGAATCCCTGGGCTCGCCTGGCGATTGCCTGCCCGATTGCGCCGAAGCCGATGACGCCCAGGGTTGAGCCATGGACATCGATGCCGGCCATCTGGGTCGGGGTCCAGGTCTTCCATTCGCCGTCCTTGACGTACTCGGCCGCCTCGACAACTCGTCGCGCGGACGACAGGATCAGGGCCCAGGCCATGTCGGCGGTGGTCTCGGTGAGGACGCCGGGTGTGTTTCCGACGGGGATGCCGCGAGCGGCGCAGGCTCCGACATCGACGTTGTCGACTCCGACGGCCATCTGCGAGACGACTTTGAGCTGATCGCCGGCTGCGTCGAGGACGGCGGCGTCAATCGTGTCGGTGATCAGGCAGACGAGGCCGTCGACACCGCCGACGTGCTTGAAAATTTCTTCGCGCGACGGCGGAAAATCTTCGGGCCAGACGTCGAGATCGAAATCGGGGTCGTCGCGCATGGCGGCGAAGCCATTGCCCGGCAACTCGCGAGTCACGAACACCCGATACGGCGCCGACATGCACAGCCTCCCGCTTCACGGTCAAGATAATAGGGTCGCGGGGCGCTGACGATCATGCTGACGGTCACGAAGTGTGAAGCTGTATGAGGAGGTTGCATGACGCGTGGGCCGGTCGTGGCTTTGCTGATCCTCGCTGCGCTGTTGGTTGTGAGTTGCGCGTCGAGCGAGCGGCTGACGCTGGATGAGTATGCGGTGTTCTGCGCCGACGGCATTGCCTCGGCGCAGACGCTGATTGAGCCGGAGTCTGTGACGTGGGGCGACCTGATCGAGCTTGGCGAGCCGTCGCTGGAGCGGCTGCGGTCGGTCGAGCCGCCGGACGAGCTTGGCGAGTTTCACCGCGCTTCGATCAAGGTGCTCGACCTCGTTGTCGGCGTGGCCAAGGAGCAACCCGCCGAGGGGTTGGCCAATCCGCTGGCGTTCGGATTCCAGGCGATCAGGATTGCGACTCAGCTTCGACGGGCTGTTGACGATCTGCCTGGCGATGTTCGTCGGGCGCTCGACGAAGCTGGGTGTTTGTAGTGGACCTGTGGTGGGCCTGCAGTGGGTTGGGCGACCACAAGGGTCGCCCCTACAGGAGGCGGCGGACCAGGAAGAGTCCGATTGGGCCGAGAGTCAGGCCGAGGAGCCAGCCTAGACGCGCCGGGCGGCCCTTGTTGGAGGCCATTGCCGCTCCGGCGAAGCCCATGCCCGCCCAGATCATGAATCCGAGCACGACGACGCCGATGATTGCGGCCAGAATCATGAACGCGAGGCCGAGCGCGGCGGCGAGGATGCCCAGGGGGATGCCGATCAGCCAGAGGGCGAATCGCTGGAACGGGTTGCGCGGTGTCCGGTTGGCACGTTGCGCCTGATCGCGGGCGGAGCCTGCCCACTGCTGGCCGCGGCCGACCCAGACGGTGACCATGCGCCGGCCGTCGTGCCATTGATGGGCCTGAGGGTCGTGTCGAGACATGCGACCAATGGTACGTGGAGCGGCCAGGGTCGGCGGTCCTATGGGGTGTGATGGGATACGGAGTCGGGATGCGGAGGGTTTGCGGCCCTCTCGCCCCCCTCTGCCTGCGGCATCTCCCCCCGCTCCGCGGGGGGAGAGGGGAATGGGGTCTTACGCGCATATCTCCTCAAGGGGGAGATCAAGATGCGACTCCGCTCGAGGGGGGATCAGCGCTCACGGGCGGCTACCTGGTCGATTCGCATCTGGCGTTGGTTGGGTTCTTTGCCGGAGGCGAAGTTGGGGCGGTAGTCGGACTGGCGGCCTTCGATCTGGGCGGTGTGCTGACGGTCGTGGCGGTAGAAGGAGCGCAGGTACTGCATCACGGTGAGCTCGCCGAAGCCGGGAGTGACGGCGGTGTTGGAGAACTGATCGAGCAGCAGCGAGCGGATGAAGTGGTTGGTTCGCTCGCGCTCTTCGATGAGCTTGTCGAGCAGTTCTCGGACTTCGTGGTCCGGGGCGTGCTCGATGGGGATATCAACGGGGATGCCGCGGACGCTGCTGACGTCCGCGCCGGTCTCGACCAGCGCGGCGCGGCACCAGGAGATGTAGCCGCGCTCCATCTCCATGAGATGGGCGAGTTGCTCCTTGGCCGTCCACTGTTCCTCGCCGACGGCGTCGACGGGCACTCGGTCGGCGTCGTCGCCGCGCAGTCCTTCGGCTGCGGCGATCAGCTTGCCTCGCTCGAGCGCCATCTTGGAGATCAGCGCCTCGACGTCGTCCTGGGTGTAGGTCGGTGGCGTTGCCATGGTTGATCTCCTTCTTCGGTCTCGGTCAGTCGGCGGATGCGAGCGCTCGACCGATCTGGGCCCGGTGGGCGGCATCGTGCTCGATGTTCTTCTGCACGAGGATCTCGACCGTGTAGAGGTCGTGCTCTTCGTGGCGGCCGGCGCGCGACCAGTCTTCGTCTGCGATCTGCTCGAGGAGTGCGCCGCTGGAGGCTCGGAGTGCGAAAAAGGTGGTGACCGAGGACTCGACCTCTCGGTCGTAGTGGAGATTGGCAGCGAAGAGGCTCTCGTCGAAGGGGACGATCAGAGGCGAGTCGTGGGCGAGCATCTGGCGCAGGCGCATGGCGTCGGCGACTTCGTTGTCGGCTAGGTGGTGGACGATCTGGCGGACGGTCCATTCGCCCGGCGCCTCGCGGGAATCGAGCTGGGTCTCGGCGAGTTCGGCGAGGACGAGCTCGATGTCGGAGGTCGACTCCAGGTAGGCGGCCAGGAGATCGGGTCTTTCGTTCATGGGGTATGCGTTTCGGTGCGCTGCGTGAGTTCCGGGAGGCCCCCTCCGCCCCTACGGGGCACCTCCCCCAGAGGGGGAGGTCTCAAGCGGGCTAACACGTGCCGGTCAGGGCGTAGCGGATCTGGTCGATGTGTTCCTCGATGTGGCGCACGTTGGCGACCAACCAGTCCTCGACGCTGCGGGAGTTGTAGCCCGGGGTTGGACGGGGCTGCGTCCATTCGTCCTCGCGCAGGACTCCCATGATTGAGACCGCCGACTCGACCAGTCCCTCGACCGTCTTGAGGGCCGGGGTGATGGGCCGTTTGTCGTTGCGGAGGCGCTTCTGCATGGTGTCCTGGTCGGTTGGCCACATCTCGACTTCGATGTCGAGCAGCATCAGTCGCAGGCGGAGGGCGCCCATGACGGCGATGTCGGAGACGTGATGGACGTTCTCGCGGGCGGTCCAGCCGGGCTCGGGCGGTGCGCCGTCGAGTTGGGCGATTGATGAGCCCGCGACTGCGTCGGCGAGGAGTTTTGGGGCGGCTCGGAAGCGAACGAGGAGGTCGGCGCGTTCTTCGAGGTTCATCCGAGGCGGCCTTTGACCAAGGATGCCAGTCGTTCGACTTCGTCGTCGGAGAGGGCGCCGGATGGTTCGGAGTCGCCTCGGACGACGCCGAGGACGTCTCCAGAGGCCCAGCGCAGTTCGAGCATTCGCTGGACGGTGTTTCCGTTCTCGGAGCGTGTCCATTCACGGGCCATTAGCCCGGCGCGTTCGCCGGCTTCTTCGACGGTGACTGCGTTGTCGGCGGCGTCGAGCAGCGGATCGGCCTCGAGTGCTTCGGCGGCCTGCTCCGACGTTTCGTACCGAGTCAGTTCGATTTCAATGCGGCGGTGCTGTCGGTTGCGGTAGAGGGACTGAGTCAGGAGCCAATCCATGAACTCGCCCCAGGAGCGTGGGTCGCGGAAGGTCTCTCGGTAGCCGATGACGCGGCCGGCGTCGTCGAGCTGGGTGATGGTTGCTTGGGGGTTTTCATCGGCCAGGGCGATGTCCTCGGAGGTGACGGCCTCGGCGGTCTGGCGAGCGAGCCCGGCGGGCAGTTCTTCATTGCGCAGTCCGGCGGCTCGGAGTTCGGGGACGCCCTCGGCGGCGAGCGATCGGCGTCGTTGAGCTCCGCGAATCATGGCCTGGAGCATGGGCACGCCGACGACGAGGACGATGATGATGATGCCGACGATGAGACCTGTTGACATGAGGTCAGATTACCTCAGGCGCCGGCCGAAATTGTGCCGGCCGAGCGGGTCCCCGATCAAGTCGGGGACTGGAGCGGAGGGACTAATCGAGCAACGCACTGAGCGATGCTTCGAGGTTGGAGAGGTCGTCGAGGATTGCGTCGGCGTTGTCGAGGTCGCCGGGTTGGGCGTAGCCGGTTCTGACGGCGACGACCTTTGCTCCGATGGCGTGGCCGGCCTCGATGTCGTGGCTGGTGTCTCCGATGACGACGGCGTCGGCTCCGTCGGTTGAGTGGCGGCGCAGACGCTCGAGGCCGGCGGCGAGGAGCTGGGTGCGGTCGGGGTGGTCGTCGCCGAAGCCGCCGTCGATGAAGTAGTCCCAGATTCCGAAGGGTCGGAGTTTGGCTTCGGCGGCTCGGCGGAAGTTACCGGTGCCGAGGCCGAGGGTGACGTTCTCTTTGGTCAGGGCTCCGAGCAGGGGCAGGACGCCGGGGCAGAGGCGGGAGTTGCGTTCCTCGACGGCGTCGCCGAGGTGAGGGACGTAGTGGTCGATGAAGCGGGCGATGTCTTCCGGTGTGCAGTCGCGGCCCTGGTTGGAGAGCGCGGTGGGGACGATCCAACTGTCGCTGCGTCCGGCGAAGTTCATGCCCTTGAGGGCGTTGTCGATGCCCCAGAGCTGTTTGAAGGTGCGGGTCATCGCCTGGGTGCCTGCGCCCTGCGAGGTGGAGAGGGTGCCGTCGATGTCGAAGAGGAGGATGGTCATAGCGGTTGTCTCTTGGGGGTTGCCTCGGGCGGTTGGTGGCTCGCGGAGTTCTCACCCCCTCTGTCCCTTCGGGACATCTCCCCCTCAAGGGGGAGATCAGGAGGGATCCTCGAAGAGGGCGAAGTCGGTCCAGCCTCCTCGGACTCGGAGTTGGAGGCCGCTGGCGTCGAGGGGGATGTCGTAGACGGCGATGACGGTGACGGTCAGTTGGGGCTGCAAAATGAGCGGCGGAGCGTAGGAAACGACCTCGGCGACGCGGGCGGCTCCGAGTGAGAGCGCGGCGTCGGCGAGGTAGGCGCGGCCGTCAACGGTGACGAGTTGGAGTCCGTCGAGGGGGAGCTCGATCGCCTGGCTGGAGCGGTTGGTCATGGTCAGTCGGACGGCGGCGAACCGCTCGGCGGGGCTGCGCCAGAGGCCCTCGGCGCGAATCTGATCGGGGAAGGTGATGCTGTGGATCGTGACCTCGAGCGATCCGACGCGGGCCGACTCTCCGAGCTCGACGGCGTCGGGGATCAGGGCTGCGATCTCGTTGACCTCGGCTGCCGCCTGTTGATCGTCATCGCCGCCGCCGGTGAGGTCGTCCAGGCCGCCAGAGACAAACAGGTACACGACGACCACGACGACCACGACGAGGACGAACAGCGCATAACGCTGGGTCCCGCTCAGGCCACTCAGCATTGGACGGGGCCGCTCGTCGCCGGCGTCGTCTGGCCAGGCCTGGTCACGCTACTCGGGGTGCTCGATTGGCAGTCCGGCGGCGATCCAGGACTCGGTGCCGCCCTCGACGTTGTAGAGGTCGGTGAATCCGAGGGCGGCGGCGAACTCGCAGGCGACGGCCGAACGCTGGCCCTTGGCGCAGATGAACATGATCGGCTGGTCCTTGCCGCCCGCGATCTGCTCAAGCTCCTCGGCGCGGGTCATGACCGACATGTGGGGCATGAGGGGCGCGCCGGCGGCGTGGCCGTCCTGGTATTCGTCCAGTTCGCGGGTGTCGACCAGGGTCACGCCGGCCTGTCGCTTTTCTTCCGCTTCCTCCACAGAAATTCGCTGAAACGGTTCCTGCTGCGCCATCGTGGGACCTCTCGGATCAACTGTTCGGCCGGTGGTGTTGGGTTTTGGAGCATCGTATCACCGGATCGGGTGGGGGTTGCGGGGCGCTCGGCCTCGAGGAGGGGGACCCCCTCCGCACCCCCGCATCAAGTGCGGGGCAGGCTCCCGCTGCGAGGGGGAGGCAATTGGATCGCGGAGGTCTCCTCGGGGGGAGGGGAGCGGAGGGAGCGGGCCCCCGAACGGGTCGGGGGCTGGGAACGAGGTTCATCCGGCGGCTGTGGTGGTTTGGAGGTCCTTTGCGTTGTAGTTGCGGAGGAAGGTTGATGCTTCCTGGTAGAGCTGTTTCGGGGTGAGTTGGGCGGGTGGTTGGTTGGGAATTTTTTCTGGTGGGGTTGGTGGGGTCTTTTCCTGTGTTTTGCGGGGGATCGGGTGGTTGGAGTGGTCAGGTTTGGAAGGTTTTGGTAAGCGCTTTGGTAGGCCGTGGTTGACGTTGGTCGTCTCTCGGTCCTTGATCGTTCTTTCCTGCTTGGCTTGCTTGTCCGACTTGTTCGACTTGGCCGGCGCGGGGGCGGCGGTGAGTTCGTCCTCGGGGAAGTCGATCTCCTGGGGGAACTCGCCGGGTTCGGTCGCGCGGAGGTCGGCGCGCTCGCGCAGTTGGTCGGTGAGGCGGCGGGTCTCGCGGAGGAGGATGGCGAGCTCGTGGTTGTGGGCCTCGTGAATGCGGACGAAGTCGACGGGACTGAGCCGGCCGAACTCCTTGAGCAGATCGCGCTGCAGGAGGGTGCGCAGGCGTTTCTGCATGAGGCTGAGTTGTTCGAGCTGGAAGTCGTCGGTGGACTGCGTAGTGAATTCGCTCCAGTGGGTCTCGAGGAGTTTGAGGTCGGCGAGCGCGGTGGCGTGGGAGATGTTGAGCCGCTTGCCGATGTTGCGCAGGGAGAGTCCGCGCTGGCGGAGTTCGTGGACTTTGAGGGCTCGCTGTCGTCGCCGTGGTGAGATTTGCATGTCGGAGGCCTTTCTTGCTCTGGTCCTGTGCTGGACATCTGTTCGATGCACTGTATAGTGACTATGTTCTGATTTGGTAGGAATCGGGACTGAACTGTGTCGCAACAGACATCGGCGGGCAGGAGCCGCGTCGAACAGGAATCGAACAGGAATGAGGAGATGACGATGTCCGAGAAGCGAACGCTGGAGGATCTGCAGGAGCAGGCGGCGGTGGAGAAGATCTACCGCGAGGCGGTCGATTCATTGATGGTGATCATGCTCGGGTACGCCGACATGCCGGACGCGAAGAGCCTGATCCGGGAACTGACTCAGGACTTTCCGGGATCGACGGCGGCGTTCTGGGTCGGCGTGTTGGAGATGATGTCGGACGCGCTGTCGGAGGAGGGGCTGATTCCGAGGGCGGAGGGTGAGTGAGGGCTGATTCCGTCTGACACCAGACATGAGACCTTGCACGCTTCCGAGCGTTATCTTGACGAAAGGAACTGATCATGGCGACCGACACGTTGCAGGAGTATGAGGCGCTGCTGGAGAGCGGCTTCGAGGAGGAGCAGGCGCGTGCCCTGATCCGGCTGGTCAGTCCGTCGCGGACTGATCCAGAGGTTGTGAGCCGGCTGGATCGGATCGAGCAGTCGCTCAACTCGCAGTCGCAGGTGCTTGGGCAGCATTCGCGGTTGTTGGAGCAGCACTCTCAGATGTTCCAGGTCATCGTGCCCCTCGTCCAGCGGATTCCAACCATGGAGGACGACATCGCCAAGATGAGAGAGGACATCGGCGAGCTGCGCTCCGGCCAGTTTGTGATCGAGGAGCGGGTCAAGATGGAGGGGCGAGTCTCGCGGATGATCAACGCGACGCTGATCGCCCTTGGCGCGATTGCTGCCAGTCTGGCGGCTACGTTCGCTCGCTGATCGCTGAAGCTCCTACTGTCCCGCCGGCGCCTCGAGCGAGGACGGGTGCTGCTTCAGACCTGCCGAGGCGGAGCGGCGGTGTGCAACGGGCGTGCGCGATAACATCTTGACCAGAATCTGCGATTGATGATGAGGATGCCGACATGACAACCGCCGATGCCGCTATGCCGGTCAACGAGACTTACTCACCTCCAGCGAACGTGCGTGAGGGCGCGCTGGTGACGTCGAGGGAGGGCTACGAGGCCCTGTGGCGACGATCTCTGGATGAGCCGGACGCGTTCTGGACGGAGATGGCGAATGAGCATCTCGACCTGATCGAGCCGTGGCACACGCTGAAGGAAGAGAACCTGGCTGCGGGTGAGATCGCCTGGTTCCTGGGGGCGAAGCTGAATGTCTCGGTCAACTGTCTCGACCGGCACCTGGCCGAGCGCGGGGAGCAGACGGCGATCCTGTGGGAGGGCGACGAGCCGGCGGATAACGAGTCGGTGACCTATCGCGAACTGCACGCCGAGGTCTGCCGACTGGCGAACGAGCTGCGCAGCCGCGGCGTGGGCAAGGGCGACCGCGTCGCGATCTACATGGGGATGACGCCTGAGGTCGTGGCGGCGATGCTCGCCTGCGCTCGGATTGGCGCGATTCACTCCGTGATCTTCGGCGGATTCTCGGCGTCGGCGATTGCCGATCGGGTCGAGGACTCGCTGTGCAAGGCCGTGATTACGCAGGACGAGGGCAAGCGCGGCGGTCGGACGGTGCCGCTGAAGGCGAACGTCGACGCGGCGATGGATCAGCTTGATGCGAACGGGGTGGATTGCGTCGAGTTCGTGCTCGTCCACCAGCACACGGGCGGCGACGTGACGATGAAGGACGGCCGCGACGTCTGGTGGCATGAGACCGTGGCCCGGCAGTCGGACGAGTGCGAGCCCGAGGTGATGGACGCCGAGGATCCGCTCTTCATCCTGTACACGTCAGGGTCGACCGGGAAGCCGAAGGGCGTTCTGCACACGCAGGCCGGCTACCTGCTGTTCACGATGCTGAGTCATCGCTACACGTTTGACTACCGCGAGGGCGACATCTACTGCTGCGCGGCGGATGTGGGCTGGATTACGGGGCACAGCTACATCGTCTATGGGCCGCTGGGCAACGGGGCGACGTCTGTGATGTTCGAGTCGATTCCGACGTATCCGGACGCGGGTCGGTACTGGGACATGATCGACCGGCTGGGGATCAACATTCTGTACACGGCGCCGACGGCGATTCGGGCGCTGATGCGCGAGGGCGACGAGTGGGTCAAGGTTCATCAGCGAACCAGCCTGCGCGTGCTGGGCACGGTCGGCGAGCCGATCAATCCGGAGGCCTGGCGCTGGTACTTCGATGTCGTCGGCGAGGGGCGCTGCTCGATCGTCGATACGTACTGGCAGACGGAGACCGGCGGCCACGTACTGACCGGGCTGGCGGGGGCGAACGACATGAAGCCGGGCTCGGCCTCGCTGCCGTTCTTCGGGATCGAACCGGTGCTGGTTGATCCGGACGGGAATGAGCTTGAGGGGAATCCTCAGAGCGGGCTGCTCTGCCTGGCTCGGAGCTGGCCGGGGATGATGCGCACGGTCTACGGCGACCATGAGCGGTTCATCAATACGTACTTCATCCAGTACCCGGGCAAGTACTTCACCGGGGACGGGTCGTTCCGCGACCACGACGGCTACTACTGGTTGACGGGTCGGGTTGACGACGTGCTGAACGTGTCGGGGCATCGTCTGGGCACGGCGGAGATCGAGGGCGCGCTGGTGGGTCACGCGGGCTGCGCCGAGGCGGCGGTCGTGGGCTACCCGCACGAGATCAAGGGCGAGGGGATCTACGCCTACGTGCTGCTCAAGGACGGGTTTGATCCGGGGCCGGACCTGGCGGGCGAGCTGAAGCGTCAGGTGCGGGCGGAGATCAGCCCGATCGCGACGCCGGACAAGATCCAGTTTGTCGGCGGTCTGCCGAAGACTCGGTCGGGGAAGATCATGCGTCGGATTCTGCGGAAGGTCGCGGAGGGCGAGCCGGAGAACGTCGGTGATGTGACGACTCTGGCGGAGCCTCATGTGGTTGAGGAGATTATCGAGGGAGCGTCGGCGGCGCACTGAGACCGGTAGAATCGGTCGTATGGCAAAGGCTCACAAGACTCAGACCAAGCCCATTCCGGCGTGGAAACTCGAGGAGATTCTTGAGGACATGCGGAAGAAGGTGGTGCAGGCTGGCTACGTGACCGAAGAGAAGTCGCACCTGATCGCCGACGTCCTACGTCCACAGATCGAAGAGCACTATGTCATTGATCGACGTCCTCGAGACGCGTGACCGGCTCGTCGACATCGGCGTCTGCCAGAACGGCCAGGCCGAACCCATGGCGGTTCTACTTGATGATCTCTTCGATCAAGCGCTGGCTACATATGTTCGGCAGACAGCACTCGAGCAACTCATTGAACAGTGGCGAGTTGAACGAGCTGAGATGGCAGCCGAACAGACGCAGTTCATGGCCGATATCCGTTCGGAGATGAATGAGATCCGCAAAGAGATCAGCGAGTTTCGTGCGGAGAATCATCAACGCGAACTTGAGCGGGATGAGCGTGAGCGCGAGGGGGACGAGCGCGAACGGCAGAGAGACGTCCGCGAGCGTCAAAGAGATGACCGTGAGCGGCAACGCGTCAGGGATCAAGAGGATCGAGATTCCAAGATGCGTCAATGGGTGATCGGTGTTGTAGGGATAGGATTCGCTGCAGCGACCCTCGTGTCGGGTCTGCTGGTCGCATTTGGCTAGAGAGGGTCGTGACTCATAGCAGGCGGGGGGAGCGTTTGCGGCCTGGGCGGGGGTCGTAGTTGGACTTGAACATCTGGAGCTGCTCTCGCTCGATCAGGTATTTGCCTCCGTAGAGGCGGGCGGGGACACGGCCCTGCTTGATCAGGCGGCGCATGGATTGGGGGTGGATGTTGAGTTCTCTCGCCGCCTCGACGATGTCCAGCCAGTCCTCGAACGGGTCACCCTCGGCCATGGCTCACTCCTCTGCGGTTCGGCAGTGAATCCTAACTGCGAAACTGAGTATACAGAATAGCGGGATGAGGCCCCGGTGGGGAGCCCCCCTCTGCCCCCCGGTCAAGCCGGGGGCAGGCTTTCGGCATCCCCGCATCAAGTGCGGGGCAGGCTCCCCCCGCTCTGCGGGGGGAGAAAGGAAGCGGGAAGCGCGGCGTGTAAACTGCCTAGGTCGAATCGCCATATCCCGCCGGAGACGCCCATGACCGATGTGATTGCCGCCGCGCGCGCCGAGCAGCGCACGCTCCTGTCCGAAGTCGAAGCCAAGCAAGTGCTCGCCGAGGCCGGCGTCAACGTGACGGAGACTCGCCTGGCCATTTCGGTCGACGAGGCCGCTGCGCACGCGGCGGAGCTTGGCTATCCGGTCGCCCTGAAGGTCGTGTCGGACACGATCACGCACAAGACGGATGTGGGCGGCGTCGAGTTGGGCGTCGCCGACGAGGAGTCGCTGCGGGCCGCCTGCCAACGCATCCACGAGCGCGTCACTGCGGCCGCGCCCGATGCGCAGGCGCAGGGGGTCTCGGTGCAGCCGATGGCCGAGGCGGGCGTCGAGGTGATCCTCGGGATCACGCAGGACCAGCAGTTCGGCCCGGTGCTGATGTTCGGCCTGGGCGGTGTGTTCGTCGAGGTGCTCAAGGACGTCGCGTTCCGCATCGTCCCGCTTGAGCCGAGGGACGCGGCCGAGATGGTGCGCGAGATCCAGGGGTTGCCGATCCTTGAGGGCGTGCGCGGACAGCCCGCCGCCAACCTTGAGGCGATTGAGTCGATGCTGCTGCAGCTCTCGGAGTTCGCGGAAGCGCATCCGGAGATCGCGGAGCTTGACCTCAATCCGGTGTTTGCTCGGCCCGACGGGGCCGTCGCTGTGGATGCTCGGATTTTGCTGACGTCGGAGTCATAGGGCCTAGTGAACTGACGGGGCGGGAGGGGGACCCCCCTCTGCCTACGGCATCTCCCCCCGCGGAGCGGGGGGAGAGGGGAGAACAAGCATCTCCCCCGTTTGCGGGGGAGAGGGGAGAACAGGCATCTTCCCCCGTTTGCGGGGGAGAGGGAGAAGCAGGAGATTCCGATGGCCGTTACACGTGAACGCCTGACCCGTGCGCTGGCGCCCAAGGTTGTCGCCGTGATTGGCGACAAGCAGGCGAGCGGCTACAACTGGCTGCGCTCGATGAAGGATTTCGACGGGCCGGTCTACAGCGTCCAGGTTGACGAGAACGAGATTCCCGGGATCGAGGAACTCGGGATTCCCAACTACAAGTCGCTGACGGATATTCCGGACCAGGTCGATTTTGCCGTTTGCGCCGTGCCTCGGCAGGTTGCTCCGTTCATTGTGCAGGGCTGCGTCGAGGCGAATGTCGGGGGCGTGACGCTGTTCACGTCGGGATTTGCCGAGACCGGTGAGGACATCGGGGTTGAGTTGCAGGACAAGATTTATGAGATTGCGGCGCCTTCCGGGCTTGCGCTGATTGGTCCGAACTGCATGGGTCTGCATGTGCCCGGACTGGGCGTGCGGTTCAACCGCGACCAGCCGGCGGGGGTGCAGGGGAACATCGGCTTCGTCTCGCAGTCGGGCACGCATGGGATGAACTTCTCGCTGACCGGCGCGGCGCACGGGCTGTACTGCTCGACACTGGTCAGCTTCGGCAATGGGATCATCCTTGAAGCGGCTGACTACCTGGAGTACATGGCCGACGATCCGCAGACCGAAGTGATCGGCATGTACATCGAGGGCGCTCGGGATGGTCGGCGGTTGTTCAAGACCCTGCGGGAGGTCGCGGCGAAGAAGCCCGTGATCATCTGGAAGGGCGGACAGACCGAGGGTGGGGGGCGCGCGATTCGCTCGCACACGGCCTCGCTGGCCAGCGACCAGGCGATCTGGGAGGCGATGATCAAGCAGGTCGGCGCGGTCGCGGTGCATAACCTCGACGAGATGATCGACGTGGTCAAAGCGACGCTGCTGACCAAGCGCACGCAGGGCAACCGGCTGGGCCTGATTGCGATGACCGGCGGGCAGTCGGTCGTGTTGACCGACGCGTTCGAGAAGGCCGGCTGGAAGGTGCCGACGCTCTCGGAGGAGAGCTACGCGCAGCTCTCGGAGTTCTTCAACATCATCGGCGGCAGCTATCGGAATCCGCTCGACGCGGCAGGGACGATCGGTCAGGATCCGAAGCATCTGGACACGATCTTCGACATCCTCAACGCGGACGAGAACATCGACGCGGTCGGGATGGAGCTCTCGGCAACGTTCATGGCTCGGCGCTGGCAGGACAAGCCAGAGGAGTTCGATCGGCTGATCGGGTCGTTGAAGAAGTTCATGGCCGAGTCGGACAAGCCGTTCCTGGCTGCGTTGCATCCGAGTCACGTCGAAGGGGCGGCGTTGACGGCGAGGCAGCGTCTGCAGGAGGAGGGGATTGCGACGTTCCCGAGCTTCGAGCGAGCGGCGAATGCCTTGAGGAAGGCGTCGGCGTTGGCGGCGGTGTAGATTGCTGGGTCTACTCAGGCGGACTCGACGGCACGGTATTCGAGCACCGAGGTGCGGCCGCGGATAGCCAGGACCCTGACCAAACGTTCTCGGCCATCGGCATCCGTGAGGTGTAGCTCTTCGGTCGCCGGGAGAAATGTGACCGGTTGCGGTTCGCCGCCGTTGATCGCGATGTTGGACGCGTACAGATACGTGCGTTGAAGTGTGTCAAGTATTGGGTTGAGGCGACCGAATAGCCCAGGAATGTCTCCGGTCGACTCGGCGAATATGACGGAACCACCGGAGGGCATTGGGCTCAGCTCAACAGCCAATGGCCGTTGCGAAGGCAACCAATCGTGTTCAACATGCCCAGCGACTCCGGTTCCGGCAACGAAGACCGTCATCGGCAAGTTGACCGAATGCAAATCAAGCCGAGCTTCACCATGTTCGTCGGTGGCAGCGGACTTCCAGGTGTTGTTGGGGAACAGTGCAAGCACGGTCGCTCCTCTGTGGGGGACTCCCTCCGTGCGGACCGTCACCACGACGATGGCTGGACTTGACTGCGGCTCGGCGGCGGGAAGCGTGAGTCGCAGTTCTACGTTGTCAATCAGTTCGTACTCAGGCAGCTTGCCGGTCAGGGCCAGGGTTTCCTGCCGAATGATGAGGACTCCGTCTCCGCGACGATCCATGTAGAACTGTCGATCGCCGGATCCATCTGTGCCGGACACGCGCATGCGACTCAACATTGAAGCGAGTACCTCGTTCCGAGTGGACTGCACATCGCCCATCCGTTCAATCGTCATGCCGTTGGGTAGTGATCCGGGAGAACAGATTTCCATGCGGTCGGAGAACATGCGAATTCTGATCCGGCTGCCCCTCAGCGAGTAGTCACGATGCACGACCGCATTGACCAACGCTTCAAAGGTGGCGCGGATGCTGTACTCGGGAAGGTCGACCCTGCCCGGGTCCTTATGCGCTCCCACTTGCATATTTCGGATCACGAAGGCGATGCCATCGCGTATCAGCTTGTCGAGCGGTCCTTCAATCGTGCGCGCGTCAAGCTGTCCCGAGCTCTGATCAGTGCCGCGATATGCGACGGCTGTGACCGCCGCCTGGGGCAGAATCTCGTGCGGCTCCTCGGAACAGAGCAACACTCCTGCGATTGAAGCGCGCAGTTGCCCGTGTTCGTCCGTGGTCAAAAGGCCGAGCTTCTGTAGGCCGGTGTCCGGAGAAGAAAGGTTCTCCGCGCTCAGCAGAGGCTTCCAGAGGCGTTCGGACAACGTGCCGAATCCGGTGCCAGGAACCGGCTGCTGATCGAAGCCGCGGAATCTTGCCTGACCTCGGCGCTGGGCCAGGCGCAGTCGGTCGTCGGGGGTCATCAGCCGTTTGCTGCTGCCGACCCGCTCGTAGCTCTTCCCGGCGTGTTCATGCTGCGCGTAGCCCGCAGGAATCTCAACGAACATGAGCGCCCTGCCGTCGAGCTCGACCCGATATATCTGCGGCCGGATCTCAGGGGATATCGCATCACGACAGAGCTCGCTGATCATGCGCTCTACGGCGTCGAGTTGGGCGCGAGACATTCCTTGAACCGAGCCGTCATCGTTGACCCCCAACAGGAGGACGCCTCCATTGGTGTTGGCGAAGGCGACCATCTCATCGGCCCAAGTCTCGCGCTGATTCGCGGATGGCTTCTCGCCACGGAGTTCGACCGACTTGAACTCCCAGCCGGCATCTTCGCCGAGCCTCAGTCGCGCACGCAGTTCCTCGTCGCTATACCGCATCGTCATAGCGCAATGGTAATCATGATCCTTGCCAGGCCGGTCTTCCACCTCAGCCACCGTTACTCTGCCATCACTATGCCAAATTTGATCTCGCCACACGACCTCCAACGCCGACTCTCAGAGGAGGCGCCGATTGCTTTGATTGATGTTCGGGATCCTCCTGAGTACAACGCGTCGCACATTGTTGGGGCGAGTCTGATTCCTCGACGGGTTCTGGAGTTTGAGCTGGCTGATGCGGTGCCGCATATTGATACTCCGATCGTGTTCTGCGATGAGGATGAGCAGCGGGTTCACTTTGCTGCGGCGACGGCTGAGCGGATGGGGTATCGGGATGTCTCGGTGCTGTCGGGTGGGACGAACCGTTGGGCGTTTCTTGAGTTGCCGACGGAGTGGGGCGTGAATGTTCCGAGCAAGGACTTTGGCGAGCGGGTTGAGGTTGTCCACCACGTTCCCGAGATTGACGCCGACGACCTGCATGGGCGGATCGAGCGGGGAGACTCCCTGGTGATTCTCGACACTCGGACGCCGGAGGAGTACCGACGATCGTGTATCCCCGGCGGACGGAGTATGCCCGGCGGCGAGCTTGCGTTTCGGATCACCGATGTGCTTGAGGATGCGCCTCCCGATGCAACGGTTGTGGTCAACTGCGCAGGGCGGACTCGGAGCATCATCGGTACTCGCGTGCTGCAGCGGATGGCGCTTGAGCGGGAAGTGGTCGGGCTCAAGAACGGCACGGCCGGCTGGATGCTGGCCGGTCACGAGCTCGAGTTCGGCGCCGACCGGGACTCGCTGCCCTCGGTCACACCGGAGGGTCAGGCGGCGGCCGAGCAGTACGCGCGGCGCTGCGCCGAGGAGGACGGCGTTGAGCTGATTGGCGTCGAAAAGCTCGACGAGCTCGTGGAGCGAAGCAAGTCGGAGAGCGTCTACTTCATCGACGTTCGCACGGAGGCTGAGCACGAGGCGGGGCACATTCCCGGCTTCCGCTGGTTCCCGGGCGGGCAGGCCGTGCAGCGCAGCGATGACGTCGCGATTGTGCATCATGCGCCGATCGTGTTCGCCTGCGACGGGGTGGCTCGAGCTGCGCTGACGGCGTCGTGGTATCGGCAGATGGGACATCGGCAGATCTACGCGCTCGAGGGCGGTATCGGGGCGTGGACGGCGGCCGGACGCTCGTTGGAGCGCGGGTTCCGCTCGAGGGAGCCGCGGTTGTTGAGCGATGCTCGCGCCAGTGTTGGGACGATCGAGCCCGGGGACCTATTCGACAGGCCCGATGCGGTCGTGATCCACGTCGGCACGAGCCAGGAGTTCGCTCAGTCGCATCCGCCGGGAGGACGCTGGGTTCCGCGCGGATCGCTTGAGCGAGGCATCTCGGAGGTGGCTCCGGAGCAGTCGACGCCGATTGTGACGGTCTGCGAGTCGGGAGAGCAGTCGCTGCTGGCGGCTCAGAGCCTGCTGGAAGCTGGTCGACCCAGCGTGTCCGCGGTCGCTGGCGGGATGGCCGCGTATCGAGAGGCCGGGCTGGCGATCGAGTATGGCCTGAGCGGAGTGATCGCGCCGCCCAACGACATTCTCACGTTCGGTCCGGCGCGCGGTTTCGCCGACATGCAGCACTACCTGCGCTGGGAGACTGCGCTCGGCGAGAAGTACGTGGGTCAGTCTTCGTAGCCTCCGCGCCGCCTGCGTGCGACACTTGACGCATGGGCCGATTTGCCAAGCTTCGACGCCGCGGACTGAAGCCGCTTGAGGGCGCCCGGCTGATTGTTGGGTTGGGCAATCCTGGGCCTGACTACTCACAGCACAGACATAATGCCGGCGTGCGGGCGGCAGAGCATGTTCGCAAGATGCTTCGGCTGCCTCAGCCGGAGCGTGAGTCTCGGTTTCGCGTTTCGCAGGCTGAGACGGTCCATGGGCCGGTCGCGGTGGTCATTCCGCGCACCTTCATGAACGAGTCGGGCCAGGCGGTGCAGTCGCTGCTGGACAAGTACCGCGCCGAGCCTTCCGACCTCATCCTGCTGGTCGATGAACTGGACCTGGAGCCGGGCCGGATCCGGATCCGGCCGTCCGGGTCGGACGCGGGACAGCGCGGGATGCGATCGATTCGCTCAGTGATCGGCGCTCTCGACTTTCCCCGAGTCCGGATCGGTGTTGGACGGCCGATGGTCGACGGCAAGGGTTCGCACCATCCCGACGAAGTCGCCGACTGGCTGCTGAGCGATCCGTCGACGGCGGAGCGGCGGCTGTTGTTCGAGGCGGAGCAGCGCGCGGCGGAGGCGGTCGTTCACATGCTTGAGCATGGGGTTGAGTCGGCGATGAACTTGTACAACCGCAATCTGACCACGGCCGGGCAGGACGTCGATGTCGAATCGCGATGAGGAACCGGGATCTGACGCGCTGGCGGCGCTCGCTGCGCCGGCCTTCGGCTGGCTGAGCGAGGCTGCGGCGCGAGAGTTGGCCGCCTACCTGATCGAGCATGAGCCGGCGGAGATACGAGCCGACATCGCGCAGGCGGCCGAGCATCTCGCACAGATCCGCGAGCGGCTGCTGACGTTGGTCGAGCAGGAGCCGGTGTCTCCGCCCGACACGGAGCGAGTCGCGGCGTTGGAACGGGCGGCGTCGAGCTTGCAACAGCAACTTGACGAGCGGGACGCTCGGATTGCGCGGACGGATGAGGAGCATGTGGCCGAACGGGTACGCCTGATCGAGGAGCGACAAGCTGCGGACGCTCGAATCGGGGAGCTGGAGGCCGAGCTGTCGGAGGCGGTGCAGGCGGCCAACCGGCTGCGGGCCAAGAGCGACAGCTATGCGGCTGCGCTGATTGAGCGCGATTCCGCCCCGGCCGATCTGGCCGAGGAGATTGCGGAGGCGGAGTCGCAGTTCACGATCACCGGTGTGATCGAGATGGCGCGTGAGAAGTGCGCGCGGGTCGCCCTGCCTGATGCTGCGTTGAAGGAGATCGATGTCCTCGATGCGGATGAGAAGTCGGCGGACTGGGCGCGGGAACTGTGGAAGGGTCTGCGCGCGCTGAACGCCTATGCGGAGGAGAGCGAGTTCTTCCAAGGCGGTTTCTGGGAGTGGTGCGAGCACTCGAACAGCGAGCACAACCTGTGGCCGGCGACGCCGAAGAAGTTGGCGATGAGCGAGTCCGACACGATCATGAACTCCGGCCCGCTGCGGCGGACGAGACGCTTCTACGTCGACAGCGGCATTGATCCGAGCGGCTACATCCATATGCAGGCGCATATGAAGATCTCGGAGGGCGGTGGTCAGCACATCCCTCGGTTGTACTTCCACGACGACGCCAAGGGGAAGACCGGGGCGATGCATGTCGGGTTTATCGGGCCGCATCGGCTGGTGCCGACGACGCAGACCTGAGGGACGTCCAACGCGATGCTCCCGTAAGCTGGACAGACGAATCAGCGGACGGAGATCGCGCGCGTGAGCGCCGACCCGCACGACATTCCGCACGACACCCCCCCGGGCCTGCTCGCCGGGCTGGGGTCGACTGTGCTCCGTGCGATTGAGCCCTTTGACGACTCGCCGATGCTGGGCGTCGCAGACGCCGGCAAGCCGGCCGTGATCGCATCGCTGGCGGCGAGGCATCGGGGTCCGGTCCTGGTGCTCACGCCGACGCCTGGCGACGCCGCCAACCTGGTTGACTCGCTGCCGCTCTGGCTGGGCGGCACGGACCGCGAGCGGCTGCTCCAGTTTCCCACTCGCGAGACCGCGCCGTATGAGCGTCAGCGGCCCGCGCCTGATGTGGTCGAGGCGCGGCTGTCGGCGGTCGAGGCGCTGCGCAGCGGTTCGCCGATCGTTGTATCGGATGTGGACGCTGCCGCTCAGCGGACCGTGGCGAGGACGTCGGCTCCATTGAACGTGAGCCGGGGAGCGGTACTGCAACTTTCGGACTTCGTACGCACGCTCGACGCCAACGGGTATGAGCGCAATCGGATCGTCGTCGAGCCTGCGTCGTTCGCGGTGCGAGGCGGGATCATCGATTTCTGGCCGCCCGCCAATCGGTCTCCGGTGCGAATAGAGCTGTTTGGCGACGAAGTGGAGTCGATTCGCCGGTTTGACCCACGTACCCAGCGCTCGACCGAGGTTCTCGCTGAGATCGGTATGCGTCCGGCTCGCGAGTGGAGCCCGGGCGCGGAGTCTCAGCCGTTGACTGATGCGCTGTTGCAAGCGGTCGATGAGCGCCGGTGCGAGGATGGCGATGCTGAAATCAGCGCGGAGGCGGAGGTACTGAGTCTCGATCTGGAGCATCTGCGCGGCGGCGGTCAGACATCGAGGCCGGACTTCTGGACGCAGTTTCTCGGGCCAAGCACGATCTTCGAGCACCTGCCGGCCAACGCGCTGGTGATCGTCGATGAGCCGCACGACGTCGCATCGCGCTCGGAGGAACGGGACCTGAGAGCAGCGCACGCGAGGGATGAGCTGGAGCGGGCGGGCCGGATACCAAGTGGACTGCCTCATCCGTGGCTGACCTGCGAAGAGCTGGAGGCGCAGCTTCGGGACTCGTCGCGAGAGGTCCGTTCGATCTCCAGGCTGGCCAGCGGAGCGCAGCGACTGCCCTTCCGGCCGACGCCTCGGCTGGCCGGCAAACTGTCTCAGCTCTTCGAGTCGCTGCGCGAGACCGGGGGCAACGGCGCGAGCGTTCTGGTCAGTCTGCAGGAGGCGAGACTCTCGGAGTTGATGGCCGACCTGGGATTGCCGCTGGCTCGGCTGGAGGCGGAATCGCCCCCCGCCCAGGACGCCATTTCGGTCGGCCGCGCCACGATCGGCGAGGGCTGGCAGCTCGACGATCCGGCGACGGGTGAGCGGCTGGTCACGCTGATCAGCGATACGGAGATCTTCGGTTTCGAGCGGCAGCGACAGCGGCGGCCGTTGAAAACCCGGGCTGCTCCCGAGGCCGATCCGCATCTGCTGGAGACTTTGAAGCCCGGCGACTTCGTTGTCCACGTGGATAGCGGCATCGGGCGATTCCAGGGCGTCGTCAAGGAGCAGATCGGCACGCGCGAGGGCGAGTATCTCGATATTCGTTTCGCCAAGGGTGATCGGCTTCTGGTGCCGACGGACAAGCTCGACCGGGTCCAGCGGTACGTCGGACCGTCGGACGCGCTGCCCACGCTGACTCGCCTCGGCGGCGGTCAGTGGCAGCGAGCCAAGGCGCGAGTGCGCGGCGCCGTGGCGGAGATCGCGGACGAGCTGCTGGAGGTTCACGCCGCGCGTGAGACCGAGCCGGGGATCGCGATCGAACCCGATACGCCGTGGCAGATTGAGCTTGAGGCGTCCTTCCCGTACGTCGAGACCCTGGATCAGCATCGAGCGATCGAGGAGGTCCGGCGCGACCAGGAACTGGCGAAGCCGATGGATCGGTTGGTGGTCGGCGATGTCGGCTATGGCAAGACGGAGGTTGCGATCCGGGCGGCGTTCAAGGCGGTCATGTCGGGTCACCAGGTGGCCATTTTGGTTCCGACGACGGTGCTGGCGCAGCAGCACTTCGAGACGTTCCGTGAACGTCTGGCGGCGATGCAGGTGCAGATCGGGCTGCTCTCGCGTCTGCGCACGGCGGCAGAGCAGCAGGTGACGGTGGACGGGCTCAAGGCGGGCGCGGTCGACATCGTGATCGGGACGCATCGACTGCTGCAGAAGGACATCGGATTCAAGAGTCTCGGCTTGCTGGTGATCGACGAGGAACAGCGCTTTGGGGTCGAACACAAGGAGCGGCTGAAGAAGATGCGCCGCGAGGTTGACGTGCTCACCCTGTCGGCAACGCCGATTCCTCGGTCGCTGCACCAAGCGGTGACCGGGATCCGCGACATGTCGACGATCGCGACGCCGCCCGAGGAGCGTCTGCCGATCAGCACGTACGTGATGGAGCGCGACGACAGCGTGATTCGCGAGGCGATCCTGCGAGAGCTTGACCGCGGCGGGCAGGTTTACTTCCTGCACAACGAGGTTCGGACGATTGATCGCGAGGCGCTTGAACTGGAGCGCCTGGTGCCTGAGGCGAGCTTCCTGGTTGCGCACGGCCAGATGCCGGCCAGCACGCTGCGCGAGCACATGGACCGCTTCACGCACGGCGAGGCGGACGTGCTGGTCTGCTCGACGATTATCGAGTCGGGGGTTGATATCCCTCGGGTCAACACGATCATCCTGGATCGCGCGGAACGGCTAGGCCTGGCGCAGATGTATCAGTTGCGAGGCCGGGTGGGCCGCTCGAGTGTGCGGGCGTTCGCCTACCTGATGACGGAGCCCTACCGCTCGCTGTCGGAGGTTGCGCAGCGTCGACTGGCGACGATCATGGAGGCCGACGATCTGGGGGCGGGATTCCAGATCGCGCTCAAGGACCTGGAGATTCGCGGCGCGGGCAATCTGCTCGGGGCGCAGCAATCGGGTCACATCGGCGCGGTCGGGTTCACTCTGTTCACGCAGTTGCTGGGCGAAGCGGTTGAGCGGGCCAAGGCGAAGCGCTCGGGCCAGCGCCCCGCCAACCGTCGGCAGGGAACACGGGTCACCATCGACCTGGCGCTGCCGCGCTACCTGCCCGAGTCGTATGTCGACGACATCGGCCTGCGGATGACGCTCTACCAGCGATTGGCGGCGGTGGAATCGCCTGAGCAGATCAGCGACTTCCAGCGAGAGCTGGAAGACCGTTTCGGACCGGTGCCGCGCCCGGGGTTGAACCTGCTCGGCGCGGTCAAGCTGAAGGTGCTGGCGTCGAGGCTTGGAGCGGAGTCGATCCAGTCCTCGGGTGACAGCGTGGTGCTTCGCCTCGCGCCGGGGCTCGCGTTTAGCCCGACGCAACGGCGACTGAGTGTGCCGAGGCAAGTGCAGATCGGCTCCGCCCAGCTTCGCTATACGCCGGCGCGTCGGTTGGCTGAGTCAGAGTGGGAGTCAGTGTTGTCGGGGGTGTTGGAGAGGTTGCGGGATATCTAATACGCTTGTGTCGCAGGGAGGGCAAGATGGCGACCGCGACTCCGATTTCCGAGGCGGGGAATCAAATGGCGCAGGTGATAGAAGAGGCATGGCGGGCGACGGCGTCGCTTGACGAGGTGGTTGACGGAGAAACCAGACAATCCGCGTTTGTGCTGGTCCTGGAGGCGATGCTCCGCAACGCCGCGTCAGCCGAGCCGAAGGTCGATGCGAACCTTGCTGATTCATTCGACGACTCGTACCAAGTGGTCGAGCAGGATGATCTGTACCCGACGCCAGGGTTGCGCGCGGAGGCTATTTCCGCGTATCTCGGCATCCAGCCTGAGCAAGTTCCGCTGTTGTGTTCGGTCGAGCAGGCCGCGCCTGACCTTCGATTGAGACCGACCCGACTTGCACCGACGAACCCGGCCGCTGCTCGTGAAATCGCCTTGCTGCTGCTTGGCGTCCGTACTGCTGTTGCGCTGGACACCCAGCTCGACGACATTCGGCAGGCCGTTGAGCGGTATTGCCAGGGGGACGAGCCGCCATTTGCTGCGGCGCTGCAGTCCAGTCCTGAGTGGGTGGTGATGGGAGTACGCGGCAGTGAGCGAAAGATCGTACGACTGCGCGAGCCCGGCGTCACCGCTGCGCGTAAGTTGGCTCAGCGGCTGGTTGCGGGATGAGCGCCGATTCCGAGGTTGCGTTTGATCTCTCTCAGCTGGGGATTAGCGGCCATGCCGAAGCGCTGTTTGCGGGTGGATTTCATCGCGACGCGATCCGCCACGAAGCGCAGGATTTGCTCAACGAGATCCGCGTGCTCAGTGGTCGCCGCGATCTGGATGGGCAGAACCTGATTCAGGCGGCGCTATCCGACCGGAACCCGATCCTGGCGTTCAATGAGCGTGAGACACGCAGCGAGCTCAACCAACATGCGTCGCTGCGATACCTGCTGCTCGGGGTCACAACTGGTGTCCGCAATATTTACAGCCATGACGTGCGCACGGAAGTCTTGAGAGACGAAGCGGCTTTGTGGCTGGCGCTGATGGGTCGTCTGCGAAAGCAGATCGAGCAGTTGGAAATCGTTGCTGCAACTCAGGCTTCGCATTAGGTTCGCTGACCGTTGAGCGATCCATCGATAGGCTGAGTCGGTGCCTTTGCGATCCTCCTGGACGCTGCTGATTGGGGCTGCCCTGATCGGGATGCCGGCGCTGATCATGCGGCTGGGAGGCATCCACGCCAGCACCGAGGCTGAAGTCGCGATCTTCGGATTGGGCATTCTGTCAGCCGCGTTCTTGATCTCGACCGGCGCCGAGGCCGCGCAGCACGACATCCCCGCGGCCCTGTCCGTGGCGCTGGTCGCCTTTATCGCCGTCCTGCCGGAGTACGCCGTCGACCTGCTGCTCGCGTTTGAGGCGGGCGGTGAGGATCTGGCGTTGTGCGGCGCGGCCGGTCAGCCTGAGTGCAAGCGCGAACTTGCGCTGGCCAACATGACCGGGGCCAACCGGCTGTTGCTCGGGGTGGGCTGGGCGACGGTGATCTTCCTGTTCGCCTGGAGGCGGGGCGGCCCGCGGGCGATGGTTGCGACCGCGAGCAGAAGCGCCTGGAACTTCCTGCGGCGTCGGGAGGCGGACCCGGACGAGCCGCTGCTGCGGCTTCCGGGCGGGATTGGGCTCGACATCGGCATTCTCGCCGTCGCCACGATCTACTCGTTCATCATCGTGGCCAAAGGGCGACTGGCGATCGAGGACACGATCGTGCTGGGAGTGCTCTTCTTCTGGTACGTGCTGAGATTGACCCGATCGCCGGTCGAAGAGCCGGAGCTCGAAGGCCCGGCGGCGAAGATCGGCAACCTCCCCACGGTCCATCGCCGCTTGGCGGCCAGTTGTCTGATCGGCTACTCAGCGTTCGTGATCGCGATGTCGGCGGAGCCGTTCGTCCACGGTCTGGAACAGATTGGCCGAGAAGTCGGGATCGGCGAGTTCTTCGTGATTCAATGGATCGCTCCGCTGGCCTCGGAGTCGCCCGAGTTCCTGGCGGCGCTGTACCTGGTCTGGCGAGGCTCGGCCGGGCTGGGCGTGAACATGCTGATCTCGAGCAAGGTCAATCAATGGACATTGCTGATCGCTTCGATTCCGATTGCGTTTATCGCTGGCGGAGGGGTGATCGAAGGGATCGCGTCGAGCGACGTCCAGCGCGCGGAGGTGTTCATCACTGCGGCGCAATCCGCCTTCGGCGTGATGTTGATCATCGACCGCGACCTGACGGCGCGAGCGGGATTTGCCCTGATCGGGCTGTTCCTCGCCCAACTGATCACGCAGTTCTTCTTCCAGGAAGACAACACGCCCCGAATCGTGTTCGGGATCATCTATCTCGGTATTACGGCATTGATGGCCACCCGGCACTGGCGTAGCATCATGCCGACGTTGCGCGATGCGTTCCGCTCGCCCGCGGCGGCGGCGGCGCTTCACACCCATGACAACAGCGCAGCGGACAATCTGGAAACAGAAGGCAGGCACGAATGACCGACTGGTCCGACCTCTCCGAGCAGCTCCAGGACGCTCTGGGATTGGCAAACAAGCCGCTCGCAATCACGTTCCACGACTCGACTTCCGGCGTCGCCGGATTTGACAACCCAATGCCCGCGCCGGCGGACGACGGCCGCACCGGCCGCGTCCCGGCCGGATGCGTGTTCTGGATGCACGCCGCCGATCGGACGTTCTCGACCGTCGCCGCCGACCATCGGAATTGCTCGGTAGGTTCGGTGACGCACGGCTTCCTTGAGCTGGGCGACGTGCTGGAAAGCGGCGACGTTGGGGCGCTGCTCGAGTCAGGTTGGGTGACACCCGAGGCGGCGATGGGGATTCCGGTGGTCGAAGAGAAGCCGGAGGAGGTCGTCTACGGACCGTTGGGCGATTCGCCGACCGATCCGGACGTGGTACTGCTGCGGATTACCGGCCGTCAGCTCATGGTTCTGCACGACGCCTTCCCCTCGCTGCGGATCGAAGGTAAGCCGCAGTGTCACATCATCGCGATCGCGAAGGCCGGCGAGATGGCTGCGTCGGTTGGTTGCCAGCTCTCGCGGGTTCGCACTCAGATGCCGAATGCGGAGATGACCTGCGCGATTCCGGCGTCACAGCTCGGCGATCTGCTTGAGCGGCTCGGCGAGACCGCGGTTGCAGACCACGCGGTCGCGCAGTACGCGGCGGACGATATGGCGCGGTTCGCCTAGTTCGGAGATCGCACGTGCCGGGAAAATGGTTCGAGGAGCTTGAGCCCGGGCTCGTGATCCAGCACGAGCCGTCGCGCACCGTGACGGAAGCGGACAACCTGCTCTTTACCGCGCTGACTCACAACGCGCAGCCTCTGCATCTCGACGCGGAGTTTGCGGGCGGCACGCAGTTCGGTCAGCGAATCGTGAACAGCATCTTCACGTTGGGTCTGGCGGTTGGGCTGAGCGTCGCGGACACGACCCTCGGCACGACGCTGGGGAATCTGGGTTTCGACGAGACCACGTTTCCGAATCCCGTGTTCATCGGCGACACGATCACCTGCGAAACCGAGATCATTGATCGGCGTGAATCGAGAAGCCGCCCGGATCGCGGAATCGTGACATTCGAGCATCGAGGGATCAATCAGCGAGGCGAGTTGGTCGTCAGGTGTCGCCGGACGGGGATGATGCTCAAGCGGCCTGACGGCGATTAAGCGGTCAACCTCGCGCAATGACTGCGGCCGCGAGAGCGACGATTGCCGCGAGCGTGGAACCCCACATCACCATGATCCAGCGCAATTGGGAATTGAACCTGGTCTGAATCTCCGTCGAGAGCCGTAGGCGGAGGATCTCCAGGTCACGTTTCGTACCGAGCTCCTCCCTTCCATCTTCGATGCCCTCGTCAACGACCTCAGCAAGCTCAGTCGCAGCGTCCGAGGGAGCATCCATCTCCTTGACGAGAATGTTGTGGAATCGGAGTCTGTTGAGCGCCATGCCGACACGATACACCACAGCACGAACACTTGTACTCTATTGCAAACGTTGCCGGTTGTGATTTGCGGACCCGGGCGAAGTCACTTACGGATCGAGCGGGCACGGGGTGGTGGTACGCTGACCTCCGTCGGAGCGTGGCGCAGCTTGGTAGCGCACTTGACTGGGGGTCAAGAGGTCGCCGGTTCAAATCCGGCCGCTCCGACCATGCACTAGCCTGCGCGACGACGCACGAACGCACGGGACGTGGCAGGCTGCTGATGCGACTCTCCAAGCCCAGGATTGAGCCCGTTTCGGACGAGGAGGCGACCGAGGAGCAGCGCGAGATACTTGCTGCTGCGGGCCGGTCGCCGCTCAACGTCCAGCGCACCATCGCCCAGTATCCGGAGCTCGCTCGATCGCGGCAGGCCTTCACCAATCACGTCATGCGACAGACCTCGCTCCCGGCTCGGGAACGTGAGATTCTGATCCTGCGCACCGGCTGGAACTGTCAGTCGGAGTATGAGTTTGGTCAGCACAGCCGATTCGGGCGCTCGGTCGGGCTGACCGACGACGAGATTCGTCGGATCACGCTGGGCGCAGATGCGGACGGTTGGGATGAGTTCGATGCGACATTGATCCGAGCAGCCGACGAGCTACACAACGACGCGTTCATTACTGACCAGACCTGGAACGCGCTGGCTGAACGGTACTCGACCAAGCAACTGATCGATGTGGTGTTCGCGGTTGGTCAGTACCACATTGTTTCGATGGCGCTGAATTCGTTCGGCGTGCAATTCGAGCCGACCACGACGGACCGATTCCCGTCATGACATTCCGGGGAGTAGCAAGATGACGACCTCATCAACAACGCCAGCCACTGTCGTACTGATTCATGGGGCTTGGCACGGTCCCTGGTGTTTCGACAAGGTCGTGGCCGGACTCGAGGCGCGGGGCGTGCCGGTTGTTGCGGTTGAGCGGCGGAGGATGCACGAACCAAGCGGAGAGCTGCGCGGCGTGACCGACTCTGGTGAGAATGAGGCGATTGTTCGCGATGCGTTCGATCAAATCGAGGGGCCGATTGTCGCGCTCGGACACTCGTTCGGCGGCGTCCCGCTGACGACTGCGCCGCTGGGCAATGACAACGTGAAGCACCTTGTCTACCTGACCGCGATCATGCCCGCCACCGACGGCTCGATGCCGGACAACTTCGTCAATCCCGAGCTTGCGACGGCTGTGATCGCCGGCGAGGACGGATCGACGACCGTGCAGGCCGACAAGATTCGCTACGCGTTCTATCACAAGTGCTCGGACGAGGACTACGAGCGCGCTCTGACGCAGCTAGTTCGCGATGAGGCGGGTATCCCCTTTGACGCGCCGCGCGATACGGCCTGGAACAAGATCACGACGACGTACGTGGTCTGCACCGAGGATCAGGCGTTGTTGGCCGAGGGGCAGCGAACGCTCGCTCGGCGGGCCGACCGCGTGGTCGAGTGGGAGACGGATCACTCGCCGTTCTTCTCGGCGCCACACCTGATGGTCGACCTGCTGGACAGCCTGGCTCGGGAGTACGGGGCGTAGCCCGCACAGCCGACGAGTCTGAACCGCAAGCGCGTGATTCAGCCGAGCACGACAACCAGGATGCTAGCCACCGCGGCAATCAGCGCGGCGCCTGTCAGCATGATTGCGGCCAAGCGGTTCAACTGCTGTTGATGCCGAGCTTCCTGCTCTGCCTGACGAGCTTCGCTCTGCGCAAACAGCTGCCGAATCTCTGCTCGAAGCACTCCCATGTCGGCGCGCAGTAGTGCGTAGCTGGAGTCAGCCTGCTCGTGTGAGACAAACCCGGCCAGCGTCTCGTCCAGCTCTTGCTCCAACCCTACGGACAGATCCAGCGCGGGTGCTTCATCAGCGACTCCCGTCCTGACGAGGACATCACGAAAACGCTGGATGCTGATCAAGGCCATCGGTGCTCCCCGGGTCTGCGTCGATCATACGCATCACCACACGGTTCCGTCTAATGAGAACTCCCGTCGTTAGCTATCGAACACTGCGAACGGGTGGCTTCGCTACTCGTCCAGCAGACGATCCAGCAGCTTGGTTGGGCTGGCTGGGAGGGAGTTCATGCGTAGACCCGTCGCGTCGTAGATCGCGTTGGCGATTGCGGCCAGCGGGGGGACGATCGGGACTTCTCCGACGCCTCGGACGCCGTAGGGGTGGCTCGGGTTCGGCACCTCGACAAGGATCGTCTCAATCTCGGGCAGGTCGAGCGAGGTCGGCATCCGGTAGTCAAGCAGGCTGGCATTCGTCATTCGGCCTTCCGGGGAGTAGACGTACTCCTCGGTCAGCGCCATGCCGGCCCCCTGCGCGACGCCGCCCTGGACCTGACCCTCGACGTAGGCGGGATGAATGGCCGTTCCCACGTCCTGGACAGCCGAGTAGCGCAGCACGTCCACCTTGCCGGTGTCCTGGTCGACGGCGACATCGACGATGTGGCAGGCAAAGGCCGGACCCGGGCGATTCGGCGACACGTCGGCCGCACCCTGGATCTGACCGCCCGTCCGCTGTAGCTGTCCGCAGAGTTCCGCGAACGGCATCGATTGGCCTTCGGGGCCGCGCAACACACCATCCGCGTACGAGACCGCGGCTTCGTCGCACTCCCAGATTCGCGCTGCGCGCGCGGACAGTTGCTGCTGCATATCGAGCGCTGCTTCGTGGACGGCGAGGCCGCTGGCGTATGACACGCGCGAGCCGCCTGTGACGTTGGTGAATCCGATCTGATCGGTGTCGACGACCTGCGGCCGCACCTGCTCGTAGCCGATCCCCATCGACTCCGCAAACTGCATGGCCAGACCGGCGCGCTGCCCGCCGATGTCGACCGAGCCCAGCGACAGGTTGACCGTCCCGTCGGCATTGGTCATGGCGTATGCCGAAGACTCGCCGCCCGCGTTGTGCCAGAAACCCATCGAGACGCCGCGGCCGAGCAGTCGGCCGTCCTCGTCGATGCCGAGCTCCGAGCGGTAGTGGGCCGAGTCCATGGCCGCCTGCATCGTCTCCTCGGCCCCGATCTGCGGCATTCGCGTCCCGTCCGCCCGACGCGTGCCCTCGCGCGCGGCATTCTGCGCGCGCAGATCCATCGGATCGCGCTCCAGCCGCTCGGCGAGCTGGTCGAGCAGCGACTCCACCGCATACGTCGCCTGCGGCGATCCCGGTGCGCGGTAGGCGTGGGCTTTCGGCTTGTTCGTCAACACGTCGAGCGCGTTGACGTAGAGATTGGGGACGTCGTAGGAGGAGAACATGCAGGACGCGCCCGCGCCCACGGGCGAGCCCGGGAACGCGCCGGCCTCGTACGCCAGCGTCGCCTCTGCGGCCACCAGCGTGCCATCGTTCTTTGCCCCGATCTTGCAGCGCATGTAGGTCGCCGATGTCGGACCTGTGCCGATCAGCACCTCTTCGCGGTTCATGTACATCTTCACCGGGCGGCCGGTCTTCCTGGACATGATCGCTGCAGCCGGCTCCATGTACGGCTTCGTCTTGCCGCCGAATCCACCGCCGATCTCCATCGGCACCACTTTCACGTCCGCCATGGGTATGCCGAGCATGTGCGCGACCGTGTCGCGGATCGCGAACGGCCCTTGCGACGACGTCCAGATGGTCAGCGTGCCGTCGGGATTCCAGTAGGCGGTGCCGGTCTGGGGCTCGATGTAGCCCTGGTGCGCCGCCGCCGTTTCGTACTCGCCCTCAAGGATGATGTCCGCTTCCTCGAAGCCGGCCACCGGATCGCCATGCTCAAGCTCGAGCTGCGAGGCGATGTTCGAATCACGCTCACCTCGACCGTCGCCGGGCACGAACCGGGCGACCATCTCGACCGTCTTCATCCCGTCATGCAGGATCGGCGCGCCATCCGCCATTGCATCGTGCACCGACAGCACCGGCGCCAGCACGTCGTACTCCACGTCGATGAGCGACAGCGCGTCCTCGGCGATGTGCGGATCGGTGGCGCAGACGCCGGCGATCGGATGACCCTGGAACAGCACCTTCTCTGAGGCGAAGGTCTGCTCCAGCACCCACTTGTACGGCGACACGCTCTCGCCGAAGTCGAGGATCGCGTCGGATGCGCCGGGCAAGTCGTCGTGCGTGATCACGCAACGCACGCCATCCAGCGCCTCCGCCTTCGACGTGTCGATGCTCAGGATCCGCGCGTGCGCGTGCGGCGAACGCAAGATGCGACCGTAGAGCATGCCCGGCAACGCGATGTCGGCGCCATAGTTGGCGCGGCCGGTTACCTTGTCGACTCCATCGGGGCGGATCGGGCGTGTTCCGACGACCCGGTAGCCGTTCTCGCTGACTGGTTTGGTTTCGGTGGTCATCGGCGGCTCCTCCTCATGCATGACGGGTATTGGCTGCTGTTCGCAGACAGGATATTCGCTTCGGCGGTCATTCGGCAGCGTAGACCGACGGGGCTGATCATCGTCGATTGATTAGCTCATGATCTCGACATTTGTGCCTGACCATTGCTCGGTACTCAACGGTCAGCGTCGATCACCGTCTTGGTCCCGGGCGGGGCGAGGCTCGTCATTGCGCCTCTAGATCGGCGGGTATCCCATCGAGTGCATAACCGGACCTAGGGCGTGTTCACAATAGGCACATTCCACGCCGCCCCGTGCTTGACACGGGGCCCAGACCTCGACGCTTGGGAGCAGCAACGCCGTTGTCCTTGGCTCAACGGTGGAGCGGGCGCACTCACGCGCGAGCATCGAGGTGAGGCCAAGGTCATCTCGCGCATGAACTTGGGAGCTCTGGGCCCCGTGTCAAGCACGGGGCGACGATCGCTTGGCGTAT
>JAJDYG010000030.1 GCA_022822855.1 Dehalococcoidia bacterium
TGGTCTGACTGTGTGGGAAGTGAGGAGAAGGATGCAGAAACCGATGGGTTACCGCGAAGCGATGGGCGATCTCTCGGGCATCGCGAAGGAGGGTCCCGCCTACGTGCGGGTCAAGGCGCTGGTCACGATTGTGCGCGAAACATCGCCCAACAACCCCCGCCACGCCGACGTGATGCGTGAGATGGGCCTGGCCGACGAGTTGGCGGGGGGATCGGAGGGCGATTCCGGATGTCCGCAGTGCGGACACGGGAATCGGGCACAGGAATCGATGCGGATGCTACGCGAGGAGGTTCTCGCCAGAAGAGAAGCCGAGGAAGCCGCAGAGGACGAGGAGGACCCCCATTGACCCCCGGCCCCGATCGCGGCCGACCGTCCGGATAGAGGCGGCGAACTCGGCGCTGAACACGCCCTAGGCTGCGATCTATTGGAGTCTTCCCATGACGACGATGCGCCGCCGCCAACAGTTCAAGGCCGAGGTGTTGACCACGCGCGGCTCGCTCCTGACCGAGTGCTTTGCCATCGTTGACATCGAGACCACCCGCTCGGGCGATGTCCGTGAGCGCTCCTGGCGCGGCAAGATCTCTTCCCTCTCCAATCCCGAGCACTCGCTCGGCGGGGCCTACCGACTGCGCCCGCGCGGCGAAGACGGCGATGGCGCGCGGATCGAGATCGTCGACGGATTCGAGGAACGCCTCGGCGTCACCTCGGATGAATACGGCTTTATCGGCAGCGGCGATCCGCCCAAGCCGCCCGCCCGCCGGCGGCGGCGATGAGAGCCCCCGACGACTACGATCAGTGACGAGCGACCGAACCAGGGATTGGGAAGAGCACGATGGCGACAACCCACGCGGTAGATGCGTCGACGGAGTTGAGACAGCAGGTTGAGGCGGCCAAAGCCGCGTCGCCGTCGCTGGGCTGGGCCTCGACCGAGCAGAAGAACGCCGTCCTGCAGGCTGCCGCGAACCTGCTGCGGGCACGCCGCGATCAGATCGTCGCGGCCAACGCGGAGGACGTGGCCGAAGCCAGCGGACACCTGAGCGATGCGATGATCGACCGACTCAAGCTGACCCCGGAGCGGGTCGAGGCGCTCGCCGTCTCGCTTGAGGACCTCGCCCTGCTCGATGATCCCGTCGGAGAGACGATCGACTCCACAACCACGGATTCGGGTCTGGAGATCGAGCGCGTCCGGGTACCGCTCGGCGTGATCGCCTCGGTCTACGAGTCTCGCCCCAACGTGACCATCGACATCGGCGCGATCTGCCTCAAGTCCGGCAACGCGTCGGTCCTGCGCGGCGGTCGCGAGGCGCTCCGCTCGAATCGCCTCCTGGCCGACGTGCTCCGGGACGCGCTGGCCGGCAATGACCTGCCCGCAGATGCGATCCAGTTGGTGCGCAGCACCGACCGCGCCCTGGTCGGCGAGATGCTGGCTATGAACGACCTGATCGACCTGATGGTCCCCCGAGGCGGTCAGGCGCTGATCAACCGCGTCCGGCGCGAGGCCTCGATGGCGGTCGTCGCCGGCGGGGTCGGCATCTGCCACACCTACATCGACGCCGCCGCCGACCTCGAGATGGCCTTGGCGGTGGTCGACAACGCCAAGCGCCGCCGGGTCAGCATCTGCAACGCGCTCGACGTGATGCTCGTCCACGAAGCGGTCGCCCCGCAGTTCCTGTCCGAGCTGGGACGCCGTTGGGCGGGCGATGGTCCGACGCCGGTCGAACTGCGCGCCGACGATCGGGCGATCGAAGCGCTCGCGGCGACCGCCGCCAACGTGCATCCGGCCGGCCCCGACGACTTCGACACCGAGTTTCTCTCGCTGACGGCCGCGGTGGGCGTGGTCGATGACGCCGACGCCGCCCTGGCACATATCGCCGAGCACGGCAGCGGTCACTCCGAAGCCGTGATCACGACCGACGAAGCCCTGGGCCAACGTTTCCTGCGCGAAGTCGACGCCGCCGCCGTCTACGTCAACGCCTCGACCCAGTTCACCGACGGCGGCCAGTTCGGCCTCGGGGCCGAGGTCGGCATCTCCACCGGCAAACTGCACGCCCGGGGTCCTATGGGTCTGCGCGAGCTGACCTCGTACAAGTGGGTAATCCGCGGCGACGGCCACATCCGTCCCGTCTGAGCCGTGTCTGAGAGAGAACGAACCATGACCGAGAGACCATCACCCACAGCCGCCGGCGCAGCGATGCGCGCCGCCGCCAACGACTTCGCCAACAGCCTGAACGCCGAGCAGCGCGCGACGACGATCTACGACTTCATGGATGGCGAGCGGATCTTCTGGTACTACCCGCCGACCAATCGTCACGGCCTGCCGCTACGCGGCATGAGCGAGGCCCAGCGCGGCCTCGCCCTGGATCTGATGAAGTCCGGGCTCAGCCAGCGGGCCTATGACCAGGCGGTCGGGATCATCGACCTTGAAGTGATCCTCGGCGAGATCGAACTCGGCGCCGGCCGCAAGACCTTCAAGCGCGACCCTGAGCTCTACTACTGGACGATCTTCGGCGATCCCTCCAACGACGAATCGCCCTGGGGCTGGCGCGTCGAAGGACATCACATCTCGCTCAACTTCTCCCTCTGGGGCGACGGTCTGCTCGCGCTGACGCCGTTTTTCTTCGGCACCAATCCGGCCGAGGTCCGCAAAGGACCTCAGACCGGACTGCGCATCCTCGACCAGCGCGAGGATCTCGCCTTCGACCTGATGGTCTCGCTCGACGCGGAGCAGTCGGAGCGCGCCGTGATCTACCCCGAAGCTCCCTGGGACATCCTCACCTTCAACGCCTCCCGCGCCGTCATGCCCGCCTACGAGGGGCTGGCCGCCTCGGAGATGGACGACGACCAGCGCGCAGTCCTGGATCGCTTGATCGATCTGTACGTTGATCAGGCCCCGCCCGATCTCGCCGACGATCGCCGCGCTCGAATCGCCGCCGCCGGCCGCGACGGCATGCACTTCGCCTGGGCCGGACCGGCTCAGACCGGCGAGCCGCATTACTATCGGATCCACGGCGGCAACTTCCTCGTCGAGTTCGACAATCGCCAGAACGGGGCCAATCATATCCACTCCGTCTGGCGCGATGTCGAGAACGATTTCGCTAACGATGTCCTCGGCGACCACCTGATCCTCTATCACGTCCTCTAGCGGCGGCCTGAAGACGCGGGGAGGCGGAGAGACGATGTTTCACTACGAACGCGAAAGCCGCACGGCCCAGTCCGAGTGCTACGTCGTGGAAAATGAAACCGGCTCGCGCGCGCGGGTCGATCTGCACTACGCCTCGCCTCTGGTCTACGCCACGCTCTGCGTGCCCGAGGCATGGGCCGAGGAAGATATCCAGGACGTGATCGCCGACATGGACGATCGCTGGGCGTTGACCGCCGACCCGCTGCGCGATGACCTGATTGTGACCGTCTGGCGAGGCCAGGAGGTCGGCGTGTACTCACAGGAAGATGGAGGGGCCGATGACTAGCGAGGACGTAACGAGCGCCGAGCCGCAGACCGAGGAAGAAGCCGCCGACGCGCTGCAGATGCTGTTCGACGGGCACGTCGACGTGATGCTTCCGCCGGAAGAGATCGAGGAATTCCACGACTTCATCCGCGAGGAGGCGCTCATGCGCCGGCGTTTCGCGGTTTCGTTTCGTCTCGAATGCCGCTGCCTGGCCTGGATTGGCTACTCGCTCGCCAACATCGTCACCCACGAGGACGGCATCGAGTTCAAGGCCAATCCGATGCAGACCTACGTCCCCGACCACGAGCCCGACGTCGAGCATCCCGAGGGCGCAACCGAAGATCCGCCGGAACAGTTCCTCGACTGGCCGATCTGGCCGCTTGAGATTTATCAGGACGAACTCGAGGAAGAACTGGACGAAGACGAGGTCGAGGAATGAGCGGAGCCAACGGCCGCTTCGCCGCCGTCTTCTTCGACCTTGACGGCACGCTGGTCAGCGAACGCAGCGGCGTTCGCGAGGCCCGCACCGCGGTCGGAGCGCGGCTGATCGAACTCGGCCTCTATCGCAAGCCCGCCTCAGCCTTTGCCGATACGGTCGAAACGGTGATCGGCGGGATCATGGAGGACAATGACTGGCAGTGGCCGCTCTGGCTCCATGCCGAGGAATGGATGAAGCGCAGCCTGGCAGTCGAGGAGATCGCGGTCGGCGAGGATGAGTTCCGCGAACTCAATCAGGTCTACCGCGATGAGCGCAGCGATCGGGCGGCGGCGATCGCGGGCTGGCCCGAGGTGCTGTCGGCCGCCCGTACTCACGGTCCGATCGGCCTGATCACCAACTTCAACGACGGTTCGATGCAACGTGAGAAGATCCGCGGCGCAGGCCTCGAGGGTCAGTTCAACGGCGTCTACATCTCCGGCGAGGTCGGCCTCTGGAAACCCGAGCCCGGCATCTTCGAGCATGCCGCGCGAGACCTGGACGTCGACCCCCGAGACTGCGTCCACATCGGCAACAGCATCCAATCCGACGTCGAAGGCGCGCTCTCAGCGGGGATGCAGGCGGTGTTGGTCGAGGAAGACGATCGGCCAAGGCCGCCAGGTCTGAATGGCGACGTGGTCTGGTGTGCGGATCTGTTGGGAGTGGCGAGCTGGCTCGAGGGAGGATAGAGCGTGCGGCGGCGCCCCAGGCCCTCAGCGCTAGATATTCGCCCGGGATCCAGCGACAAGTTGGCCCAAAGGGAATTCGACTTGGAAGATGCCAAATTCGCGTTCGAACACAATCCTCATTGGAGGTGGCAGAATCCCAAGCCTCGGGTATCTGATGGGCGGACGACAGGCATGCAACCGGGACGTTGGAGAATGACCGGGCGTGGCTTGAGTGGCCAGATACTGACTTTCATTATCGAGCCGCCGGATATGAGTGGTACTTCATATGTTGTTACGGGGTGGGTTGCGTCGCCACAGGACCGAAAGCGATACAATCGGAAGCAATGGAAAACCTAGCAGATGATGAGCAGCGGGCTTGGTTAGAGTCGCTCAAGCCGGACGTGCGTCGGCTCGTGGAGGCCGAGATCGCCCTATACGACGACGAGGATATCTGGGAGTTTGAGGAAGTCGAAGATGGCGATTGGGAGTCTTCGCCTTGGACTGGGGCAGAGTCGGAAGTGGTCGCTGCGGACTAAGCTGCCGGCCTCGCTGATCACTTCCGCTCGATTGCTTGCTTTGCGGTGTCAACTACCGATTCCGCCGTCAATCCATACTTGGTAAGCAGTGACTGCCAAGGTCCAGACTGACCGAAGGTGTCGTTGATCCCGACCTGCTCCATCGGGGTTGGCCGATGCAGGGCCAGCGTGCGAGCGACGGCAGAACCCAGGCCTCCGATGACGTTGTGCTCCTCGGCGCAGACGATGGCGCCCGTCTGCTCTGCCGCCCGAATGATCGCCTCATCGTCGAGCGGCTTCAACGTGGCCATGTTCAGTACCCGAGCTGAGATTCCTGCCTCAGAGAGAGCGTCGGCAGCGTGCAGCGTCGGCTCGACCATCAGGCCGCAGGCAATCAAGGTCACGTCGCTGCCGTCGCGGAGTTGATCGGCCCTGCCCAGCTCGAACGAGGCGCCGTCGGTGTAAACGACGGGCAGCTTGGGCCGGCCGAGTCGGATGTACCACGGTTCCTCATCTTCGGCGGCACTGCGGATCATGGCGTCGGCCTCGACCGCGTCGCAGGGCACGACCACGTTCATACCGGGCAGCGAGGTCATCAGCGCCAGATCCTCGATCGCCTGCGCCGAGGCGCCGTCCTCGCCGACCGAGATGCCGCCGTGCGAGGCGACCAGCTTGACGTTCATCCGCTGTTGCGCGATGTGTACTCGAATCTGGTCGAAGCAGTGACCCGGCATGAACACGGCGAAGGAGGCGGCGTACACCGTCTTGCCAGTCGACGCCAGTCCGGCGGCGATGCTGATCATGTTGGCTTCCGCCGCGCCAACAGTGAACCAACGCTCGGGGAATGACGCGGCAAGCTTGTTCCCGCCCGTCGAAGCGGAAAGGTCGGCGTCGAGGGCGACGATGTCGCACCCGGCTTCGGCCAACTTGACCAGGGCCGGGCCGTACGCTTCGCGAGTTGCGGCTGGCGGAGGCGCTGCGGTGGTTGTCATTGGAGCCCCGCCTCGATTTCCTTGAGCGCCTGGGCCAGTTGCTCGTCCGACGGTCCTTTGCCGTGCCAGCCGGCCGGGTTTTCGGCCATGAACGAGACGCCGCGTCCTTTGACGGTCTCGCAGATCACCACTTGGGGAGCGTCGGTCCGCGCCCGCGCCGTCAACAGGGCGTCGCGAACGGCTTCGACGTCATGGCCGTCGACGTGTTGCACGCCCCAGCCAAACGCCTGCCATTTGTCGCCGACGGGATCGATCCGCATGATCTCGTCGCCGGGACCATCGTTCTGGAAGTGGTTGCGGTCGAGGATGGCCGTGATCCGATGCAGCCCGAAGTGCGAGGCTGACATGATCGCCTCCCAGTTCTGTCCTTCGTTCAATTCGCCGTCGCCGATGACGACGAAGATCTGACCTTCGTCGTTGCCCAAACCGTTGAGCTGGTGCCCGAGCGCGATCCCGACGGCGAAAGAGAGTCCCATGCCCAACGCGCCGCCCGACATCTCGACGCCGGATGGCTTGTTGCGCACCACGTGTCCCTGCAGCTCCGTTCCCAATGAGCGAAAGGTTGGAATCAGATCGGCGCTGAAGTAGCCCGCCTCGGCCAGGGTGGCGTAAACGACCGGCGTGGCGTGTCCTTTGCTCAGGATCACTCGGTCACGTCGCTCCCACTGCGGATTGGCCGGGTCGTGCCGCGCGACGCCGCCGAAATAGAGCGCGGCGAAGATCTCGGTTGAGGAAAGCGAACCGCCGGGATGTCCGGACTGGGCGGCGTGAGTCATCTCCACGATGTGTCGTCTGATCCGCTGACACACGCCGAGCAACGCATCGGTGTCAACGGTGGTCGCGGTTCCCGCAACGGACTGCGGCACGGGCTTTGTGGTCATATGGCTCTGGATTTCACTGGCAATGAGATGCTGCGAGAGCGCACAATCATGCTAGTGGCGGATCGGGATTGCAGATAGGAAGCTCTGGATAACAGGGAGAAGAAGCGGATGCGGTTGTTCATTGAGGCAGTCGTCGAACCCTCGGCCCTGGACGAGGTCTGGTCGGTTGGAAATCGGATGCGAAGCGAACCGGGTTTCCCAGTCGGCGCGGTGCGCTGGGTCAAACCGGAGGCCATGCACCTGACGCTTCGCTTCCTGGGCGACGTGGATCGGAAGAGACTCGAGGGGGTGATGACGGCTGTTGCGAGGTTGGAAGGCAGTGGCCGCATCGAGCTTCGGATGGTTGAGGTCGGATCATTCGGCGCCCGCAGTCCCAGGATCGTATGGGTTGGCCTGGCTCGCGATCAGGGATTCGAGGCGCTACGACACTTGCGTCGGCGTCTTGACCAAGCGCTAAACGGCGCCGGATTCGAGCCTGAACAGGCTTCGTTCCGGCCGCACCTGACGCTCGGCCGGGTGCGCAGGCAGGCGACGAGGCAAGATCGGGCGAGCATTCGCGCAGCCGTCGAGGCGGCGGCCGAACTGGACATCGCGACATCCTTACAGCGCGTGGCGTTGGTCGAGTCGACATTGTTGAAAGATGGGCCGCGCTACCGTCGTCTGGCGTTCGCCGAGTTGTAACATTCGGGTGTACCATTGCCCGCCCGGCGGAGCGATTTCGAGGGAGTTGAGCGATGCAGAGCAGCCTCATCTCGAAGATCGAGAAGGCGCGTATCTACGCGGAAGAACGGGAACGGTTTCGCATGCTGTCGTTGCGCTGTGACGTGCGCGGGGACTCGAAAACGCATACAGCAGAACTCGGCGCCGAGGGCTGGCAGTGCGACTGCCACTTCTTCCAGGACGCGAAGACCTGCTCGCACACGATGGCGCTCGAGCGAGTGCTCGACCAGATGCTCCCCGAGGCGTATCGCCCGGCGTTCCCGAGCGGGAAGTAGCCGGTCGTCGCTCGTGACTCGCGGGCTCAGCCCGGGAGTGATGTCCCGTGTTGCTCCGTCCCGGGACGAGCAGAGCGTGCATTAGCCCTGTGCGTTCACATCTCAGCGGCCGCGCTGCTGAGATGTTTGAGTTATCCGCGGCAATCGCGGATACGGCTGAGGGACCTGGGACGGTGTGACTGAGTCCTGCTAGTCACCGTCGACGCGGCGGAAGACGAGGCAGGCATTCTGGCCGCCGAAGCCGAACGAGTTCTTGAGTACGGCATTGACCTCGGCCTGGCGGGACTCGTTGGGGACGTAGTCCAGGTCGCATTCGGGGTCGGGCGTGGTGTAGTTGATCGTCGGGTGGATCTCGCCGTCGGCAATCGACCTAATCGCAGCGATCGATTCCAGACCGCCGGCGCCGCCGAAGATGTGACCGATCATTGACTTGGTCGAAGAGATCGGGATGTTGCGGGCGGCTTCGCCCAGAGCGATCTTGAGCGCGCGTGTCTCCGAAGCGTCGTTGAGCGGCGTGGAGGTGCCGTGAGCGTTGACGTAGTCGATCTCCTCCGGCTCGATTCCGGCGTCTTCCAGGGCCCAGTTGATCGCGCGAATCGGCCCGGCGCCGTCGGCGTCGGGCATGACTAGATGGTGGGCGTCGGCCGAGGAACCGAAACCGGCCAGTTCGACCTGGTAGTCGACGCCGCGCCGGCGCGCCGACTCCTCTGATTCGAGCACGATGATGCCGGCGCCCTCGCCGGGGACGAAGCCGTCGCGGTCAGCGTCGAAGGGACGCGAAGCAGCGGTCGGATGCTCGTTCCTGGTGCTCAAGGCGCGCATGACAGCGAAGCCTCCGAGGCCGAGCTGGCAAAAGCCCGCCTCGGTGCCGCCGGAGATGACGATGTCGGCCTGGCCGTTGCGGATCACGTTGGCGGCGTCGCCGAGCGCCTGCGTACCGGCGGCGCAGGCGGTCACGACCGTGGTGTTGTAGCCAAGTAGGCCAAACTGCATGGCGATGTTGGCCGCCGCCATGTTGGGCAGGACCTTGGGCAGGAAGAGCGGATCGAGCCGCATGCCGCCTCGCTCGAAGAGCGTGCTCGCCGTGGCCTGGATCTCGGGGTAGCCGCCCGCGCCGTTGCCGAGCACCACGCCGATTCGGCTGCGATCAACCGAATCCAGGTCCAGTTGGGCGTCCTGGAGCGCCTCGCGCGCCGCCGCGACGGCGAACTGGGAGAAGCGAGCCATGCGGCGGGCCGACTTCCGGTCGATGAAGTCGCGGGCGTCGAAGCCGCGGATCTCGCCCCCGATGGTGCAACTGAAGCCGGAAATGTCGAAGTTCTCGATCGGCTTGATCGCGCTCTCGCCGGCCAACAGGCCGTCCCACAACAAGTCCACACCGGGCCCGTATGGCGAGACGGCCCCCATTCCGGTGACGACCACTCGAGTGCGCTCGGAACGTTGAGAGGCTGGCTCGGACTCAGTCATACAGTCGGATCCTCGGCTCGGCGAACGATGTGTGTTTCCGGCGGGGCGCTCAGGAAGCGTCGCGCGTCTGCGGCGAGGGAGAGGGATCCGAGCACCAGGATTAGATCATCAGGGTGGGCGCTCTGGCCGGCGGCGCTCAGCGCGGCCTGCGGGTCGGTATGGACGCCGATGTCGCCCGGCCAGTCGGGATCGGCGAACGCATCGGCGACCTGCTGCGGCGGCCGAGCGCGGGGATGGTCCGAGGTCGTCGCGTAGACGTGCGTGCTGCGGGTTTGGATGACGTTGGCCATGTCCTGCAGGGCCTTGTCTCCGAGCACGCCGAAAATGACGTGGAGCTGTTCGTGCGGGAAGTAGTCGCGGCAGGCATCCAGCGCTCGCTGCACCGACTCGGCATTGTGGGCGCCGTCGATCACGACGTTCGCCGATCCTCCGGGCTCGTTTGAGGCGAACACTTCGGGCAAATCGAACGACTCTAGACGACCCGGCCAGCGCACGGTCGCGAGGCCCTTGTGCAGCGCCTCGGAGGAGATGGCGACGGTTCCGGCGGCGACCAATGTGTCGATCACGGCAATGGCCGTTAGCGCATTGTCAAGCTGGTGCCGTCCCAACAGAGGCAGCAGGTGCATCGCTCGAGGCTGTTCGCCCGGTCGCGGGTTTCGGCGTTGCACGCGGAACCACTGGCCCCATGGCTCGACGCCGGCTGGCTCGGCCGAGTAGTCGGCGCCGACATCAACCAAGGGGACAGGCACGTCGTCGGCGGCGTTCCGCACGACCTCCGCGGCCTCGGCAAATCGTTGCGGCGACAGGATCGCGCTGCGGCAGGCGGCGCTGATGATGCCCGCTTTCTCTGAAGCGATCTGCGTGATCTTGTCGCCCAGGATGTCGGTATGTTCGTGCGACAACGAGGTGATCACGGCGGCGTCGGTCTGGGAGAACACGTTGGTGCAGTCCAGCCGGCCGCCCAGTCCGACCTCGACGATTTGCACGTCCACGTCGTGCGCGTGAAATGCGTGGAAGCTCAGCGCGGTGAGGATTTCGAATGTGCTGATGTGACCGGGGTCTTCGCGTTGCTCAGCGTCGATCACATGGCGCACCTGTTCGCAGAGCCGGGTGAATTCTTCCTCGGGCAACGGCGCGCCAAGAATGCGGATTCGCTCGGTGAACTCGTGCAGGTGCGGGCTCGTGAACAGGCCGGTGCGGAAGCCGGCGGCCCGCAGGATCGATTCAAGGATGGCCGCGGTGGAGCCCTTGCCCTTGCTGCCCGCGACGTGGAGCGTGGTCCGTCCGTGCTGCGGGTCACCGAGGCGGCGCAAGATTGAGCGAATCCGGTCGAGCGCGAAGTCACCCTTCGAACGCCGGGGTCCAGAGCCCCGTTCGAAGTCGGCGAACGACATCAGCCAGTCGATCGCGCTCGCGTAGTCGCCGATCGGTTTGCTGGAAGCCTCAACATCAGACATCAACATCTCCCCGCTCGTCTTCCCGTCGCCGCTGCGGAATCCCTTCGGCCGTATCGGTCAACCGCTGTGGAAGTCCGCCCTACTTCCTGGTTCACTCATCGTACGCCACTTGCTCGGGCCCCACTTGATCAGTCGCATTCAGGCTGCGACGATCCGCCCAAGAGCAGCAGCGCGACATCGCGCCGCACCTTGGGACACGGGCGGGCGAAACGGTTATGTCTGATCCTGGTGGTTCATTGAAGACCCTGGCCGATGTGGTTTCCCAGACGGCGCCGCCTGAGCTGGTTGCCGACGGCTTCCTGACGGTGGTCGACGCGATTGCCGACGGGGCCAAACGAGTCGATGGTCTGACCCGCCGCGCAGCTCTGGCCGGCGTGCTCGGCGATACCGGCGAGCTGAACGTGCAGGGCGAGATCGTGCAGGTGCTCGACGCGGCAGGCACTGACGCCTTCGTCTCCTCATTGCGCGACTGCGGCGTCGTCGCCGCGCTGGCATGTGAGGAGCTGGAAGACGCTGTCTTTGTCTCCGACGCCGCCGATCATCCCTACCTGGTCATGTTTGACCCGGTTGACGGTTCGTCGAACATTGATGTTGCCGTCACGATCGGTTCGATTTTCGCGATTTACCACCGCAGCGACGATTCGCCGGTCGGCGATGCGACGCTGCTGCGGCCCGGGCGCGAGCAGTGCGGCGCGGTGTACGTTGTCTACGGGTCGTCGACCGTGTTGGTGGTCGCGACGCAGGGCCGGGTGGACGGATTCACCCTGGATCCGGCGTCCGGTGAATTCCTGCACTCGCACGACCAGATTCAGATTCCGGCGAAGTGCGGAGCCTATTCGGTGAACGAGGGGAACCAGGGGAACTGGCATCCCGAGATGCAGGCAGCGGTGGCCGAGCTACGCAACGACTACGGCTTGCGTTACGTGGGGTCGCTTGTGGCCGACTTCCACCGCGACCTGCTCAAAGGCGGCATCTTTCTCTACCCGGGCGACCTCAAGTCGCCGGCTGGCAAGCTGCGACTGGGGTACGAGGCAAATCCCCTCTGTTATGTCGCGGAGCAGGCTGGCGGCGCCGGGTCGACCGGGACCGAGCGCATTCTTGATGTGCAGCCCGTGCTGTTGCACCAGCGCACGCCCTTGATCGTGGGAAACGCCGACGTGGTCGAACGCGTCGTAGCCAAACTGGCCGAGTAGGACAGCCCAGTAAGACGGCCAGTAAGACAGCAGGCAAGACAGACTGTTTCCACCCAACAGGTCGAGATCGCGAGAGGCGAAGTCCAATGAGCAACCCACTGCATGAGACCGCACGCGCCCTGGTCGCGCCGGGTCGCGGCATCCTCGCCGCCGACGAGTCGAGTCCGACGATCAAGCGGCGCTTCGACACGATCGGCCTCGAGTCGACCGAAACCAACCGCCGCGATTGGCGCCAGTTGTTGTTCACCTCTGAAGGGATCGGCGACTGGATCTCGGGGGTTATCCTGTTCGAGGAAACGCTGGCTCAGGACGCGTCAGACGGACGCTCGCTGGTCGAGGTGCTGACCTCAAATGGCGTGATCCCGGGCGTCAAGGTCGACAAGGGCGCCAAGGATCTTGCCGGCTCGCCGGACGAGAAGGTGACCGAGGGATTGGACGGAATGCGCGAGCGGCTCGAGGTCTATCGGGAGCAGGGCGCGCGCTTCACCAAGTGGCGCGCCGTGATCGATATCGCCGAGGACCGTCCGACCGCCTACTGCCTGAACGTCAACGCGCACGCGCTGGCCCGTTTTGCCGCGCTCTCGCAGGAAGCGGGGCTGGTGCCGATCGTCGAGCCTGAGGTGCTGATGGATGGCGACCACGAGATCGCCGCCTGCGCCGAGGCGACAGAGGCAGCGCTGCGGGCGACGTACGCTGCGCTGGCGGTCCAGAACGTCGACCTCGAGGGCACGCTGCTCAAGCCGAACATGGTGCTCTCGGGCAAGAGCGCTGCCGACCGCGCGCCGGCCGAAGTGGTTGCTTCCGAGACGCTGCGCGTGTTCGCCAACTCGGTGCCCTCGGCGGTGCCGGGCTGCGTCTTCCTCTCCGGCGGTCAGTCGGACGAGGAGGCGACGGTGAATCTTAACGCGATCAACCAGGCAGCGGCAGGTTCATCCTCGGCGCCGTGGGAGCTGAGCTTTTCTTACGGCCGAGGTTTGCAAGCGACACCACTCGCGGTCTGGGGCGGCAAGCCTGAGAATGTGGCAGCCGCGCAAGCCGCGTTCCAGGAACGAGCGCGGATGACCTCGGCGGCTCGCAAGGGTGAGTACGCGGGCTAACTGGAGGACCTCCTCCGGGGTCTTGAGACGAGAACCAGTGCCCCACCGACTACTGATCGCCACCGGGAACCCCGGCAAGATTCGCGAATTCCGCGAGCTGTTCGACGCTCATGTCGATTCGCAGTGGAAGTTGGTCGCTCCGGCTGAGGTTGGATTGCGGGACTTCACGGTCGTGGAAGACGGCCAGACCTACGCCGAGAACGCCGGGCGCAAGGCTCGCTCGTACTCGAACGCCGCCGGACTGCCGGCGCTGGCCGATGACTCGGGCCTGGAGGTTGACTCGTTGGATGGCGCGCCCGGGCTGTACAGCGCTCGATATGCTGGGGAGGCAGCGGATGATGCCGCCAATCGCGCCAAGCTTCTCAGGGCATTGGCCAACGTCCCAACCGAACGGCGGGCGGCCCGATTCCGCTGCGTGATCGCCCTGGCCTTCCCCTACACGACCAATGTGCGGCTGGGCGAGGGTGTAGTAGAAGGTTCGATCGCCATGGACGAGCGTGGAGACCGCGGCTTCGGCTACGATCCGCTGTTCGGGCTGCCCGGCGGCAGGCGGATGGCGGAGTTGGACGTTGCAGAGAAGAATCGGATCTCGCACCGCGCTCGGGCGCTTGCCGATGCAGCGTGGGCGCTCAACTCAATGGCTCAGACCCTGGACAAGTCCTCGTGAACCCGACCGCATATGCGCCGATCGACCGGTTGGGGAGACGTTTCGCCGATCTGCGCATCTCGGTCACCGATCGCTGCAACTTCCGCTGCCCGTACTGCATGCCCAAAGAGATCTTCGGACCAGGCTACGAGTTCCTGCCGCGCACGGCGATCCTGAGTTTCGAGGAGATCGTCCGGCTGGCCGGAATCTTTGGCCGCATGGGTCTGCGCAAGCTTCGTCTAACGGGCGGCGAACCGACCGTGCGGGCCGAGCTGCCGACCCTGGTGCGGATGCTGCGCGAGGCGCTGCCCGATGTCGACCTGGCGCTGACGACGAACGGGTCTCGGCTGGCCTCACTGTCCGAGGAGCTCAAGGCGGCAGGGCTGGACCGGGTGACCGTCAGCCTCGACTCGGTCGATCCTGAAATCTGCCGCGAGATGAACGGTGTCGACTTCCCGCCCGAGCGCGTCCTTGAAGGCATCGACGCCGCCGCTGCGGCCGGACTGGGACCGATCAAGATCAATGCGGTCGTTAAGCGCGGTGTCAACGACGACGGCATCGTCGATATGGCCCGCCACTTCCGCGGTACGGGGCAGATCGTCCGCTTCATCGAATACATGGACGTCGGCGCGACCAACGGCTGGAAGCTGGACGAAGTGGTGCCGGCCCGCGAGATCATCGAGCGGTTGGAACAGGTGGAAGGTCTGGAGCCGGTTGAGGCGGCCTACCTGGGCGAGGTCGCCCGGCGCTGGCGCTGGTCGGACGGCAGCGGTGAGATCGGCGTGATCACATCTGTGACCGAGCCATTCTGCGGCGACTGCACGAGAGCCCGGCTCTCTGCCGAGGGCTCGCTCTACACCTGCCTGTTCGCCTCCGTCGGCAACGACCTGCGCGGTCCGATGCGCGAAGGCGCGACCGACGAGGAGCTGCTTGAGCGGATCGCCGGCATCTGGACAGTGCGAGAGGACCGCTATTCGGAACTCCGGGCCGCAATGACCGATGATCTGCCGATTCGCGATCGGGTGGAGATGTCGCACATTGGCGGATGAGCAATCCCCAGACACTCCGTCGGATCTGAGTCATATCGACGCGCAGGGTCGCGCGCGGATGGTCGATGTAGGCGACAAGGATGTGACCGAGCGTCGTGCGGTGGCCGAAGGCCGCGTGCTGATGAAGCCCGAGACGCTGGAGCTGATCCGCAACTCGGCGCTGAAGAAGGGTGATGTGCTGGCCGCAGCCGAGATCGCCGGCGTGATGGCCGCCAAGCGCACGCACGAGCTGATCCCACTCTGCCACCCCTTGATGCTGAGCAAGGTGCTGGTCGAACTCAGCCTGGTCGACGAGCCGCCCTCGATCGCGATCCGGGCGGAAGTGCGCAGTTCGGGCAAGACGGGCGTTGAGATGGAGGCACTGACCGCTGTCTCGGTCGCCGGGCTGACGGTCTACGACATGGCCAAGGCGGTCGATCGGGGTATGCAGATCGACGCGGTGCGGCTTCGGGAGAAGGATGGCGGGCGGTCTGGGTCGGTGCGCCTAGAATGAGCCTGAGCGACCCTGGCTGAGCTCAGTCGAGGTTGTAAACGCGGGCAGCGTTGTCGTGTAGCACCTTTTCCAGGATCTCTTCAGAGATGCCGGTGTTGTCAAACTTGCGATCCAGGTTTTCGCTGGCCGACTCCGAGAACTCGAACGCGCCAGGTGTGATACTGGTCGGATGAGGGAAGTCGGTCTCGTACATCACGTTGTCTTGGATCAAGTCAATCACTCGGACCGCGGACTCCTGCTCGAACCAGAAACTGCCGTAGACCTGGCGATAGAAGTACTCGCTGGGTAGCAGGTCGCGATCGGGGTGGGCCCGGTGCATGCCGAGGTTGATCCACTGCCAGTCCATCGACTCGAGCAGGTAGGGGATGTAGCCGATGCCACTCTCGACGGAGACGAAGTCGAGGTTGGGGAATCGGTGACAGAGTCCGGAGAAGATCACTTCTGAGATCGCATCAGTGTTGCCGAGGAAGCTCATGATCGTGAGCTTGACCAGGTGCGTGGCCGGGTCGTAGTCCGGCCAGACGTTCATCTCGCGTCCGGCGTCGATGTGGAACGTGATTGGCAGGCCGGTGTCTTGCGTCGCTTCCCAGATCGGATCCCAATGTTGGTCGGCGAGCCAGGGCAGACCGTAGCCGTCGGGCTGGTAGGTCATCATCACCGACTTGTGGCCGGCGGCTGCGTTGCGTTCAATTTCCTCGACGCAGGCGGGGATGTCCCAGAGCGGTAGGCTGACCTGTGCCAGGAGCCGGTTCGGGTCGGCGCTGCACCAATCGGTGAGGAAGTCGTTGTAGGCCCGGCAGCATTCGAGCGCGAGCTCGGGCTCGGATCTCGCGATGCTCAGGTACTGACGGCTGCCGCCGACGTTGGGGAAGAGCAGGTTGGCGTGGACGCCGACCTCGTCCATGAGCCTAAGTCTCGCCCGGGGGTCGTAGGCGGCTGCGTGGGCGTCGGCCAATGTGCGCGGATGACGGGGCCAATGCTCGCTGTGGCCCGACCAGGCGAGTAGGGCCGTGGGCATGCCCGGCTTACCGTCGACAATCCAGATGTCGTCCGTGGCACCGCGGTCGATCTCAACGTTGCGTACGACATCGGCGCCGCCCGTCGCGTGGGCGTCTGCGGCTTTGACGACGTGCGGGATACGCTCTCCCCATTTGGATGAGACCCGCGAGGTCCAGAGGTCTTCGGGCTCGGATATGTGGGTGTCGACATCGATCACCTTGATGCGATCGGTGATGCCGGAGGTCATGACGGGTCGCTTTCTCTACCGTTCGCCGCAGTCGTCCGCGACTGGAGCGTGTGCCAGAAGGGTAGAGAATCCAGGGCGTGATGGCCGCCGAGTCGGCACTAGCCGCCGGGGTTGACCAGCGATTCGAAGCCTTGGTTGCCCCTCAGACTGTCGAAGTGATCGTCGGTCCTGGCGGCTTCGGCGTAGCGGGGGTTGAGCGTCGTCGCCTGGCGCAGGGCGGAGATAGCGTCGTCGGCCTGGCCCATCTTGGCCGCCGCCGAGGCGAGGCCGTAGTGCGCGCCGGGCTGCTCCGGCTCGAGCCGCACCGCTTCCTGGAAGGACTCGAGCGCCTCCTGGGCGCGGTCCTCGTAGAGCAGGGTCAGGCCCAGGTTGGTGTGCGCGGCGCCGTCGTCGGGGCGCAGACGCAGCGCGTGACGGAAATCGCCCTCGGCCGTGTCGAAGTCGCGGCCGAATAGCCGCAACAGACCGCGGTTGACGTAGATGTCGGGGTCGTCCGGTGCGAGTTCGATCGCGCGCTCGTAGTCGTTGGCCGCCTCCTCCGTGCGGTCCAGTCGGACCAGCGCGTTGGCGCGGTTGTAGTAGGCGGCGGCCGAGTTGGCGTCGAGGTCGATCGCTCGCGCGTACTGGTTGACGGCGGCGTCGTAGTTGCCGGCGCCGAAGTAGGCGTTGCCCTCATCGAGGTGCGAGGCGGCGCTGCGATCGGCCGGAATGGTCGGCGCGGATTCGACGGCAGCCGCTGCCGGCGGGGCCGGCGGCGGCTCGGGTGCTTCAACCGGAGCTGCGGCGGGAGTCGGAGGAGGAGTTGGGGCCGCGGGAGCAGGGGCCGGCGGCGGTGTGGTCGCTGCGGGCGGCGGTGTGGGCGGCGTTGGGGCTGGAGGCGGGGGAGGAGGAGATGGCGGAGCAGCAGCCGGAGCCGGAGGCGCGGGCGGCGGTTGTGGAGCTCGCGCGGCCGGGGGAAGCGGCCGAGCTGGTGCAGGTGCAGGTGCCGGGCTGGGAGCCGCCGCGCTCGGCGTCTCGGACATCGAGGCGCCGCTGGCCTGTGCGATCTGGCGGGCCATGAGCTCTGCTTGTTCGCGTCGCGAGCGCTCGTTGCTCAGCTGCAACTCGAGGTGGTCGATCCGTTCTTCGGTCAGTTCTCGCTCCAGCCGCTGCTGAGACTGCAGAGCTCGATAGATCCACACGATTGCGGCCCAGGGCAAGAGCACGCGCAAGACGATGGCGATGAAATTCAAGGGATTCTCCTCTGCTTCGCGTGCTGCGAGCTCGCCGGCTGGGCGGTCATCCGATCGGTCTGGCGGGCCGCGTGACGGGTACTCAGACGGCTGCCGTCCCTCATTCGGGCTGCTGTTCGAGTTGGTCGCTAATCGCCTCAAGCCCGTTGATCGCCAGCGTGAGCCGGTCCCGCGGGGACAGGTCTTCCAGCTCGACCAGCGTTTCGTCACGCATCGAGACGGGGTCGTTGGCGCCTAGGAACGCCGCCGGTCCTTCGTCGTCAAACGACAACTGCAGTTCCCGCAATGCACCCTCTTCGGTCACGATCACACAGCCGATGCTGTTGTCATGCAGACCGTCTGGTTCGACTTCGACGCCCATCGTGAAGAACGCGCCGGGGAAGGGCGGGAACGGCCGCAATTCCAGCGCCGCCTCGCGCAGCAGGGCCTCGACCTGCTCTGCCGCCGCCGACAGCGCTTCATCGGCCATCCGCCGCCGGAGCTGGATGCGCACGGTTCGCTGGGTCATCTGTCGCCCAGTTTCCTGAACGGCGGCGGGATCGGAGTCTGGCATCGGCTTGGGTTGTGGACTGTCCGGTCGCCTGAGGGTGCGCCCAGAAGTTTCAGGTGGATGAGATACGAGTATACGCAGGGTCTGGGTTTGGTACCGCCGATGACGTAACAGCCTGGCTCAGCGCGAGTGAGCACGAAGTCCTGAGTGGGTACGATGGTTGCGGGGCGCGAGGGTCGGTCAGCGTGACTAACAGGACGACTGGATGACGCAACCACACGAGATCTGGAGTTCGCAGCTCCGCATCGCGGCTGGCCGGGCAGTGGAGGAAGCGCCGCAGGTCGGGTTCGCCGAGCAGCGGGACCAGCTCGGACGGCTGGTGCGCCTCTCGATCCTGGCCGAGTCGGCCGCCGCTGGGGCCGACGCATTCATGGATCAGTTCGTCCGTCGGCTCGGTGAGCTGTTCGATCCGGCGGCCCGGTCGTTGACCGGTGCGATCAAGTTCGCGGTCGAGACCACTCATGAGGAGCTGCGCGCCTGGAATCGTCAGCATCTGCCCGAGGACCACGCCATGTACGGCGTCTCGTTCCTGATCCAGCGCGCCGATCAGCCGGCCGTGCTGGGCCAGGTCGGTCCTTCGGTTGGGTTGCTTGCCGGGGACGCCGGACTCGCCGGCCTACGGGCCACGGCACTGTACGTCCACCAGTCTCGCCGGGGCGACCCTGTCTCGGCTGCGATCGGCAGTTCCGACCCGCTCAATCTGGAGTTCGTCTCGGGACCCGAAGCCTCGGACGGCTGGGCTCTGCTGTTGACCTCGAATACGGCGACGATGCTCGATCCCGAGCGGCGTGTTGCGCTGAGCCGGATGGAGGTCGAGGAAACCCTGCGACATCTCTATCCGTCGATGGTCAATCTGCGCGATGCCGCGGCACTTGTGATCAGCTTGGGCGCCGGTCCGTCGCCGGGCGATTCAGCCGCCCCGCCGCAGACCGAGACCGTAGAAGACGCTGACGAAGCTAGCGATGATGAACCGCTAGAGGATTCGATAGAACCCGATGATTCCGAGCGTGAACTAGCAATTCTGGATCAAAACCCCATCGAGTTCGGCCGCGACTACTCGCAAGCCAGTGATGCGAGCGAGGCGGGGGGACGTGCCCCGCCTGCTGCCGGCCAATGGGAAGTGACCTTTGCGCCGCCCGCTCCGGCGGAGCTGGAGGTCGTCGGTTGGCCGGTCAACCCCTTCGCGGTGACCCGGGTCGACCAGGTCCAGCCGCCGACGCCGCTCCCGGCAGTTGGGCCGCCGCTGACGAAGCCGATCATGGAGTTGGGCCGGGCGATCCCTTCGCTGCTCGAGAAACGCAATGAGCCCGCGGTCGAGCAACCCAAGATTCGTCCCCGCGACCCACGGACGCGGTCTGCGACCGCCCGTCGTGTGGGACTGGTCCTGCTGGGCATGCTGGCCGTGCTGATCGGCGTCGCCGCCGTGCTTCTGGGACCGTCGCTGCTGCAGTCGGACGACGATCAGTTCCGCTCCCGGGTCGAGCGGGGCCGCAACGGATTGGCGGCCTCCCAGCTGGCGGTGACGACCGAAGGCGCCAGGCTTTCTCTGCAGGATGCGCTGAGCGAAGTCGAAGCTGCGCTCGAAATCAATCCCCTGGCCGAGGAAGCCCTGCAACTGCGCGAAGAGATCGAGGCCGTGCTGGCCGAACTGAACCTCGTCCAGTCGCCCGGCGAGCTCAGCACGATTGCCGATCTCAGCCGGTTCGGCCCATCGATCGCCCTCGGCACGGTCCGTTTCGGAGCAGGCCGCGCGTTTGTGCTCGACGATGCCGGCGGCCGCGTGTTCAGTGTGAGCGCCGACGGCGCCGTCTCGGTGATTTTCTTGGAAGGCGAGCTGCTCGGGCTTGGCGGACAGTTACGCGCCGGCAAGCCGATCTCGCTCGCCTGGCAGACCGCGCAGACGGCGCAAACGGCGCAGACCGCAAATGGCGTGGCCGTGTCGAGCGCCGAAGACGCGCTCTGGATCCTCGACTCCCAGGATCGGCTCTATCGTTGGACCCCCTCCGGGGTACTGCTCGTGCCGATCCCCGGCCTGGTCCGGCTCGGCTCGGTCGACGCCGTGGCCGCAACAGCGGGCAGCGTCTACCTGCTCGATCAAGCCGGCGGCGCGGTCTGGCGCTTCGCCGTTGAACGCTCGGAACTGAGCGAACCCGTCCGTGCGGTCGGTCGCACCGATCTGCTTGAGGCCAGCGAACTGGTCGCCACGGTCAACTCCTCGGGCGCCGTCGAGTTTCTGGTCGCCTCGAGCGACGGACGATTACGCCGCTTCAGCGCTGACGAAGAGCTGCCGCTTGCACTCGGACTCCAGCGAAGCCTGCTCAACCCCGCATCGATCTCGACCGGTGCCCAGTCGGGACTGATCTTCGTCGTCGATCGCGGCGAGGGGCGGATCATCGCGCTCGGGGCGGACGGCAACGTGGTGAGTCAGATTCAGTCGGCCGAGCTGGCCGCGTTGCGCGGCGCCTGGGTTGACGAGCAATCCGGGCAGATCATCTACGCGCTGCCGTCCTCGATTCTGACCGGCCGGCTGCCCGCCGGTCAGGAGTAGCCAGGCCCCTGGCCTGTTGCTGTGAGGGCCGATTAATCTGATCTTCAGAGAGTTGCAAGCTTAACTGTTCGCCGTGCCGCCGCTTGCCGCGCCGCCTGCCCGCGCCAACCGGGACGGGAGCAGCTGGCCGAGTCGAGCACGGACATCGGCTCAGGAGGCGGCGAGAGCGTCACGGCGAAGCGTGATGATGACCAACAACATCGAGGATCGTGCCGGAGCGAGGTGAACCATGACGTTTCGAGTGCTAGCGCTGGAGTCTTCCTGCGACGAGTTTGCCGGTGCCGTGATCGAAGACGGGATCGAGGTCCTGGCCTCGGTGGTGGCCTCACAGGCCGGGATCCATGCCCGCTACGGCGGCGTTGTGCCCGAGGTCGCCGGCCGCGAGCACCTGCGCAACCTGGCTCCCGTGATGCGAGCCACACTCGAGTCTGCCGGTCTGGGCTGGGATGATCTCGACGCGATCGCCGTGACCCAGGGGCCAGGCCTGGGCGGTTCGCTGTTGGTCGGCGTCAATGCGGCCAAGTCCGTCGCGTGGGCGCGTGGCTTACCGCTGATCCCGGTCCATCACATCGCCGGCCACCTCTATGCCAACTGGCTGCGCCCGGCGCGTGACGATTGGGACGACTCGGCCCCACCCTTCCCCCTGGTCGCGCTGGTCGTCTCCGGGGGTCATACCGAACTCTTCTGGATGGAGGACCATGAGCGGGTTGAACGGATCGGCCAGACCCGGGACGATGCCGCCGGCGAGGCCTTCGACAAGGTCGGCCGGCTGCTCGGCCTACCCTTCCCTGGAGGCCCGGAGATCGAGCGCGCCGCCAACCAGGCAACGCCGGAACGGATCGCTGCGCTTGATCCGTTGCCACGGGCCTGGCTCCCGGGCAGCTACGACTTCTCTTTTTCCGGACTCAAGACAGCGGTGCTCAACCGGGCGCGCAAGACCGAGGCCGCCGGTCAACCGGTCGACGTGCCGGCGATGGCAGCGCGGTTCCAGGAATCCGTGACCCACGTGTTGTCCGAGAAGACGGCTCGAGCGGCCGAAGAACTTGGAGCCGCCTGCGTGATTGTGGCTGGCGGGGTCGCCGCCAATGGCGCCCTGCGCGAAGCGCTCAAGACCCGCTGCGCCGAGATCGGCCTGCCGGTCCGAGTACCGCCGCCCCGGCTATGCACAGACAACGCGGCCATGATCGGGGCCGCCGCTTGCTACCGTCGAAGCGAAGCGCCGCTCGATCTGGACGTGTTCTCCACCTCAGGGCCGGAAGTCTTCTCACCCGGATCGTAGGCGAAGATCCAGGGCCGCAAGCGGACAGATGCGGCAGGCCAGTTGTCGGCAGCGGGTTCGCTCCAGTTCCAGCAGGGCCTGCGTCTGTGGATGCCGCCAGGCCAGGTGGTTGACCGCGCCGCACTCGATCCGCTCGCGTAGCTCGTTGGTCCGCCGATAGCGCGCCCCCGCGATCCGGGACCATTGCGTCCATGAGCCGGTGAGCGGATAGACGGCGTCGGCCAGGAGTTGAGCCGCCCTCGCCGGGCCCAGACGCCTCGCGATCCGCAGTTCGCCGATCGCTTCCCGCGGCGGCAACGAAGACAACCGCTGGAACGCAGCCCAGGGCGCCGCATCTCCGGTCGTCCAACGCTCCACAAGCGTTGCAAGGATCTGGCCCAGGCCGCTGGCAGAGCCCAGTGCGCCCCGGCCTTGCCGCCAGCCGTCGCCATCGACGAGCGGCCGGAAGTCCCGCCACTGTTCAGCGTGTCCCAGCGCCCGGCGAGCGGCATGCTCGCTGATCCGTGTGTTGTTCGGCTGGCCCAGCGCCCGTGCCGCCGCCACCACCGAACGTCGATCATCGTCGGAGCCGGGCCCGGGAGCGACATGCAGGCCGCGCAGCTCAGCCATCTTGCGCAAGAACCGATGCTGGCCGATCCGCAGCAGCCGAGCCTCCACCGCGGCCGCGCCTGCCCGTTGTGCGATCCCGGCGCACGGTGGAGCGTTCGTAGCGGCGGCGAACGTCTGGGGCAGGTCGCTGGTTTCCAATGCCGCGTCGTTCATGGCTGGCGGCAAGTTGCTCATTGCCTGCGGCAAGTTGCTCGTTGCCTGCGGCAAGGGGACGGGCGGGGGAATCCGCGGATCCGCCGAAGTGGAAGCGCGCCTGCGCGGCTCGGTTCGCTCTACCCATTCCACGACGTGCAGCAGGAGGTTCTCATAGGCTGGGTCGGTGTCGTGGCCGTGCTGCAACCACGAGTGGGCTTGAAGGTGCAGTTCGACATCGCCGCGCCGCGAGCGGCCTTCCGCATCGAGGATCTGAGCGCCGCGAAAGTCCGGCCCCGGCCCCCGGTTCCAGCTACCCGGCGAGATCACCCGGATCGGCGACCCCTGAGGCGACTGCAGGAATGGAGTCGGCCAGCGCGACTCGGCCCAACGGCGCTGCAGTTCGAGCTCGTTTGCCGCGGGCTCAGCCACTCTGTTCATCCTGCTCAGCCGTATCAGGCGGTTCTAGATTGGGCTCATCGTCCGAGCCGGACCCCGCCACGAACGGAAACTGAACGTCTTCCGCGACCCGGGTCAGCAAGCGCGCCGCAGTACCGCGCGGCGTGTACTCACCGCGCTCCCACTCGGAGATCGTCTGCTGCCGCGCGTTGAGCTCTTCCGCCAGCTCACGCTGGCTCAGTCCGGCGTGACGACGGAGCCGGCGGATCGCCTCGGCGTCCCAGCTGCCGTCCCGCTGTCTTCTGTCTTCTGTGATACCCACTGGACCGTGCTCCGGACTCAGGATACACGTTACCGTGTGAACGGGGTGGGATCGCTGACGAAGCCGTCGGAGCGCTCGGGTCAAGTCAGTCCGGATTGAGCGGATCAGAGATTGACGCAGCAAACGCGTCGGCATACGATGGGGTCTCAACCTATGCCCCAGATCGTCACTGCACCCGCAAGTTGCGCGCTGGTTGGCTATGGAGCGCGGTCCGCCAGCCGCTCCTGGCCTTCGCTCCGCTGCGCTCATCAGGTGTGGAATTGCTGACTGCGAACGGCTTCGGCCGATACCTCCGCAGTCGCAATCGGCCGCATCGCGCGGTGCGCCGTGCCGCTTGGGCAGTCCGCCCCCCGCGGGGAACAGGGCGGAGATCGACCACGTGGAATGAGGAGGCACGCTGATGGTGTTGGCGCCAATCGGAGACCAGACCGCCACGCTCGGACCGCCGACCGCTGGTGAAATCGTCGACTACTCTCGTCTGCCGGACAGTTACCCGCTGCCGAACCTGATCAAGCTGCTGCGCGACTCCTATGACTGGTTCCTCCAGGAGGGGCTCAAAGAGCTGCTCGAAGAGATGTCGCCGATCGAGGACTTCACCGGCAACCGGATGGATTTGCTCTTCGGCGACTATGAGTACATTCTTCCTGAGAAGCTCGATCCGCCGCTCACCCCGCTCAAGAGCCGCCAGGAGGACAAGACATACGCCGGGGAATTGCGCGTCACGGTTGGCCTGACGTCGAAGAAGGGGGAGAGCGAAGGCGAGACCAAGCACCAGAAGCTCTACTTCGGCCACCTGCCGCACATGACCGAGACCGGCACGTTCATTATCAACGGCGCCGAGCGCGTCGTCGTCTCTCAACTGGTGCGCTCGCCCGGCGTCTACTTCGGCGCATCCGTCGACTCCGCCTCGGGCCGCACGCTGTGCGCGGCCAAGCTGATTCCCTCGCGCGGCGCCTGGCTGGAGTTTGAGTCCTCCAACCGAGATGTCCTCACCGTCAAGGTCGACCGCAAGCGCAAGATCGCCGTCACCACGCTGCTGCGCGCCCTGGACGACTCGGACGATCCGGAGTTCTACGAGAACGGCGACGTTGAGCAGGGCAAGAAACTCGAGCAGAAGCTGGGCACCGACGAGCGCATCCTGAAGATGCTCGATGGGATCGACCTCGAGGACTCCCAGCACCAGTTCCTCGCCACCACGCTGGAGAAAGAGGCGCCCGGTGTTCCGCCCGAGCAGCGCCACAAGGAATGGGCGATGCTTGAGGTCTACAAGCGGTTGCGCCCCGGCGACCCGCCGACGCTCGAGGCGGCCCGCTCGATGCTTGAAGGCCAGTTCTTCAACCCGCGCCGCTACGACCTGGGCCGCGTCGGCCGCTACAAGGTCAACACCCGCTTGAACGCGATGCACAACGAGATCACAGCCCGCTGTGATCGGCTCGGCCTCGACCGCGAGCGGTCCGACGCCGACGAAGCGCGTCAGCAGGCGCTCTGGATGCGGGATCTGCTCGCGATCGTCTTCACCCAGGTCGCGATCAACAACGGCATCCAGAGCGACGACGACATCGACCACCTCGGCAACCGCCGCATCCGCGCCGTTGGCGAGCAGCTCCAGAATCAGTTCCGCATCGGTATGGTCCGGATGGAACGAGTGATCCGCGAGCGGATGACGATCATCGACCCCGACCAGGCCGCGCCTTCGGCCCTGGTCAACATCCGTCCGGTGCAGGCTGCGGTCAAGGAGTTCTTCGGCGGCCATCAGCTCTCGCAGTTCATGGACCAGACCAACCCGCTGGCCGAACTGACCCACAAGCGCCGCCTCTCGGCGCTCGGCCCGGGCGGCCTCAGCCGCGACCGCGCCGGCTTCGATGTGCGCGATGTGCATTACTCGCACTATGGCCGGATCTGTCCGATCGAGACGCCCGAGGGCCCGAACATCGGCCTGATCGGTTCGCTCGCCACCTACGGCGTGCTCAACGACTACGGCTTCATCAAGACTCCGTATCGACGGGTCGTCTCGCAGGTCCAGCCTGACGATCCCGACCTGATCGGTCGGGTGCTGGCCGAGCCGGTCGAGGGAGACGGCGGCGCGTTGATCGCGGAAGAGGGCGACGAGGTCACGGCCGAGTTGGCCGAGCGGATCAGCGCCGCCAACGACGCGCCGGTGCGGATCCTGCCCTACGTCTCCGACGATGTGATTGAACTGACCGCCGATGACGAGGCCGACGCCGTGATCGCGCAGGCCAACGCCCGTCTGGACGCACGCGGCTACTTCCTCGACGATCGCGTTGAGGGACGCCTGGGTCGGCGCTTTGAGGAGTTCGCCCGCGAGGACATTCAGTTCATGGATGTCTCCCCGCGCCAGATCGTCTCGGTCGCCGCCTCGTTGATCCCGTTCCTCGAGCACGACGACGCCAACCGCGCCCTGATGGGGGCCAACATGCAGCGCCAGGCCGTGCCTCTGGTCCGACCCGAGGCGCCGCTGGTCGGCACCGGCATGGAACAGCCCGCTGCACGCGACTCGGGCCAGGTGCTTTCGGCCGAGGCCGATGGTGAAATCCGCCATGTCACGGCCCAGGCGATCATCGTTCACTACGACGAACCCGTTAACGGCGAGCAGTTGCACTCCTACTCCTTGCTCAAGTTCTTGCGTTCCAACCAGGGCACCTGCATCAACCAGCGCGCGATCGTCTCCGCCGGTGATCGAGTCAAGGCCGGCCAACCGCTGGCCGACTCCTCTTCCACCGACCAGGGTCGGCTGGCGCTGGGTCAGAACGTGCTCGCCGCCTTTATGTCCTGGGAGGGTTACAACTTCGAGGACGCGGTGATCGTCTCCGAGCGCCTGGTGCAGAACCACAAATTCACCTCGATCCACATGTCCAAGCACGAGGTCGGCGCGCGCGAGACCAAACTCGGCAACGAAGAGATCACACGCGACATTCCCAATGTGGCCGACGAATCACTGGCCCACCTCGACGCTGACGGGATCGTCCGGATCGGGGCCGAGGTCCGCCCCGGCGACATCCTCGTCGGCAAGATCACGCCGAAGGGCGAGACCGAGCTGACTGCCGAAGAGAAGCTGCTCCGCGCGATCTTCGGGGAGAAGGCGCGCGAGGTGAAGGACACCTCGCTGCGCGTCTCCCACGGCGTTCGCGGTGTGGTCGTTGACGTGCGGGTCTTCAACCGCGACGAAGAGGACGAACTGCCGGCTGGGATGCAGAAGCTGGTCCGCGTCACGATCGCCGAGCGGCGCAAGCTGCAGGTCGGCGACAAGATGGCCGGACGACACGGCAACAAGGGCGTGATATCCACGATCCTGCCGGTCGAGGACATGCCCCATCTCGAGGACGGCACGCCGATTGACGTCGTGCTCTCCCCGATCGGGGTGCCCTCGCGTATGAACCTCGGTCAGATTCTCGAAACGCAACTCGGTTGGGCCGCCAACCAGCTCGGATTCCGAGCGATCACGCCGGTCTTCGACGGCGCCTCGGAAGAGGAGCTGCAGGACGCGCTGGCTCGCGCCTGGTTGGTCCGCCAGGCCGAGGCTTCGCGGTTCCTCAACGGGACGAACGGGGCCAACGGATCCGCCGATCATGTCGACGCCGAAGCGCAGGCCGAGGAGGCGATTGAAGCCTCGGTGCTCGGCGCCGGAGTCGATCCGCGGACGGCTGCCTGGCTGTCCGAGCGCGGCTACGACGAGGAGTCGATTCGGATCGCCTTCGATCGGCAGGACCGCGACGCGACCGGCGCGGCCAGCCGGATCGCGCTGGCCGAGTGGCTGATCGACCACGGCGAGACCCGGGCCGCCCGGAACTGGAGCGAAACCACCCTGGCCGAGCACGCGACCCGGATCGAGCGCCAGCAGCGCGTCGCCCGCCCGGTCTTCGGCAAGCAACGATTGGTTGACGGCCGCTCGGGCGAGCTGATCGACCAACCGGTCACGGTCGGATTCATCTATCTGCTCAAGCTTTCGCACATGGTCGAGGACAAGATCCACGCCCGCTCGACCGGCCCCTACTCGCTGATCACCCAGCAGCCGTTGGGCGGTAAGGCGCAGTTCGGCGGTCAGCGCTTCGGCGAGATGGAGGTCTGGGCGCTGGAGGCCTACGGCGCGGCCAACATCCTGCAAGAGCTCCTGACCGTCAAGTCGGACGACATCGTCGGTCGCGTCAAGGCCTACGAGGCGATCGTCAAGGGCGAGCCCGTGACCGATGCGGCAATGCCGGAATCGTTCCGTGTGCTCTTGCGTGAGCTGCAAAGCCTCGGCCTGCATGTTGAGGTCCGCAACCATGAAGACGAAGCGATGGTGCTTGAAGTGCCCAGCCGCGACGAGATGCCGCAGCTAGGTGTGAACCTGTCCGGATTCGAAGGAGAGGATGTGACCAGTGCTTGAGGCTCGTAGCACGGAGACCATGCAGATCACCCTGGCGTCGCCGGAGAAGATCCGCGATTGGTCCTACGGTGAGGTGCTGAAGCCGGAAACGATCAACTACCGCACCCTGAAGCCGGAGAAGGACGGCCTCTTCTGCGAGAAGATCTTCGGTCCGCAGAAGGACTTCGAGTGCGCCTGCGGCAAATTCAAGCGGGTCCGTTACAAGGGCGTGATCTGCGACAAGTGCGGCGTCGAGGTGACCCGATCCAAGGTGCGCCGCGAGCGCATGGGTCACGTCGAACTGGCCGCGCCCGTCTCGCATATCTGGTTCGTCAAGGGCACACCGGGGCGGATTGCGCTGTTGCTCGACCTCTCGCCGCGCAAGCTCGAGAAGGTCATCTACTTCGCCCAGTACATCATCACCCACGTCAATGAGGAGGAGAAGGCCAAGGCGGTCGAGTACCTGCGCATGGACTCGGAAGATGCGATCGAAGACTTCCGTGAGAAGGCGCTAGAGACCCAGGAGAAACTGACCCAGGCGCGGGAACGGCTGTTCGCCGAGTCCGACCTGCGGACCGAGGCCGACACCGCAGAGGTCAAGGAGCGGATTCGCGCGATCATCAAGGGCCTGCGCGATGACGCCGCGTCGGTCCGGGAAGTGATCGCCGAGTTCGACGGTAAGAAGGCGCGGCGCAACCTGAAACTGGGCGACGAAGTCTTCGCCAAGCGCGGCGACCCGATTATCTCGGAAGTGATGACCGCCGACCTCGAGGTCAAGCTGGCCTCGGCGATCGCGAAGCACCAGGCGATCGGCGACGAAGAGATCGCGCAGATCACCGCTCTCGCCGAGGCCGAGAAGAAGCAGGTCGCCGAGAACGTGGCCGAGCAGGAAGAGCGCCTGCGCGAGCAACTCGAGAACGTCGAACAGCGCGCCGAGGAAGAACTCGAACAGCGCATCCGCGAAGATCTCGGTCCGCTCGTTGACCCGGTCACGACCGGCAACTTCGATGCCGCCATCCTGCCCGAGCAGCGGGCCGAAGAGCTGATGGAGCGGTATCCGGGCGTGGTCCGCTGCGAGATGGGCGCCGAGGCAATTCTCGCCCTGGTCTCGCGAATGGACCTCGACGCTACTGCTGAAGAACTCAAGATTGAGGTTCAGACCAAAGCCGGTCAGCGCCGCAAGAAGGCGATGAAACGGCTCAAGGTCGTGGACGGGCTGCGCAAGTCGACGAATTCGCCTCAGTGGATGTTCTTCCGCGCCTTACCCGTGTTGCCGCCCGACCTGCGGCCGATGGTGCAGCTCGACGGCGGCCGCTTCGCAACCTCCGACCTGAACGACCTGTACCGGCGCGTGATCAACCGCAACAACCGACTCAAGCGTCTGATTGAGCTCGGCGCTCCTGAGATCATCATCCGCAACGAGAAGCGAATGCTGCAGGAAGCGGTCGATTCGTTGATCGACAACGGCCGCCGCGGGCGTCCCGTGACCGGATCCGGCAGCCACCGGCTGAAGTCGCTCTCCGACATGCTCAAGGGCAAACAGGGACGCTTCCGCCAGAACCTACTGGGCAAGCGCGTCGACTATGCCGGCCGCTCGGTGATCGTGGTTGGTCCTGAGCTCAAGCTGCACCAGTGCGGCCTGCCTCGCCGGATGGCTCTGGAGCTGTTCAAGCCCTTCCTCATGTACGCCTTGGTCAAGGAAGAGAAGGCGGCCAACATCAAGTCGGCCAAGCGCATGGTCGAGCGCGCCCACGAGGATGTCTGGGAGGTGCTCGAAAGCGTCGTCAAGCAGCGCCCGGTGCTGCTCAACCGCGCTCCGACCCTGCACCGCCTCGGCATTCAGGCGTTCGAACCGGTGCTGGTCGACGGCTCCGCGATCCAGATTCACCCGCTGGTCTGCTCGGCCTTCAACGCCGACTTCGACGGCGATCAGATGGCCGTCCACGTCCCGCTCAGCCACGAGTCGGTGACGGAGGCGCGCCAGGTCATGCTCTCGACCAAGAACCTGCTGCTGCCCTCGAACGGCGAGCCCGTGGTCGCACCGACGCTGGACATGGTGATCGGCTGCTACTACCTCACACTCGAGCCAGAGGCAGCCCCTGGAGCGGCCGCCGCCAATGGCGCGAACGGCTCCAACGGCCAGTCAGAGCAGGTGCGCAGCTTCCCGTCGTTCGAGGATGTTCGCCTGCACTACGACCTGCACGCCATTGGCCTGCACGACCGGATCATGGTGCGCGACGAGGAGCGGACGAACGGCGAACTGGTCGAAACCACCACCGGACGCGTGATCTTCGACACGGTCATTCCCGACGCGATCCCGTTCGAGGAGATCAACCACGAGCTGGCCAAGAAGTCGCTCAAGGAACTGATCACGATGTGCCACCGGCTGTTGGGACCGGAAGAGACCGCTCTGATGGCCGACCGGATCAAGTCGATCGGCTTCCGCTACGCCACCCAGTCCGGCACCACGATGGCGATCGACGAACTCCGGGCGCCGGACGAGAAGACGGGCTTCCTCCAGGACGCCGAACAGCAGGTGGAGGCCATCCGCGACGACTACGGACTCGGGCTGATGACCGAGGATGAGCGCTACGCGGCGACGGTCAACGTCTGGCAGACCGTGACTCAGCAGGTCAAGGACAAGATCGACGAACAGCTCAACGAGCCCGGTTCGTTGCGGCTGATGGTGACATCGGGAGCGAAGGGCAACCTGGCCCAGGTGACGCAGATGGCCGGTCTGCGCGGGCTGATGTCGGACCCGTCCGGCCGGATCATCGAGCTGCCGATTCGCTCCTCTTTCCGCGAGGGCCTCACGGTGCTCGAGTACTTCATCTCGACGCACGGCGCGCGTAAGGGTCTGGCCGACACCGCCCTGCGAACCGCCGACTCGGGATACCTCACCCGCCGGCTGATCGACGTGTCGCAGGACGTGATCATTCGCGTTGACGACTGCGTCGCCGAAGGCGAGATGATTCCCGGCATCACGATCGAGGATCGCGATGAAGACAACGAGCGGGTGATCACCAAGTTCCGCGAGAGTGTGATGGGCCGCTACACGGCGGCGCCCGTCTACAACCCCGAGGATCCCTCGGAGGAACTGCTGGCCGCCAACGAACTGCTGGACGAACCGACCGTCGAACATCTGGTGATGAACCACAACGTCAAGTCGTTCCACGTGCGCTCGCCGATGATCTGCCGGGAGCAGAGCGGACTCTGTCAGCGTTGCTACGGCCAGTCGCTAGCGACCGGCGAGTTGGTCGAGCTGGGCGCTGCGGTTGGGATTATCGCCGCGCAGAGCATCGGAGAGCCGGGCACCCAGCTCACGATGCGGACCTTCCACACCGGCGGCATCGCCGGCGTCTCCGACATCACCTCCGGTCTGCCCCGGGTGGTCGAGCTGTTCGAGGCTCGCTCACCGAAGGGCCAGGCGCTGATTGCCGAGATCGACGGCCGCGTCGACGTGCTGACCGACGGCGAGTTGCGCCGGCTGCGATTGACCGCCGAGGAAGTGCACCGCGACGAGTACCAGTTGCCGCTCAAGACGCGGGTGCTGGTCAAGGACAACGAGGAGGTCGAGGCCGGCCACCTGCTTGCCCGTCTACCGAGGTCGGGCGAGGAGGACGAGGATCCGGAAGCTCGCCAGATCCGCGCCCGCGTCGGCGGTCGGGTCAGCCGCAAGCGCGGCTCGCGTCTGCTCACGATCTCGTACGAGACCAGCGACACGCGCGAGTACGAGCTGCCCGCCACGGCGCGTCTGCGCGTGGCGGAGGACGACGAGGTCGAGGCTGGTGAGCCGCTGACCGAGGGTCCGCTCGATCCGCAGGACATGCTGCGCATCCTCGGCGAGGGCGCGGTACACCGCTACCTAGTCACCGAGGTGCAGGATGTGTACCGCTCGCAGGGTGTTGATATCCACGACAAGCACATCGAGGTGATTGTGCGCCAGATGCTGCGCAAGGTGGAGATCGACGACCCGGGCGAGTCCGACGAGTGGCTCGCGGGCGAGCTGGTCGACCGGCACAAGTACGAGCAGCGCAACCGCGCGCTGGCGGCGGAGAGCAAGCAGCAGGCATCGGCCAAGCCGGTGCTGCTGGGCGTGACCAAGGCGTCGCTGTCGCAGGACAGCTGGCTCTCGGCGGCCTCCTTCCAGGAGACAACGCGGGTCCTGACCGAGGCTGCGATCACCGGACAGATCGACGAGCTGAGGGGTTTGAAGGAGAACGTGATCATCGGCAAGATGATCCCGGCGCGGGCCAAGATCGACCTGCCGCCGCTGCCAAAGCCGGAACCGCTGCCGCTGGCGGCGGGCTTGCCCGGCGCATCGCCAGCGGGCGTCTTCCCCAGCGACGACGACGATCTGGACGACCTCGGATTCGGTCTCGAAGACGAGGACGAGATGGACATGATCGGCACCGCGGCCAGCGGCTACGACGAGGAAGGCGGCTATGTCGCGCTTCCGGACGAGTAGGCGTTCCGGGCTTTGAGCTTCTGAACTGCTCGGGAGCAACGAAACAGCCCCGGCTCATTGAGCCGGGGCTGTTTGATTGTCGGCCGTGGTGGCCCGTGGCGGGTTGGACTTAGTAGTCCATGCCCATGTCGGGCATACCGGCGGGCATCATCGGGGCCTCGGGGATTTCGGCGACGAGGCTCTCGGTGGTGAGGACCATGCCGGCGATCGAGACGGCGTTCTCGAGGGCGGAACGGGTGACCTTGACCGGGTCGACGATGCCGTACTCGACGAGGTCGCCGTAGCGGTCGAGCTTGGCGTCGTAGCCGTGGGTGTCCTCGTCGACCTTGCGGATCTTGCCGATCACGACCGAGCCTTCCTGGCCGGCGTTGAAGGCGATCTGGCGGATCGGCGATTCGAGCGCGGTGCGCAGCAGGCGGACGGCCGTGCGCTGGTCGCCGGTCGACTCCTCTTCCATCTGCTCGAGCGCGCGGTCGGCGCGGAGCAGGGCGCAGCCGCCGCCGACGACGATGCCCTCTTCAACGGCCGCGCGGGTCGCGGAGAGCGCGTCTTCGAGCTTCGCCTTCTTTTCCTTGAGTTCGACCTCGGTCGGGGCGCCGACCTTGATCACGGCCACGCCGCCGGCCAGCTTGGCCATGCGTTCCTGCAGCTTCTCGCGGTCGAAGTCGGAGGCGGTGACGTCGATCTGGGCCTTGATTTCCTTGATCCGGTCCTGGATCGCCTCGTCGGAGCCGGAGCCCTCGACGATGGTGGTGTCGTCCTTGGAGGAGACCATGCGGCGGGCGCGGCCGAGGTCGGCGACCTGGGTCTGCTCGAGTGTGCGGCCGAGTTCCTCGGTGATCAGGGTGCCGCCGGTGAGGACGGCGATGTCCTCGAGCTGGGCCTTGCGGCGCTCGCCGAAGCCGGGCGCCTTGACGGCGAGCACGTTGATCGTGCCGCGCATCTTGTTGACGACCAGGGTGGCCAGGGCTTCACCGTCGACGTCGTCGGCGATGATCACGAAGTTCTTGGTGATCTGGAGCAGCTTCTCCATCAGCGGGACGACATCCTGGACGGCCGAGATCTTGCGGTCGGTGATCAGGATGTAGGGGTCGTCGATGGCGGCTTCCATGCGCTCGTTGTTGGAGACGAAGTAGGGCGAGACGTAGCCGCGGTCGAGCTGCATGCCGTCGGTGAACTCGGTCTCCATGCGGATCCCTTGTCCCTCTTCGACGGTGATGACGCCGTCCTTGCCGACCTTCTCCATGACGTCGGCGATGATCTCGCCGATCTCTTCGTTGTCACCGGAGATGGTGGCGACGGCCTCGATCTCTTCCTTCTTCTCGACCGGCTCGGCCATGTCGCGGAGTTCGTCGACGACGGCGCGGAGGCCCTGGTCGAGGCCGCGCTTGAGGGCCATCGGGTCGGCCCCGGCGGCGACGTTGCGCAGGCCTTCGGTGACGATCGCCTGGGCGAGGACGGTGGCGGTGGTGGTACCGTCGCCAGCGACGTCGTTGGTGCGGATCGAGACCTCTTTGGCGAGCTGGGCGCCCATGTTGCGGAAGGGCTCGTCGAGCTCAATCTCGCGGGCGATGGTGACGCCGTCGTTGATGATCAGCGGGGCGCCGAATTTCTTGTCGAGGACGACGTTACGGCCGCGTGGGCCGAGGGTGACCTTGACGGTGTTGGCGAGGGCGTCGACGCCTTCGCGCAGAGCCTTGCGCGCGTCCATGTCGAACGCGAGTTGCTTACCTGCCATGGTTGCTCCTGAATGTGTTCGGACGGTCAGTGGACCGACCCTGGGGTCAGCTAAACGATCAGCTTGGCGAGGACCTCGCGCTCTTCGAGCACGATCAGGTCTTCGTTGTCGATCTGGATTTCCTGGCCGGTGTACTTCTTGTAGAGGATGCGGTCGCCCATCTCGATGTCGAGCGGGACGCGGTTGCCATCGTCATCGCGCTTGCCCGGTCCAATGGCGACGACTTCACCCTGCTGCGGCTTTTCCTTGGCCGAGTCGGGGATGACGATGCCGGAGGAGAGCACCTGCTCCTGCTGGAGCGGCTTGATCACGATGCGGTCGTTGAGCGGCTTGAGCTCGGTGGCCATTGTGCAGTCTTCCATTCCCTGTTGTTGTTGAGGTACCTGATTGCGGACGCTAGCACTCTCACACATCGAGTGCTAACGAGTGCATCGTATGCAACGAATGCCGGTGCTGCAAGCAAGTGAGGGTGAGCGAAGCAGCCATTACGTCGCGCGCCGAGGCTCGCGCGGCGTGGTTGCGTAATCCACTGAACGGAGCGAGGCGATCCATCAAATCGGGCGAGCACGGCGGGGCCGGGGTCGAGGGATCGCCCAGGAGAAAAAGAAAACGCGAGAAAACAGAAACCGAGGCGAATTACAGGGGGTCGTCGTCTTCCTCGGGCGATTCCTCCTCCTGAGCGGGCCCCCCCCTCTGTCCCCGCATCAAGTGCGGGGCAGGCTTCTACGAGACATCTCCCCCCGCCGGAGGCGGGGGGAGAGAGGAACAGGTCGGCGTGGTCGTAGAGGTCGCGGAGGTGGTGGCGGGCGACGTCGTAGGGGTCGGTGGCGAGGTACATCTCGTGGTTGAGGCGGGCTCGCTCGGTGGGGGCGAACAGTTCTCGGACGATGGCGTTGAGGGCCTTGAGTCGGATGTAGCCGGGGTTGTGGTCGCCTGAGCGTCGCCAGAGGCGGTCGATTTTGGCTCGGAAGTGGTAGGGGTTGGGCATTGGGGGGTCTCCTTGGTTTGGGATAGACGTATGTTCTGATGGTGTCGGGGTGATGAGGTGCGTGGGGAGTAGGTGAGGGCGCGGTGTTGTGTTGGTTGCGTTTCGGGGAGCCCCCCTCTGCCCCCGGGTCGGAGCCCGGGGCAGGCTTCGGCATCTCCCCCAAAGGGGGGAGAAAAGGGAAAGCGCGGCATATCGCCCACGTGGCGGCGGAGATAAGGGGAAGCGTGGCACCCCCGCATCAAGTGCGGGGCAGGCAAGCACGGGGCAACGGAGGGGGAGGGAGCGGGTCCCCGAATAAATCGGGGACTGGGAATAGGAGAGTGGGGTTGGTTGCTGAGACGAGGTGTGTTGCGGTGGCCGGGTTGGGTGCTCTGGGCCCCGTGTCAAGCACGGGGCATCGAACGGGCGCGGGCATGGATGGGAACCGGGAGGCAAGGACTCACGTGGGCGTGTGTCCACCGCGGGTGGTGTATAGGTTTGACAACTGGGGTTGCGGCCTGTTCGTTTTTCGGGGGTGAGATAGCTTGACGGCGTGAATCAAGTTGCGCCGTCGGCGGGGAGGGCGTTGCGATGAGTCGATATGTCGGTGAGCCGGTGGTCTTCACGGGCAACGCGCACGCGGAGCTTGCCCGCGATGTGTGCTCGGCGCTGGGCGTCGAGCTGGGCTGCGCCAATGTTTTCGACTTCGCCAACGGCAACACGTTCGTGCAGTTCCTGGACAACATCCGCGAGCGCGACGTGTTCCTGATCCAGCCGGGGGCGAAGCCGGTCAACCATCACCTGGTCGAGTTGTTGATCATGATCGACGCGGCGCGGCGGGCCTCGGCCGGGCGGATCACGGCGGTGGTGCCGTACTTCGCCTACGGACGCTCGGACAAGAAGGACCAGCCGCGGGTGCCGATCACGGCGCGGTTGTTCGCCGACCTGATCCAGACGGCGGGCGCCGACCGGATGCTGACGATGGACCTGCACGCGGGTCAGATCCAGGGGTTCTTCCACATCCCGACGGACGAGCTGACCGGTCAGATGCTGCTGATCGAGCATTTCGCCGAGCAGGAATTCAACGGGGTCGTGGTGGCGCCGGACCTGGGATCGGCGAAGCGGGCGCGGGCGGCGGCGGACCGGTTGCACCTGCCCCTGGCGATCACGGAGAAGCGGCGCAGCGGGAACGAGGACGCGGCGGAAGTGATGCAACTGATCGGCAAGGTGAAGGGTCGGGACGTACTGATCATCGACGATGAGATCGATACGGCGGGGACGCTCTGCAACGTGGCCGAACTGCTTCGCGAAGAGGGCGCGCAGCGGATCTTCGGTGCGGCGACGCACGGGGTGCTGTCGGATCCGGCGCTGGAGCGGCTGGACTCGAGCCCGATTTCGAAGGTGGTGGTGACGGACACGCTGCCGCCGAAGTCGAACGGTTCGGGCTGCGGTCTGGAGGTGGTGTCGATCGCGCCGCTGTTGGGGGAGGCGATTCGTCGGATTCATGAGGGCGACTCGGTCGGGGCGCTGTTTACGTAGGGGAACCGGCCGAGTCTCGTTTGCGTCTGTATGGCATGAGGACGTTGTGGATCGTGGGCGGGCTGTTGCTGGCGGTGTGTCTGGCTGCCTGCGGGGATGAGCTACCGACGGCGGCGCAGTCTCAGCAGGCTGCGTCTGCCGCTCAGGAACCGCAGGCGGAAGCTGCGCAACAAGGGAGTGCGGCGCAAGCGGAGAACCAGGCACGGTCAGAGGCTGCGGCGACGGCGCTGCAGTCGGAGACGCAAGAGCAGCAGAACGACCCTGCTCACGAGGATCAGGCGGAGCCGGCGGTGGAGAGTGAGGCTGGGGCGGTTGAGGAGGAATCGGCTGAGGTTCGGGAGTCTGCGCCGAGTGACCTGACCGAGGTGCCGGCGGTGGTCGTGGCCGATGCGGAGATGCGAGTACGGCCTGGATTGGCCTGGGGCGTGAATCGGCAATTGGCGGCGGGCGACGAGGTGCTGGTCTTGAGTCGCATCAGTGGCTGGATGCATATCCGTGTCGACATCTGCGAGGGATGGGTGCGGTCGGATGTCCTGGACTTGGGAGAGGTCGATGAGTCCGACACTTTTGAGCAAGCGGCGGCGCCGATCATCGCCGAGTGGCAAGGGGTCGAGTACGGCGTGATGGGTCAATCGGCGGATGCAGCGGAGGTGCGGTTGCTGAGCGAGTCTGACGAGATTGTGAGCGCGCCCAAGGACGAAGTGACGTTGCTGGCCAATGACATCACGGTTGACGACCTGCCGGTGCTGATCGGCGAGGAGACAGTCGTCTTCCCCGGCGACGACTTCCGCGCGGGTCAGGGAAAGATCCTGCCCCAGGCCGACGAGTGGATGTGGCTGCCCTGGGGTTGGCTACTCGCCCACAATGAGGAGTACATCTGGCAGTGGCGTCCGGAGAAGGACGAGCTGGAGTTCATCCGCCGGCCGCCGGGACGTGCTGGGTTCTCGCCCGGGGGCGAGAGCCTGGCGATCCTGACCTGCGGCGGCGAAGAGTCTTGCTTTCCCTACTTGGACGTCACGATCTTGCCTCTCGACGGCACGCCGTCGGTCAGGCTTATGGAACATGCCGAAGTCAACCCGAGTCTGGGTGCGTTGAAAGCAATCGACATGTTGCGGTGCGACGACGGGTGGTGCGACGACTTCTTCTGGACCAGCGACGGGCGGGGGCTGCTGATTCCGCTCGTGCCAGATATCGCAACTGCTGCTTTTGCTGCCGGGCTACTCCATGTCGACCGAGAGTTGGCCATACTCAACCTGGCACCTCGTGATTCCAGGTTGCCCGGACATTGCGTTCCGCAACGGGTTCCCTACGGATACGGATGGAGACTGAGCTCCGATGACCTGGTGGCGTTCCTCGTTCGCTGTGAGATCGACGGTGATGAGCCGAACTTGCATCTGGCGTCCTATTACGCCAACGGCCAGTCGATCACGGTTGGACCTGCTCTTGAGTTCGCGGAGCAGGCCTCGACAGAGGAGTTGCCGCTTTCGGCCATGTTTGGTGAGCTCAGCGATGACGCGTTCGAGATACGCGGCGGCACTCAAGGACACTCGATTGTCGTCGCGCCAGAGTCACACCAGCTATTCCTTCACGACAAGGCAAGACGCGAGCATCGGCCTGTAGCCGACGTCTCGAAGGGAATTCCCGAGTGGTTCTGGAGAGTGCTCGTGCGTGGACCAAGTCTTGGACAATGGGATCTGTATTGGACAGATCACCACGTTGTCGTCGTTGCGCGAACACACGTTACCTGGGTTGTCGCCGGCCTGTTGGTCGATCTGGCCACAGCCGATTCGCTTCCGCTCGAGATTGGTTCGATCAGGACGTGGCCCTGCTTTCCGAACGGTGGATGGAATCCCGACGGCACGATTTTCCAGATTGAGTTCCAGGACTTCACCAGTTATGAGCAGCTCGAAGACCATTGGAACGATGGAACCGCAACCCCTGGTGGCAAAATTGCGCAAAGGCAGATCGTGAACTCGGATGGCGAAACTCTCGCAGTGATGAGAGCGCTCGCGCACCTGAAGTTCACCGTGCCGACCCATATTGCCGGGTGGTCGGCGGATGGAGGCTGGTTGGCGATTGGCGGACATCAAGAACTGGGTCATTTCTGCGCCTGAGGGTCGCTCAGCGCCCGTTACACTGGATGTGTATGCCCTGATGTGGGGCTGACTGATTGGGGACTGCTGGATGGGTTTGTTGGATCGGGCGAAGAAGCGGGCCGGGTCGTTGTTGGGCGACGCCAATGCTCGCGAAGTGAACCGGCTGTCGGGGGCTGTGGAAGCGGTGGCGGAGTGGGAGCCGGAGTTTGAGCGTCTGCGGAACGATGAGCTGGCGGCCAAGACGACCGAGTTCATAGAGCGGCTGGAGGACGGGGCGTCGCTGGACGACATCCTGCCGGAGGCATTTGCGGTCGTGCGCGAGGCGGCCCGGCGGCAGGTGCAGATGCGGCACTACGACGTGCAGATCGTGGGCGGGATCGTGCTGCACCAGGGCAAGATTGCCGAAATGCGCACCGGCGAGGGCAAGACGCTGGTGGCGACGCTGGCGCTCTATCTGAACGCGCTGGAGGGCGACGGGGCTCACCTGATCACGGTCAACGACTACCTGGCCAAGCGCGACGCGCAGTGGATGGCGCCGATCTATCACTCGCTGGGGCTGTCGGTCGGGGTGCTGCAGCATCGGGCGGCGTTCATGTTCGATCCGGAGGCGGACTCGACGGTGGATATTGAGAATCCCGAGTCGATGGACGCGGAGGAATTGCAGCGCCGGCGCGAACTGGGCGATCTGAAGATGCTGCGTCCGGTGACTCGGCAGGAGGCGTACCGGGCGGACATCACCTACGGGACGAACAACGAGTTCGGCTTCGACTACCTGCGCGACAACATGGTGATGGACGCGAGCGAGAAGGTGCAGCGTCCGCTGGCCTATGCGATCGTGGACGAGGTCGACAACATTTTGATCGATGAGGCTCGGACGCCGCTGATCATCTCGGGTCAGGCGGAGGAGTCGCTGGATACGTACCGCGTGTTCGCCAACCTGGTGCGCGGGCTGCAGCGCGAGACGCACTTCACGCCCGACCCGAAGTCGCGGACGATTGCGCTGACTGAGGAGGGGATTGCGAAGGTCGAAGACAACCTCGGCATTGACAACCTGTTCGAGGGCGAGAACGCTCGGCTGACGCGGTTCCTCGACTCGGCGCTGAAGGCGAACTTCATGTACCAGCGCGACCGCGACTATGTGGTGCGCGGGGGCAAGGTCGTGATCGTCGATGAGTTCACCGGCCGGATGATGGACGGTCGGCGCTACTCGGAGGGTCTGCACCAGGCGATCGAGGCCAAGGAGGGCGTCTCGGTCGAGCGCGAGACGGTGACGCTGGCGACGATCACCTATCAGAACTACTTCCGGATGTACTCGAAGCTCTCGGGGATGACCGGTACGGCCGCGACCGAGGCGGAGGAGCTGCACAAGATCTACGGGCTGGATGTGGTCGTCGTGCCGACGCATCGCGACATGGTCCGCGACGACCAGGCGGACCTCGTGTTCCGCACGGAGCAGGCCAAGTTCGAGGCGGCGATCGAGGAGATCGACGAACTGACGCAGGAAGGCCGGCCGGTGCTGGTTGGGACGGCGTCGGTGGAGACGTCGGAGCAACTGTCTTCGATGCTCAGGCGTCGGCGGATTTCGCACGAGGTGCTGAACGCGAAGCAGCATGAGCGCGAGGCGCACATCATCGCCAACGCCGGCGATCCGGGGGCGGTGACGATCGCCACGAACATGGCCGGCCGCGGGACGGATATCAAGCTGGGCGAGGGCGTGGCCGAGCGCGGCGGTCTGGCGGTGATCGGGACTGAACGGCACGAGTCGCGGCGGATCGACAACCAGTTGCGCGGTCGCTCGGGCCGGCAGGGTGATCCTGGGTCGTCCCGGTTCTATGTCTCGTTCGAGGACGGGATCATGAAGCGCTTCACCCCGGACTGGCTGCCGGGGATGCTGGAGAAGGCGGGCCTGGAGGACGGCGCGCCGTTGGAGTCGGGCATGGTCGGCAAGGCGCTCGAGCAGGCTCAACAGAAGGTCGAGACGTACCACTTCGACATCCGCAAGCACCTCGTCGACTACGACGATGTGATCAATCGGCAGCGTGAAGTGATTTACGCCGAGCGGGACAAGGTGCTGACGGCGCAGAGTGAGCTGGTCGAGATCGTTGAGGACATGCTGCTGCAGACGATCGATGATCTCGAAGGCTCGTTTGCCGACGAGTTGTGGGACGAGACCACCGCCGATGAGTTCTGGCAGGAGGCGGCGCAGGTGCTGCCGCTGACCGGTCTCGATCGCGATGCGCTCTACGGAGCGGAGTTGGACGAGTGCGTCGATGCGCTGCGGGATCATGCGGGACAGGAACTGCGAACGCTGGCGGACAAGATCGACGCCCAGGTTGCGGACGGCACATCGATTGAATTGCTGCGCGGGCTCGTGCTGCGCACGATTGACAGGCTCTGGATTCGCCACCTGACGGAGATCGATGGGTTGCGCCAGGGCGTGGGGCTGCAGGCGTACGGTCAGCAGGATCCGCTGGTGACGTACAAGCGTGAGGCGTTCGACATGTTCGACCAGCTCGTGGCCGCGCTGCGGCGCGAGGTGTCGGCCTCGGTGATGCACGCGACAATTCGCGTCGACCAGCCTGGTGCTCCGGGCGCGCCAGCTCCGCCCCAACGACGCGCCCGAGGGATCACGCCCGCGACGCGAGACGCGCCGGTGCGGGTCAGCAACGTGCGTGAATCGGGCGGCGGTTCAGAGGGCGGCGTGGCGGTGGCCTCGCGTCCGTCGGCGCCGAGCGGACAGAAGGTCGGGCGCAACGCGCCGTGTCCCTGCGGGAGCGGCAAGAAGTACAAGCGTTGTCACGGGAAGGCGGCCTGAGCATGGCAGAGGCGTCGGCCGACACGACAGAGCATGCTGGGCAGGCAGGCGACAATCCCTTCCCGCATCTCGCCGGACGGGGGGACGGCGACGGTCCCTTCGAGACCGGCTTCGCTTCCGATCATGGTCCGGAGGACGAGCACATCGTCGACGGCGAGTTGATGGAGTTCGGTCCGGAGGCGCTGCTGGCGCAGTTTCACGCGCAGCTACACGCTGGGACGCCCTGGTTCGACGCGCTGCTGGATTGCATCCGCGACTGGGAATCGCCGCGCGAGACGTTCGACGGACGCGAGTATGTCTACCTGATCGAACACGAGGCGTTCGACTGGTTGCTGTTGGCCGAGCGGATCTGCGACTCGGCGCCTCCGGGACTGTTGCCGCGACATGAGGTCGAGGCGCTGCTGGTCGACGAATCACCGCCGACCACGCTGAGCGAGATCGAGTTCCAGGACCGCCTGGGTACGGCGAAGTACTGGGCGCATCTGAACTTTCTCTACGGCGTGCGGGTCGAGCAGGCGCTGCACCTGGCCATGGAGCGCGTTCTGCAGAAGGAGCGGAGCGGACTCTCGTTCTCGCACGCCCGCAACGACCTGGACGGCGACGTCTTCGGCCGCATCTACGGCGCGCGGCAGGCGGAGCTGCTGCGCGAGTTTCGGTCGGCTGCCGACCGCTCGGACGCCGATCCGGAGCGGATCGAGCACGCCGAGTGGCAGGCATTCACCTATTGGCTCTTCCGGCGTCGGCTCGAGCGTCAGGATCCGGCGCGGGTCGCCTCGGATACGCGGCAGGGGATGGAAATGCTCTACGAACTGGAAGCGGCCAAGCAGCGGCGCTTCCGACGCCGGGCTGCCGATGCCGAACGACCGGCCGACGATGCAGAGATTATCGACGGCGTACTCGTCGCTGTAGGTTAGGTTCGGCGCGCGCCCGGGCCAGAACGCGCCGAACCCACCAGTCGCTCCCCTCAGCCAGCCACTCCACCAGCTCACCAGCCACACGCCACAAGCCAAGCCCAGCATCATGCGGAGTTCAGCCGTGACCACTACTGAATTCGACCTGTCAATCGTCAGCGGCCTGACCGGCGCCTACGACGCGTCGGTCGTCGAGGACCCGATCTACGCCTTCTGGGAGGACAACGGCTGGTTCCGGCCGACGGATGCCTCGGACAGCGACTCTTCGCGTGATTCCCGCGCGGGCGGGAAGGAGCCGTTCACCGTGATCATGCCGCCGCCGAACGTGACCGGCGTGCTGCACCTGGGCCACGCGGTGACGCTGACGATCGAGGACGCCCTGATCCGCTGGCATCGGATGCTGGGCGAGCCGGCCCTCTGGCTGCCGGGCCTCGACCACGCCGGGATCGCGACCCAGAGCGTGGTCGAACAGCAGCTCGCGCGCGAAGGGATGACCCGTCACGACCTGGGGCGCGAAGCGTTCGAGGAGCGGGTCTGGGACTGGGTCGGCGTGACTCGTCCGCGCATCACCGCGCAGGCGCGGCGGATGGGCGCGTCCTGCGACTGGGAACGGACGGCCTTCACGCTGGATCCGACGCCGCGGGATGCGGTGCGGAAGACGTTCGTCGATCTGTTCAAAGACGGCAAGATCTATCGCGGGGCGCGGATCATCAACTGGGATCCGCAGATGCTGACCGCGCTCTCCGATGTCGAAGTGGAGTACGAGGAGGAAGAAGGGAAACTCTGGCACGTCCGCTACCCGTTCGTCGACGAGCGCGGCAATGAGCTAGAGGATGGAGTGGTCATCGCGACCACCAGGCCGGAGACGATTCCGGCAGACGTCGCCATTGCGGTCCACCCCGACGACGAGCGCTGGCAGCCGCATCTGGGTCGGCGCGTCCGACTGCCGCTGCGCGGCTTTGACCGCTTGATTCCGCTGATTGCCGATACCGGCGTCGACCTCGAGTTCGGCACCGGCGCGCTGAAGATCACGCCGGGACATGATCAGCTCGACTTTGAGATCGGCGAGCGTCACGGGCTGGAACCGATCCGCGTGGTCGACTGGGACGGCACGCTGACGGTCGAGGCCGGACTCTACGCCGGTATGGATCGGGACGAAGCGCGAGAGCTGGTCGCGCAGCATCTGGATCAGGACGGTTACCTGGTCGAGACCGAGACCCACGTCCATAACGTCGGGCACTCCCAGCGCTCCGGGGTGGTCGTGGAGCCGCTGGTCTCGAACCAGTGGTTCGTCGACACCGACGAGATGGCCGCCGAGGCGGCGCGGGTGGTGCGCGACGACGAAGTGCGGATCGTTCCCGAACGTTCCAAGAATGTCTACCTGCAGTGGATGGACAACATCCGACCGTGGTGCATCTCGCGGCAGCTCTGGTGGGGACACCGGATCCCGGCCTGGTACTGCCGAGTCTGCGACGCCGAGGCGATCATCACCGGAGACGACGGCGAGATCACGATCGACGAAGGGTCCAATCCAATCGTCGAGCTGGAGGATCCCACGAGTTGCCCGACCTGCGGCCGGACGGAACTGGTGCAAGACCCCGACGTGCTCGACACCTGGTTCTCGTCTGGTCTGTGGACGCACTCGACGCTCGGCTGGCCCAATACGACCGACGATCTCTCGCGCTTCTATCCGTCCTCGGTGATGGAGACCGGCTACGACATTCTCTTTTTCTGGGTCGCGCGGATGATCATGCTGGGCTGCTACAACATGGGCTCGGCGCCGTTCCACACGGTCTACCTGCACGGCCTGGTGCGCGACGCGCAGGGGCGCAAGATGTCGAAGTCGCTGGACAACGTGATCGACCCGCTGGAGAAAGCCGACCAGTACGGCATGGACGCGCTGCGCTTCACGCTCGCCACCGGCTCGACGCCGGGCAACGACATGCGCCTGACCGACGAACGGCTGGAGGGTTCGCGGAACTTCGCGAACAAGTTGTGGAACGGCGCGAAGTTCGTCCTCGGCGAGATAGCTCAGGCTGATCTCACCTCTCCCCCAGCGGGCCAGGCTGAGAAGGCTCCCCTTAACCTCTCCTCTCCCCCCGCGGAGCGGGGGGAGATGCCGCAGGCAGAGGGGGGTTCCCCGCTCGAAGACCGCTGGATCCTTTCCCGACTCCAGGCTGTGACCGAGTCTGTCGACGAACTCCTGCGCCAGTTTCAGCTGGGAGAAGCGGGCAGGCAGATCCAGGACTTTCTCTGGGGCGAGTTCTTCGACTGGTACGTGGAAGCCAGCAAGGTGCGGCTACGGAACGGTGATCTCACGCCGCTTCCGGTGCTGACCAAAGTGCTTGACGGCGGGCTGCGGTTGCTGCATCCGTGGATGCCGTTCGTGACCGAGGCGATCTGGCAGCAACTGCGGCCGCATCTTGGCGACGACGCGGATGCGACGGCGTTGATCGGCGCTCAGTATCCGCAACCGGGCGACTCAGCGCGGGACCTTGAGGCCGAGGAGGCCTTCTCAGCGGTGCAGGAGATCGTCACCGCGGTTCGCCAGGTGCGGGCCGACTACCGCGTGCAGGCCGGCCAGTGGGCGGAGGCGTACGTCCTGCCCCAGACCGAGGTCGCCGACGCGGTCAGCGCCTCTGCGCCGATCGTTGAAGTGCTGTCACGAGCTCGACCATTGACCATCGTTGCTGAGCGAGCCCAAGCTCCCACCGACCAGATCGCGTCTGCCGTGCTGCCCGCCGCGGAAGTCATCCTGCCGTTGGGGGGACTGGTTGACCTCGAGCAGGAGCGAGCCCGGCTGAACAAGGACCTCGAAGGCATCCTCAAACGACTTCGCGGCGCCGAGGCGAAGTTGGCCAACGAGGGCTTCCGCTCGAAAGCCCCGGCCGAGGTCGTGAAACAGGCGGAAGAGCTGGCCGCCGATCTCCAGCGTCAGCAGGCTGATCTGGAGTCGCGGATTGGGGCGCTGGGCTAAGCGGTCAGGCTCGCACGCCGCGCCGCACCCTGGCGAGCACCAGGCTCGATCCGACCGCCACTACGGCGGCCAGGGCGTTGAACAGCATGTCGACCGGATCGAACACTCGGTCCGGCAGCGCGAGCTGGATGACTTCGTCGACCACCCCGATCGCCGCCACGATGAGGATGGCGACGACTCCGGGCAGACGCGCGCCACGGCCCTGATCGGCGCGTTCGGTCAGGGCGGCGTGGATGAAGACCGCCAGCACGCCGAACTCGATCAGGTGTGAGCGCTCGGCGAGGGTCAGGCGCAGGAGCACCATCAGGATGACGGCAGCAATGCCGAACGCGACGGCGATCTCAATGTGCGTCGGCTTCGATTGCAACCCGTCGGTCAACACCGTCGCCGCAACAAGGAGCAATGCCAGGCTGAACGCCACCGCGCCCGCGGTATCGTCGTTGAGCAGATCAACCAGTCTCCCGCTGAGTCCGAGAGAGGCAAAGATCAGCGCGACGACCGCGAACGTCCAGAGCCAGAGCCGGCGTTCACGCCGAGAGCTGAAGAAGCCCATCCCGTCGCGGCTCGCCTGTTTCAGTTCGTCAGAGACTGAGCTTCGACAGCGCGGCGAGGAACTCGGGCACGTCGGTGCGGAAGTCGTCGGCGTTGACGCCGTCGTTGGCGGCCAGGTGCGCGGCGAGCAGTTGCGCCGGGACGACGGCGGGAATCGTGAGGAGCTCGGGGGAGAGTTCGGGCAGCACGAGGTGGCGGGCGGACTCGGGGCCGGGCGCACGTTGCGGCGCAACCCAGGCGGCGGCGCAACCGTTGTCCATTGTCAGTTGCGTGATGGCGCGGGTTCGCCCGGCTGAGTCGTCATTGGCGGCAAAGGCGAGAATTCGGTCGGAGTCGACGAGCTGGATGGCCGGACCGTGGAGGAATGATTCAGGTTCCTGGTGACGTACCGCCCGACGCGAGGCCTCGGCGATCTTGATGTGCGCCTCCTCGGCGGCGGTCAGCATCGGTCCGGCACCGAGCGCGATCAATGCTCCCGACGACCACTCCTCCGCCAACTCGGCGATCTCATCCTCCAGCTTGAGCGCCGACGCCAATGCCGACGGAACCTCCGAGATGTCGCCCAACGCGCCGGGCGAGACGAGGTCGGCGATCTTCGCGGCCGCGGTCATCGCCGTGGTGTGGGAGACGGTGTACATCGAAGACGGATCCTGCGTTGTGGTGTGCAGGACGGTCACGCTGTCGGGGAAGGAATCGAGATCGAATCCGGTCTCGATCTTGGTGATGAGCACGGTTGGGATGCCGCGCTCGATGCACAGATCGAGCGAGTGTCCGCTGTAGGTCTTGCGGCCGGTGTGGGCGAAGAGCAGGACGGCGTCGCCGTCGGCGACGGTCGGCCAGGTCGCGAACTCGAAGCTGGTCAGTGGGCGGGCCTCGAGTCCGGCGGCGCGCAGCATCCAACTGGCCGCGTTGGCGGCGTTGAACGAGGTGCCGATGCCGACGGTCCAGACGCGCGTCGCTGCAGAGAGCGTCTGCGCCGCGCGACTGAAGGGTTGGACACTGCTGAGGACCTTGGCGCACTCGGAGGGTTGCGCCTGGATCGCGGGGTAGAGGCGGTAGTCGCTGATTGAGACCATGTTGTCGGACCTCGGATCTTCCGCCTTGACGGCAGCCAGTTGAGTGGACAGATTGGGCGTCGGCTGACCAGCGCCCCCCTCTGCCTTCGGCATCTCCCCCCGCGGAGCGGGGGCAGAACGGGAGTCGTCAGGTCGTCTTCGCCTGTGCGGATCAGTGCGTCAGGCGACCGCGCCGGCTGTCTTGAGGTCTTCGCCCTGCGAGCCGTTGAGGCCGATTTCGGCGAGGATTTCGTCGGTGTGCTCTCCTGGATAGGCGGGCGGGCCCTGGATCGCGGACTTGGTACGGCTGAACCTCGGAGCCGGCGCGGGTTGGACGACGCCGGCGACCTCTTCGAATGCGCCGCGCGCCTTGGCATGCGGGTGATTTGGCGCTTCCCAGGGCTCGAGCACGGGGCCGAAGCAGACGTCCGAGCCCTCAAAGATCGCTTCCCACTCGGCGCGGGTCTTGGTGCGGAAGATGGCGGTCACGCGATCCTTGAGCTCGGGCCAGCGGGTGTTGTCCATCTGGTGCGGCAGTTCCTCGTTCTCGAGGCCGAGCAAGTGCAGCAGCTCGGCGTAGAATTGCGGCTCGATCGAGCCGATCGAGACGAATTTGCCGTCCAGCGTCTCGTAGGCGTCGTAGAAGTGCGCGCCGGTGTCGAGCACGTTGGCCGCGCGGCCGCGTCGCCAGCCGCCCGTGGCGAGTCCGGCGTGGACCGAGGTGATCAGCGACGATGCGCCGTCGACCATGGCCGCGTCTACCACCTGTCCCTTGCCCGAGCGCTGCGCTTCGATGAGGGCGCCCAGCATGCCCACGGCGAGGTACATGCCGCCGCCACCGAAGTCGCCGACGAGATTGAGCGGAGGCACCGGGACCTGGCCCTTGCGGGCGATCGGCGCGAGCGCGCCGGCCAGCGAGATGTAGTTGATGTCGTGGCCGGCCATCTGCGCGTACGGACCTTCCTGGCCCCAGCCCGTCATGCGGCCGTAGACGACCTTTGGGTTGCGCTCGAGGCAGACGTCGGGACCGAGGCCCAGGCGCTCCATCACGCCGGGCCGGAAGCCCTCGAACAGCGCGTCGGCGCCCTCGATCAGCTTGAGCGCGACCTCGACGCCCTCGGGGTTCTTGAGGTCGAGCGCGATCGAGCGGCGGCCGCGGGCGAGCAAGTCGCCGGGCGGGTTGACCGGCGCTTCGCCGGGCGCGTTCGAGGCGCGGTCGATGCGGACGATGTCGGCGCCCATGTCGGACAGGATCATGCCGCAGAACGGCCCCGGTCCGATGCCCTGAAATTCAATGATCCGAATGCCGCTCAGCGGTCCCATATCGTGCTCCTCACGTGCGCAACGCGCTTGATCTGAACGTGGTCGTCTTCAGTGGCAGAGTAACGCGCCATGAGCTTGCAGATAGAACCGGTTGGCCACGAAGCCGCGCCCGAGGTGATCGAGCTGATCCACCGCGTCTTCGACGAGTACGGGTTTATCTGGGATCCCGAGGACGAGTTCTGGGATCTGCTGGCCGAAGAGCGGGCGTTTCCGTACCGCTCGCCGATCGGCGGGATGTGGGTCATGCGCGACGAGGAGGGCGTGGTCGTTGGCTCGGTTGCGGCCAATCGGGTCGATGGACCGTCTGTCGAGTTGCATCGGCTGTATCTGGATTCGCACCTGCGTGGGCAAGGCCTGGGCCGGAAGCTGTTCGAGACCGCAGTCGACTGGGCCCGCACACATGGCGCCTGGCGGATCGAGCTCTGGTCGGACACTCGGTTTGAGGATGCGCACCGGTTGTATGAACGTCTCGGTTACGTCAAGACGGAGTCTCGGAAGCTGGATGACGTGAACGAGACGGTCGAGTTCAAGTTCGAGCGGGACATCGCGCCGTGAAGGATGAGCTCACATGCCGAAAGTGAGGGACGCAATCAGATTCGTCGAGAGTGATGGATGGGTGATCGATCGCATGCGCGGTAGCCATCGAATGTTCCCGCATCCAACGAAACCAGGCGAGGTGGTGATTCCTGGGCACCCCTCCAAGGATCTTCGCGTGAAGACGTGGCGGAGTATCCTGAGGCAGGCCGGCTTGAGGGAGGAAAGACGATGAAGCTGCAGTACGCCGTGGTCTTTGAGCGGGCCCCGAACAACTACTGCGCGTACATTCCCGACATTCCCGGTTGCATCGCTGCTGACGACACGCTCGAGGGCACGAGAACGATGATGCGAGAGGCGATCGAGTTCCTCTTCGAGACGAAGCAGGAACGGGGCGAGCCGATTCCGATGCCGACTATGAACGTGCTGGAGGCCATGGCCTATCACGCCTCGGACCTGGACGACGTGACGGATGCAGACTTTGGGTCCGGCTACGAGGCGACTGTGGCGTTAGTGGAGGTCGAGCTGGCGCCGGGCGCGGCTGAGGCGGCCGGTGGCTAACCGCACGGTCTCAGTTTGACCCTGATTGCACCGCGCGGGTACGATCTGTTCGCACTGGGGAATCTGGTGCGTATCTTCAGAGCGGGTGACGGCAGGTAGACGTGTCTGAGCTGTTTGAGAACTACGGCGCCGTCCTGGTCGCGATTCCCGTCGGGATCATGCTGGTCCTGACCGCGCTGCTGGCGACCAAGCTGCTCGCCCCGCAGCGACGCACCGCGCTGAAGGGTCAGGTGTACGAGTGCGGCATGCTGCCGATTGGGCGCAACTGGGCCCAGGTCCACGTCCGCTACTACACCTATGCGCTGCTCTTTCTCGTCTTCGACGTGGAGGTCGTCTTTCTCTTCCCCTGGGCCGTCTCCTTCCTCGGACTGATGGGCGAGCCCGACTGGGGCAAGGTCATCCTCTGGCAGATGGTGCTCTTCATCGGCACGCTGCTGATCGCGCTGGCCTACGCCTGGCGCAAGGGCGTCTTCGACTGGCAACGGAACTAACGGAACACGGAGCGAGAGGGCCGCATGACGACCTCCCAGCCACCACACATGATTGATCCCGGAGGCGATCCGACGCCGGTGATCATCTCGCCCGAGTCGCTTCGTCTGCAGGCGATTGACGACGCTCCGCCGACCGTTCCCTACAAGGTTGTGTTGCCGGGCGTCATGCAGGCTCCGGCCGAGGCATTGATCTCGGCTGCGCGCAAGTCTTCGCTCTGGCCGATGACCTTTGGTCTGGCCTGCTGCGCGATCGAAATGATCGCCACCTATATGGCCAACCACGACCTCGACCGCTTCGGCATCGTGCCCTGGCCCTCGCCGCGACAGTCGGACGTGATGATCGTGGCCGGCACCGTAACCAAGAAGATGGCCCCGGCGGTCAAGCTGCTCTATGAGCAGATGCCGCATCCCAAATGGGTGATTTCGATGGGCGCCTGCGCGACCAACGGCGGGCCGTACACGCAGTACGACCGCGTGGTCCAGGGCGTCGACAACATCGTGCCGGTCGACGTCTACGTGCCCGGCTGCCCGCCCCGTCCGGAAGCCCTGATCGACGGTCTGCTGGCTCTGCAGGAGAAGATCGTCGAGGAACGGGCACGGGGTTACTAAACCGCCATGACATCACGTCGCACGCCGGCCGCGCTCGAGGAACCGCCGAGTAACGAACCGCCTCCCGGTTCGATTGCCGACACCTACCGCGAGGTCATGCCGTTGGTCGACTTCGACGCGGCCATGACCAAGGGCGACGACGTGGCGTTGACGATTCCCGCCGACTCGATCCATGAAGTGCTCGAACGGGGCCGCGACGACGAGCGCCTGCAGATGAACCTGCTTCGCAATCAGACTGCGGTCGACTGGGAAGATCGCGGGCTGGAGATCGTCTATCACCTCTACTCGATTCCTCTGCGCCAGGCCGTGACGATCAAGTCCTGGCTGCCATCGGAGGGCGCCGTCGTCGAGTCGATCACCGACATCTACGAAATGGCCAACTGGGCCGAACGCGAATGTCGGGAGATGTTCGGGATCGAGTTCATCGGTCATCCCGACCCGCGCAATCTGTTGCTCGACGAAGACCTCGATATCCATCCGCTGCGCAAGAGCCATCCGCTCGCGCCGATCGAGATGGAGCAGGGCGTCGACGTCGAGTTCTTCACCAAGCAATACCCGCCGCCGGAACCCGAGGAAGAAGAAGCGGCGGCGCCCGAAGCCGCCGCCGCTGCCGCGCCCGAGCGCAAGCGGCTTGAGGACATGACCGAAGAGGAACGCGAAGAGCGGCGGGCCGAGCAGGCCGAACGCGTCGCTCGGGCTCGCGAACTCGCGGCCGTCCGTCGAGCCGAGCGTCTGGCGGGCGCGCCGCCTGCCGGCGGTCCGCGACCGGAAGGCGCGGCTCCGCCGCCGCCTCCCGCAGCGCCCGCTGCAGCTCCAGCCGCCGCCGAGCCAGCGCCGTCCAGCGCACCGGCCCAGGACGACCGACCGCCGGCGCCTCCGCCGCCGGAATTGCCGACCATCCCCGACGCCGAAGAAGACCCCGAGGGCCGTGCCGCCGCGCAGGCCGAGCGGGTCCGACTCGGCCGCGAGCTGGCCGCCGCCAGGCGAGCCCAATTGCGCGGCGAATAGTCGGCCGTTCGTTGGTCAGCGGGGCTGACCGCAGCAACGAGACGAGGAGCAGGGAGTAGACCGCATGGTCCAGCAGACCTTTGAAGGTGAAGTACTCACTGAACCCGTCGTCGTCGAGCGCGAGTTCGAGACGGTCGACATGAACATCAACATCGGGCCGCAGCACCCGGCGACGCACGGCGTGTTCCGGATGGTGCTGACCGTTGACGGAGAGATCGTCAAGGACGCCATCCCATACATCGGCTACATGCACCGAGGCGGCGAGAAGCTCTCCGAGAATCTCGACTACCGCGGCGCGCTGGGTTACCAGGACCGTACCGACTACCTGGCCGCGTTCAACTCCGAGTGGGTCTACGTCAACGCCGTCGAGCGGCTGGCGGGCATCGAAATCCCCGAGCGGGCCGAGTACGTCCGCCTGATCCTGGCCGAGTTCAACCGCCTGCTCTCGCACTTCATGTTCATGGGCGCGTTCGGCACCGACGTCGGCTATTTCGGAACCGCCTTCACCTGGACGTTCAAGGAACGCGAACGGATCCAGGATCTGTTTGAGGCGGTCTGCGGCGACCGGATTATGTACAACTACTTCCGAGTCGGCGGACTGGCCTGGGAGCCGCACGAGACCTTCATCGAGGATTCGCACTGGGTGCTCGACCAGGTCGAGGTCGGAATCGGCGACGTAGACGACCTGATGACCAACAACGAGGTCTTTGTCGCCCGCTGCCGCGACGTGGGCGCGATGACAGCTGACGAGGCGATCTCCTACGGCGTCACCGGTCCCATGCTGCGAGCCTCGGGCGTGCCCTTCGACCTGCGGGTCGACGAGCCCTACTCGATCTACGACCGCTTCCACTGGGAGATCCCGGTGGGCGAGCGCGGTGATGTCTACGACCGCTACCTCGTGCGCCTTGAAGAGATGCGGCAATCGGTCACGATCCTGCGCCAGGCGCTGGATCAGATGCCGACCTCGGGGCCGATCGAGCCGGAGCGGATGCCCGCGCGGCTGCGCCCGGCGCCCGGCGAAATCTACATGCGCCAGGAGAATCCGCGCGGCGAATACGGGATCTACATGGTCTCGGACGGCACCGACAAGCCGTGGCGCGTCAAGATGCGCTCACCATGCTTCCACAACCTGTCGGCGCTCAAGCCGCAGGTGATCAACACCTACCTCGCGGACGCGGTCGTAGCGCTCGGTTCGATCGACATCGTGCTCTGCGAGGTCGACCGCTGATGCGGACTGAACAAGAGGTTTGCCAGGCACCCCCCTCAGCCTTCGGCAGCTCCCCCCAGAGGGGGGAGCGAGAGGGTGAGCTGATGGGCGTAAGCCGGATCGCGTGTAACCTGCGTGAGCAGCGCCAACAGGCAGCGGGGATGCGCTAAATGGTTTTGAGCGAGTTCGCCGGCGTCAGCATGCCCGACTGGATCGACGCGCTCCTGCGCGTCATGTTCATCGTCGCGTTGATGACGATCATGGCCTTCGCGCTGATCTACCTCGAGCGCAAGATCCTCGCCCGCTTCCAGGCTCGCGTCGGCCCCACCCGCACCGGTCCGATCGGCACATTGCAGTCGATCGCCGACGCGCTCAAACTCGTGACCAAGGAAGATGTCCGGCCGATCACGGCGGACCGCTGGGCCTTCGAGCTCGCGCCGTACATGGCCTTCGTGCCGGTCTTCCTCGTCTTCGTGCCGATGCCGTTCACCGAGACCTGGTTCATCCGCGACCTCAATCTGGGCTTGCTCTTCGTCTTCGGTGTGTTGGGACTGAACATCGTCGGCGTCGTCATGGCCGCCTGGGGTTCGGACAACAAGTATGCGCTGCTCGGCGGCGTTCGAGCGGCCGCGCAGGCCATCTCCTACGAGATTCCGATGCTCCTGATCATCGTCGCCGTGGTGATGGTGGCGGCCGGTCGGATCGCCGTTGACGGCGACGCCTCCGCCGCCGGTTCGATCAACGCGATCGTCGGCGATCAGACCACCACCCCGTACATCCTGCTGCAACCGCTCGGCTTCTTCATCTTCATCGTCGGCATGCTGGCCGAGCTGCACCGCCCGCCCTTCGACATGCCAATCGCAGAGTCGGAAGTGGTCGGCGGATACTTCGTCGAGTACTCCGGCATGCGCTGGGGCATGTTCTTCCTGGCCGAGTACACGGCGCTCTTCCTGCTAGTGGTGCTCGCCTCGTCGCTCTTCCTCGGCGGCTGGAACTGGCCGTTCGGGGCGGACGTCGGACTGGGACTGCAGATTGTGCTGACCTTCGTCAAGACCTCCGTCATGATCGTGCTCGTGATCGGCTCGCGCGCATTGTTCCCGCGCCTGCGGATCGACCAGTTGATGGCCTTCTCCTGGAAGGTGCTGCTGCCCTTCGCGATCATCCAGGTCCTCGCCAACGGGATCATCCTCGCCTACGGCGGGGCCGACTGGGTGGTGGGCCTGGTCTCGTTCGGATTGCTCGTCGCGCTGGGCGGACTGGTCTACTACGTCATGCGCCGCAAGCAGGGCGAGGGCACGCGAACCGTACAAACCACGCCGGCGACGCCGCGCGTGATTACATCGCCAGAAGTCACCCCGGTCGAAGCCGGCGGCGACTAACAGAGCAGCTAGCAGAGGAAGAGGAGCAACCGCGTGGAGGACGGCGTCACCGCGACTCAGGTGGTGTTCTGGATCCTGGCCGTGGTCATGCTGGTCTCAGCGATCGGCGTGGTCACCGCGGGCAACATCGTCTATGCGGCGTTGTTCTTCATCGCCTCGCTCGCCGGAGTCGCCGGCATCTACCTGATCCTCACGGTCGAGTTCATCGCCCTCGTCCAACTGCTGATCTACGGCTCCGCCGTCGTGATCCTGATTCTCTTCGCGCTCATGCTCACGCGAGCCCGCGAGCGACCCCAGGCGTTGTTCGGACGCTCGCGGCCGCTCGGTATCGCCGCCTCGCTCGGCCTGTTGGCCGCGCTGATCGGCGGAATCGTCGCCACGACCTGGACCACTCCCGAATCTTCCTCGGCGATACAGCCGGTCGGCCTGCAAGCGATCGGCGATGCGATCTTCACGATCTGGATCGTGCCCTTCATCATCGTCGGCGTGCTGCTCTCGATCGCCCTGGACGGCGCGATCATGCTCGCCTCACCTGATGAGGACGACAACTGATGCCGCCGCTTGACCACATTCTGATCGTCAATGCGGTGCTCTTCGCGATCGGCGCGATGGGTGTCCTTACGCGCCGTAACGCGGTATTGATCCTGCTCTCGGTCGAGCTGATGCTCAACGCCGTCTCGCTCAACATGGTCGCCTTTGCCGTCTACGGACACGTCGATTTCGGCAACATCACGGGGATCATCTTCGCCTTCTTCATCATCGTCATCGCCGCGGCCGAGGTCGCGCTGGCGCTGGGCATCGTCGTGCGGACCTTCCGCAACCGGGCCACCGCCAACGTCGACGAAGTGAATCTCCTCAAGTGGTAACCGGGAGCATGCAGCAATGATCTGGGCTGACCACGCGTGGATTCTGCCGGCGATCCCGGCCCTCTCCTTCGTCGTGCTGTTCCTGTTCGGCCGTAAGCTGCCGCGCGGCGGCGACTTCATCTCGGTCGGCGCGGCGCTGGCCGTGTTCGTGCTCTTCTTCTTCGTGTTGGAGTCTCACCTCGACTGGCTCGGCGCGGGACTCGGCGGGATTCGCAACGTCGGCACCGACTGGATCAACTTCGACAGTTTCGTCGTCCGGCTTGGTTTCACCGTCGACTCGATTGCGATGGTGATGGTCTTCGTCGTCGCCACGGTGGCGCTGATGGTCAATATCTATTCGACCAACTATCTGCGTCATCACGGCAAGCCCGAGCCTCGGTACTGGTGGTACTTCGCCGTGCTCTCGCTGTTCGTGGCGATGATGCTGACCCTCGTCCTGGCCGACAACCTCTTGCTCATGTTCGTGGCCTGGGAGGGCGTGGGCCTCTGCTCCTTCCTCCTGATCGGCTTCTACTACGAGCGCCGCTCGGCGGTCGAGGCGGCCAAGAAGGCGTTCGTCACCACGCGACTGGGGGATGTCGGCCTGTTCATCGGCATCATCCTCTTCTGGCGCGCGACCGGCTCCTTCCAAATTTCCGACATCATCGCCGCCGCCGAGGCGGGCCGCGTCAATGACCTGCCGCAGGTCATGGGCGACGGCTACCTGACGCTCTCGACCCTGATGCTTTTCCTCGGCGCAGCGGGCAAGTCGGCGCAGGTGCCGTTCCACGTCTGGCTGCCCGACGCGATGGAAGGCCCGACCCCGGTCTCCGCGCTGATCCACGCGGCCACGATGGTCGTCGCCGGCGTCTACCTGGTCGCCAGGCTGCTGCCGGTCTTCGAAGTCACCCCGGGCGCGTCCAACGTGGTGCTCGCGGTCGGCCTGACAACCGCGCTGCTCGCCGGCATGATGGCGCTCGCCCAGAACGACATCAAGCGAGTGCTCGCCTATTCCACGGTGTCGCAGCTGGGATTCATGTTCGTCGCCCTGGGGGTCGGCGCCGTCGGCATTGCCATGTTCCATCTACTCACGCACGCCTTCTTCAAAGCCTGCCTCTTCCTCGGCTCGGGATCCGTGATCCACATGACAGAGGAGCAGGACGCTCGCAAGCTGGGCGGCCTCTGGTGGCGGATGCCGGTCACGGCTTCCACGTTCATCATCTCCTCGGTCGCGCTGGCCGGTATCCCGCCGCTATCCGGGTTCTTCTCCAAGGACGAGATCTTCCTCGCCACGATCGGCGGCGCGAACACGGCGGTGGCAATCCTGCTCGGTGTGGCCGCCTTCCTTTCGGCGCTCTATATGGCCCGGCTGGTGATCATCACCTTCTTCGGTCCGCCCAAGGACATGGCCGTGATCAAGCGCGCTCGCGAGGCCGCCCCGACGATCCTGATTCCGCTGGTCTTCCTGACCGTCCTCACCTTCCTGGTCGGCTTCGTCGCCTTCGACCAGGTCGGCGACGCGCTCGGGTTCCCGGGCGGGATCAACAACTACGTCTATTTCCCCGAACCGCACGACTTCCACTTCTCCAACTCGATCGCCGCCGTCACCGGCACCGTCTCGCTGCTCGGCTTCCTGACCGCATGGTGGTTCTTCTGGGGCCGCAACTCCCACCGCGCGCAGGCGGTGCGTGAATTCCAGCCGCGACTGGCCGCCGTGATCGAGAACAAGTTCTACTTCGACGAGGCCTACCAGTGGGGCATCGACCGAGCCATGCTGCCGCTGGCCCGGATCGTCGCCTGGTTCGACCGCATGATCGTCAACGACACCGGGATCAACGCCCCGGCCGACGCGACGCGCTATGCCGCCTACTGGCTGCGCTACCACGTCACCGGACGGATTCCCGACTACGCGCTGCTCATGGTCGTCGGCGTCGCCCTTGCGGGCGGCCTCGCCTTCCTGCTGCGCGGCTAACGGCCAGTTGGCGAAGAGAACGAGATAGAGAGAGGCGCACAGCGTGGACGCAGGCGAAGCACTCCTCCTGCTCTTGCTGATCCCCGGGGCAGCCATGCTGCTCACGATCCTCGTGCCCTCCAGGCACGCCGACGTCGTGCGTTGGATCGCGTTGGTCGCCACGACCGCCACGTTGATCGACTCGATCTGGATCTTCGCCGTCTACGACTTCGCCGAGGGCGGCTACCAGTTCAACCTCCAGTACCCGTGGATTGAGAACATCGCGTTCCTCGGCGAGAACGGCATCTCGCTGCATCTCGCCGTCGACGGCATCGCCGCGCCGATGGTCCTGCTCAACGGACTGGTCGGTTTCGCCGGTGTGCTCGTTTCGTGGAAGATCACGCATCGGGTGAAGGACTTCTTCATCCTCTTCATGGCGCTGTTCACCGGCGTCTACGGCGTGTACATCGGCCAGGACCTGTTCTTCTGGTTCTTCGCCTACGAGCTCGCCGTGTTGCCCATGTACCTGCTGATCGTGATCTGGGGCTCGACCAACAAGGAATACGGCGCGATGAAGCTGACCATGGTCCTGGTCGGCGGCTCGGTGCTGATCTTCATCGGCATCTTCGCCGTCTTCGCCGAGGCCGGCGCCGGCACCTTCGACATGGCCGTCCTGCGCGAGATCGAATTCGGCCGCGGCTTCGCCAACACCTTCTTCCCCTTCTTCATGATCGGCTGCGGCATCCTGGCCGGCCTCTTCCCCTTCCATACTTGGTCGCCCGACGGCCACGTGGCCGCTCCAACCGCGGTCTCGATGCTCCACGCCGGGGTCTTGATGAAGCTGGGCGCCTTCGGCATCATCCGCCTGGGCATGGAGATCCTGCCCGCCGGCACCGACTTCTGGATGCCCGTGCTGCTCGTGCTGGGCGGCGTCGCCGCTGTCTATGGGGCGATCTCGGCCATCCACCAGACCGACCTCAAGTTCGTGATCGGTTACTCGTCCGTCTCCCACATGGGCTTCGTCCTGATGGGTCTGGGCACGATGAACAACATCGGCGTCAACGGCGCCGTGCTGCAGATGTTCTCGCACGGTGTGATGACCGCCCTCTTCTTCGCCATGGTCGGCGGACTCTACGACCAGGCGCACACGCGCGATATCCGCGTCTTCGGCGGACTCGTGCGCAAGATGCCGCTGTTCGTGATCTTCTTCGGCATCGCCGGCCTGACCTCGCTCGGCTTACCCGGACTGTCGGGATTCGTGGCCGAGTTCCACATCTTCGTCGGCACGATCGACACGTTCCCGCTGTTCGCCGCGCTGGGCATCCTCTCGGCCGCGCTGACCGCCATCTACGTGCTGCGGCTGATGGGCCGCGCCGCGCTGGGTCCGTTCAACCCGCGCTGGGAGAACCTGAAGGATCTCACTCGCTGGGAGATCGCCGCAGCCATCGTGCTGATCGCGCCGATCATCGCCATGGGTATCTGGCCCGACCCGTTCATTGACCGGATCGCGCCCACCGTGGCGGAACTGCCGAAGATTGATCAGATCGGCGGGCTGTTCACACTCAGCTCGCTGACCGGACGGTGACACTGATGGACCTCGAATATCAGCTGATCATCCCCGAATTCGTCATGGCCGGCCTGGCCGTGCTAGTCATCGCCGCTGCATTGGCGTTCCGAAACGTCGACCAGAAGTGGTTCGGCTACGCCACGGCGGCGGCGCTGGCCGTGATCGCCGTCGTGACAGCCGTCGCCTACTGGAACACCAACGACGACTTCGGCGGAGTACTCGCCGTCGACCACTTCACGGTCTTGTTCCGAGTCTTTTTCCTCGGCATCGCCTTCTTCACGGTGATGGCGGCCGTCCAGTTCGCCGGCGACCGACTCAAGAATCACGCCGAGTTCTACGGCCTGATCGTCTTCGCCACGCTCGGGATGATGCTGCTCGCCGCCTCGCGCGAGTTGCTGACCGCGTACCTCTCGCTCGAGCTGCTCTCGTTCAGCTTCTACATCCTGGTCGGCTTCAACAAGCTCAACCCCTTCTCCAACGAGGGTTCGCTCAAGTACATGCTGCTCGGTGCGTTCTCTTCGGCGCTGATGCTCTACGGGATCTCCCTGATCTACGGCGTCACCGGGACGACCACCTACTCCGCCATCGGCCCCGACGTCGTCGAGGGCACGCGCAACATCGCCGGACAGCTCGCCTCGTTCGCCGGAGGCAGCGGCGGCGTTGACCCCGACGGCGCGCGACCCGGCCTCCTGATCGGCCTGGTCCTGATCACCGCCGGACTCGGCTTCAAGGTCTCGGCCGTGCCCTTCCACCAGTGGACGCCTGACGCCTACCAGGGCGCGCCGCTGCCGATCACCGCGTTCCTCAGCGCCGGCGGCAAGGCCGCCGCCTTCGCCTTCTTCCTGCGGCTCTTCTCCGAGGCCTTCCTGCCCGCCGCCGCCGAGTGGGTCTGGTTCGTCGGCATCCTCGCCGCCGTCACCATGATCGTCGGCAACCTGATGGCGCTGCAGCAGACCAACTTCAAGCGACTGATGGCCTATTCCTCCATCTCGCAGGTCGGCTATCTGCTTGTCGGTATCGTCGCGCTCGACGCGGCCAACATCACGCAGTCTCAGGACGCCGCCTCAGCCCTGGTCTTACATCTGATCGGCTATGTGACGACCAATATCGCCGTGTTCGCCGCGATCATTGCGTTCTACAACCGAACCGGCCGCGACGACATCGTCGACCTGCGCGGCCTGGCCGAGCGTCAACCGTTCCTCGCCTTTGCGATTGCGGCAGCGCTGTTCTCGTTAGCCGGAATGCCGCTCTTCGCCGGATTCGCGACCAAGTTCATCATTTTCCAGGCAGCCTTCAACAACGGTTTCCTCTGGCTCGGAGCAATCGGCGTCACCGCCTCCTTCGTCTCCCTCTACTACTACCTGATGGTGATCAAGCAGATGTACCTGTACGAGCCCGAAGGTTCCGACCGGGCCCGCTTCCACGTCTCGCGCCCGCTGGCCGGAGCGCTGGTGGTGCTGGTCGCCGGCGTCCTCTTTATCGGCCTGTACCCGACGCCGCTGTTCGACGTGATTCACAGCTCGACCGAGGGTCTCTTCGAGCAGGCCGCTGCCTTGTCGGCGGCAGTGGTGGGCGGATAGCTCCAGGATTCCATTCTCGGACACGAATGTCCCAGTCCCCGACTTGTTCGGGGACCAGTTCCAGTCGGCACTGGCGAAGACGGGAGCGGGCGGGTCCCCGAATGAATCGGGGGACTGGGGAAGTCTTACAGCACCGCGAGATATCGGCGCAGCTCGTAGTCCGTGACCTGCGAGCGGTACTCGTCCCACTCAAGCAGCTTGTTCTGCAGCACCGTCGACCAGACGTACTCGCCCAGCACGCTCTTCATCAGCTCGGATGTCGAGAAGGCGTCGATCGCCCGGCCCTGGGTCGTGGGCATCTCGACGATGTTGCGGGCCATGCGCTGCGCCGGGGTGAGTTCGAAGACGTTGTCCTCGGCCGCCGGCGGCGGAGTGAGGCCTTCGTCGATGCCCTGCAATCCGGCCGCGAGGAAGGCTGAGAAGGCCAGGTATGGGTTGGTCGCCGAGTCCGCGCCTCGGTACTCGAGCCGGGTCGACTCGGAATCGCCCGGCTCATAGTCAGGGATTCGCACCAGGTCGGACTGGTTGGCGTGCGACCAGGTCAGGTAGACGGGAGCCTCGGTGCCCGGCGCGAGGCGCTTGTAGCTGTTCGACCATTGGTTGGTGATCAGCGTGAACTGCGGCGTGTAGGCGAGCAGGCCGGCGAGGAATGAGCGGGCGATCTCCGAGAGTCCGCCGCCTTCTTCGTAGAAGAGGTTCTGCTCGTGGTCGAACAGCGAGAGGTAGACATGCATCCCCGAGCCGTTGACGCCGTTGAGCGGCTTGGGCATGAAGGTGGCGTGGACGCCCTGCTTGATCGCCACCTCCTTGACCACCAGGCGCGTCGTCATCACCTGGTCGGCCATCGTCAGCGCGTCGGTATAGCGCAGGTCGATCTCGTGCTGCGAGGGCGCCGCCTCGTGGTGCGACGACTCCACGCCGATGCCCATCTCCTCCAGCGTCAGGACCGTTTCGCGACGCAGATCGGTGGCCGTGTCCAGCGGCGAGAGGTCGAAGTAGCCGCCGGAGTCCAGTGGCGAGGGGTCGTCGGGCGCGCGGAAGTAGAAGTACTCGATCTGCGGGGCGACGTAGAAGGTGTAGCCGCGCTGCTGGGCCGACTCGAGCTGCCGGCGCAGGATCCTGCGCGGGTCGCCCTCGAACGGCTCGCCGTTGCGCCGGTAGATGTCGCAGATCATCCGCGCCACGCGGTGTTGTTGCGGACGCCAGGGCAGGACGACGAAGGTGTCGGGGTCGGGCCGCGCCACCATGTCCGACTCGTCGTGGCGGGCGAACCCCTCGATCGAGGCACCGTCGAACTCGACGCCCTTTTCCAGCGCTCCGGGCAACTCGTCGATCGTGATCGCGACCGACTTCAATTGCCCCAGCAGGTCGGTGAACCAGAGCCGCACGAAGCGGACATCATGCTCGCGGCAAGCATTGAGAACATGCTGATGCTCACTGGGTGGAGCGTTGAGGTCAGCGTCGAGGGTGGTCATGATGCTTGCAGTTCCCCGCTTCCCCCCTCTGGGGGGAAGCTCCCGCGTAGCGGGTGAAGGGGGGTCTGCCCCGCGCTAGTCGACGGGCCCCCCGCAGCCTTCGGCATCTCCCCCCAGAGGGGGGAGAGATGAATCGATCCGACATCTCCCCCGCCGGAGCGGGGGGAGATGGAATCGCACCCTAGATGTGGTAGTAGTGGAAGAACTCCGCCGCGACCGGGTGCATGAAGACATCCCGGGCCTCGGTCAGCTTGAAGTCCTGGTACTCGTCGATCAGGTCCTGGGTGAAGACCCCGCCTTCCATCAGGAAGTCGTGGTCGTCGGCCAGCGCCTGCAGCGAGCCCTCGAGCGAGTGCGGCACCGAGGGGATGCCGGCCGCTTCCTCGGCGCTCAGCTCGTAGATGTCGGTGTCGACCGGGTCGTCCGGCTCGATCTGGTTGCGGATGCCGTCCAGGCCGGCCATCAGCATCGCCGAGAAGGCCAGGTAGGTGTTGGCCGAGGCGTCGGGCGGTCGGAACTCGATCCGCTTGCTGTTGGGCGAGGTCTCGTAGGTCGGGATCCGGACCGCCGCCGAGCGGTTGCGCTGTGAGAAGGCCAGGTAGATCGGCGCTTCGAAGCCGGGCACCAGTCGCTTGTAGGAGTTGGTCGTCGGCGCGCAGAAGGCGAGCAGGGCGGAGCCGTGCTTGAGCAGGCCGCCGATGTAGTGGCGGGCGGTATCGGACAGCTCGGCGTACTTGCCCGCCTCGTAGAAGAGCGGGGCGCCGTCCTTCCACAGCGACTGGTGGCAATGCATGCCAGTGCCGTTGTCGCCGTAGAGCGGCTTGGGCATGAAGGTCGCCGACTTGCCGTGCGCCTTGGCCACGTTGCGGACGATGTGCTTGTACCACTGGGTCTCGTCGGCCTTGGTGCGCAGCGTGTTGAAGCGCGTGGCGATTTCGCCCTGGCCGCCGGTCGCGACCTCGTGGTGATGGACTTCCAGCTCCATCCCGACTGCTTCCATCGCGTCGGCCATCTCCCAGCGAATGTCGCTCAGGGTGTCGAACGGCGCGGTCGGCGAGTAGCCCTGCTTGGGCGGAATCTTGTAGCCGAGGTTGCTCTCGTCCTCGTCGCGGCCGCTGTTCCAGTCGGCCTCGTCCGACTCCACGACATAGAAGGCCTGGTTGATCGACATCTGGAACTGGACGTGGTCGAACATGAAGAATTCGAGCTCGGGACCGAAGAAGGCCTGGTCGGCGATGCCCGAGTCGACCATGTGCTGTTCTGCCTTGGTCGCGACGTAGCGCGGGTCGCGGCTATAGCGGTCGCCGGTCACCGGGTCGTGAACGTCGCAGATGAACTTCAGCGTCGGCACGTTCTCGGTCGGGTCGATCCGGGCCGTGTCGAGATCCGGTCGAAGCAGCATGTCCGACTCGTCGATGCTCTGGAAGCCGCGCAGCGAGGAGCCGTCGAAGCCCTGGCCGCGGTTGACCAGGTCCTCATCGACCTTGGATGCGGGAATGCTGAAATGCTGCCAGCGGCCGATCAGGTCGGTCACCAACAGGTCGACGCGCCGAATGCCCTGATCCTGGATCAGCGCCTGGATGTCGCCAAGGGTTGCCATGGGCTTGTGCCTCTCTATCTCTCTTCGTGCTGCACGGTGGTCGGGGCCGGTTGGTCTCGCACGCAGGCGCATTCACCTGACTTTGGGCGATGCAGGCGCATTCGCCTGCGTATCAGCCGTGCAGCGTCAATGATTGCTGGGACTCATCCTATGCGCAGCGCAGACGCAGACCGGCTCGATTCGGTTACACCTGAGTTACGCCCGCCGCCCGCCCCGTCGGCGGCCCTGCTGTGTATTGCGCTTATCGCTCTGCGCTCCTGATGCCCCGCGCTCCGACGCGGGGCCCAGACCTCCATGTCTGAGCGGACCTCCGCCGCGAGCCTCACCTGAATCGTTGAGCGGGAGGTCCCCCATCGGCGTCTGAGCAGAGGCAACCCGCATCTCGTCATCAGGCGTCGTAGCTCTGGGCCCCGCGTCGGGGCGCGGGGCATCGCATTGGCGACGCGAGAGATATTGGTTCGATGCCCCGTGCTTGACACGGGGCCCAGTCCTCGATGGTTGAGCGGACCTCCGTGGTGAGCCTCGCCTGAGCCGGTGCGCAGGAGGTCCGCTATCGGCGTCTGAGCTGAGGCAACCTGCATCTCGTCAGCAGGCGTCGTAGCTCTGGGCCCCGCGTCAAGCGCGGGGCATCGACCAGTTTTTTTCCCTCCCCGAGCTGCCTCCGAACCCCTGTCAACTCCGACGCAGGGATGCTTGAGATGTACAGATGTTTGGATATGATGGTCTGACTGTGTGGGAAGTGAGGAGAAGGATGCAGAAACCGATGGGTTACCGCGAAGCGATGGGCGATCTCTCGGGCATCGCGAAGGAGGGTCCCGCCTACGTGCGGGTCAAGGCGCTGGTCACGATTGTGCG
>JAJDYG010000022.1 GCA_022822855.1 Dehalococcoidia bacterium
CGCGGGCGCCTTGCGAAAAAGGGGCGCCAGGCGATCGGCCGTTCGCGCGGCGGCCTGAGCAGCAAGTTGCACGCGCTGGTCGCCGACGAGCGCACCGCGCTGATCATCGGCCTCTCACCTGGTCAGGCGGGCGACGCGCCCGCTGGGCGCGAGCTCTTGCGACAACTCGGTCCGGTCTCAGGCGACCCGGCGCTGATCATGGATCGCGCCTATCACGGCGACCAGACGCGCCAACTGGCTCGCGAGCTGGGCTATCGTCCCGTCGTCCCGCCGCCCAGCTACCGCAACCCATCCTGGCCCTACGACCGCGACCTCTACCGCCGCCGCAACGAGGTCGAGCGCTTCTTCTGCCGGCTCAAACGCTTCCGCCGGCTCGCCACCCGCTACGACAAGCTGGACGTCATCTTCCTCAGCTTCGTCCACCTCGCCCTCGTCTGGGACGCGCTGCAGTTACTGTGAACAGGCCCTAGCGCTCTCCCTGGATCAAGGCCCGACGTAAACTGCTCCTGACACTGGAACAGGAGCAGATCATGGGACTCAGAGGCGAAGCAGCGATCGTCGGTATCGCCGAGTGGAAGCCCGAACGCCGACCCACCGCGCCGCCCATCTTCACCCTCGAACAGTGGGCCCAACTCACCCGCGAAGCCCTCGACGACGCCGGCATCGACCCCTCCGAGGTCGACGGCATCTGCGCCACCAACATCCGCGAGTCCGACTCCTTCGTCCCCTCGACGATCACCGAGTACCTCGGCATGCAGGTCAACTTCGCCGAGGTCGTTGACCTCGGCGGCGCTTCCTGCGCCGCGATGGTCTGGCGCGCCGCCGCCGCCATCGAACTCGGACTCTGCAATGTCGTCGTGATCGCCGCCCCCTCCTGGCCATCGCCCAGACCGCCCGATCCTCCGACCGGACCCAGCAGTTGGCGCTACGGAGCCTCCTCGGCCAACTATGGATCGCCCCAGGCCGAGTTCGATATCCCCTACGGCAACGTCGCCCAGAACTGTGGCTACGCCCAGATCGCGATGAAATACGGCGCCGAGTACGGCTACGACGCCGAAGCCCTGGCCAAGATCGCCGTCGACCAGCGCGTCTCGGCCAATCACCACCCGGCCGCCGTCTTCCACAACGTGCCGATCACGGTTGAGGACGTGCTCAACTCGCCGATGATCTCCGACCCCATCCACATGCTCGAGATTGTCATGCCCTGCGTCGGCGGCGCGGCGATCGTCGTCGCCGGCAAGGACGTGGCGCGGCGCTCGAAGCATCGCCCAGCCTGGATTTCCGGCTTCGGCGAGCGTGTCCTGCACAAGACGCCAACCTACGCCGATGACCTCCTCTCGACCGCGCTGATCCCCGCCGCCGACCAGGCCTTCAGCATGGCCGGGCGCAGTCGCGAGGAAGTCGACCTGATCTCGGTTTACGACTGCTACACGATCACCGTGCTGATGACGATCGAGGACGCAGGCTTCTGCCCGCGCGGCGAGGGACAGCCGTTCGTCCGCGAACACGACCTCTCGTTCAAGGGCGACTTTCCCTGCAACACGCACGGCGGGCAGCTCGGCTTCGGCCAGGCCGGACTCGCCGGCGGCATGTCGCACATCACCGAGGGCGCGCGCCAGGTCATGCGCCGCGGCGAGGATCACCAGGTGCCCGACGCCGACGTCGCCTTCATCACCGGCAACGGCGGTCTGATGTCCGAACAGGTCGCGCTGATCCTGGAGGGCGACTAATGGCAGAGGAACCACTGCAACGTCCACTGCCGACCCCGATCGACCGCACCCAGCCGTTCTGGGATGGCTTGCGCGAAGGCAAGGTCAACATCCAGTACTCGCCCTCGAGCGACAAGTGGGTTTTCTACCCACGCTCCCACGCGCCGCTCACGCTGGCCGACGACCTCGAGTGGCGCGAAATCTCCGGCCAGGGAACGCTCTACACCTACACGATCGCCCGCCGCCCAACCGCTCCCGACTTCGCCGGCGAGGAGCCGCAGGTCATCGCGGTCGTGGAACTGAACGAAGGCCCTCGTCTGACCTCAACCCTGGTCAACGTCGAGGAGTCGGAGATCAGCGTCGGCATGCGAGTCCGTCCGGTCTTCGAGCACGTTCCCGGAACCGAGACCACGCTGCTGCGCTATGAACCGGCTTCGTAGCGCCGCACGGCTTCATCTCCCTCCCCCCTCGCAGTGGTGGAGAGTGCCGCGCTGCCCAAACCTCCCTCCCCCTGAGCAGCGGTGGGGAGCGTTGCGGCGCCCAATTCCCCCTCCCCCCGCGCAGCGGGGGGAGGTGTCACGGAGCGTCAGCCCCCGACTCGATCGGGGGGACGGAGGGGGGTTCGCCGCCCTCTGCGCCCTCGTTGTTGCCGCCATCCTGCTCTTCGCGGCCTGCGCCGCCGACAATCCCGCACCGGACCCGACGCCGTCCGAGCCGCAGCAGAATCGCGAGGGACCCGAACAACTTGAGCAGGACGACTCGCCCCAGCAGGTTCGGCAGCAGGCATCCTCCCAACCCAGTGCCGCCCAAGCGGAACGACGGCCCGAGCAAGCTCAACAGGAAGATACCCAGGAGCAAGCGCGGGACGGCTCCGAGCAGCCACAGGCCATTGAGCAGCAGACGCCGCAGTCTCTGGCCCTACAACCCATTCTCGGCGGCTATCAGTTCCAGCAACCGATCGAAATGCTCAGCCTGCCCGACGGTTCGCTCCTCGTCGCCGAGCAGCGCGGTTACATCACGCGCTTCATCGAGGACAACGGAGAGGTCGAGCAGTTCGGCATCCTCGACCTGACCGACTCGGTGCGCTTCGGCGGCGAAGAGGGTTTGCTCAGCATCGCCCTCCATCCCGACCTGGAGCGCGAGCCCTATCTCTACGTCTACTACTCGCCTCGGGACGCCGACGTCACCCGCCTCTCACGCTTCCGGCTGGTGCTCGGCGCGGCCCTGACGGCCTCGGAACTCGTCATCATCGAGGTTCCACAGCCCTACTCCAACCACAATGGCGGTGCGGTCCGCTTCGGTCCCGACGGCATGCTCTACCTCGGCTACGGCGACGGAGGAGCCGCGAACGATCCCCGGGGCCACGGCCAGAACCGCCAGACCCTGCTGGGCGCGATCATCCGCATCGATGTCAACGAGATCAACACATCGACCCCCTACCGGATTCCCACCGACAACCCCTTCCTCGGCATCGCCGGCGTGCGCCCGGAGATATGGGCTTACGGCCTGCGCAATCCCTGGCGAATGGCCTTCGATCCCGAGACCGGACTGCTCTGGGTCGGCGATGTCGGCCAGAACCGCGTCGAAGAGATCGCCATTGTGCAGGCAGGACAAAATCACGGCTGGAACGTCTTCGAGGGCGATCAGTGCTTCAGCAGCGACGAAGAGTGCGCCTCGCTCAGCGACGCGGTCGCGCCGGTCGGAACCTACGGGCACGACGAAGGCTGCTCGGTCACCGGCGGGATGGTCTACCGGGGCGACGCGCTGCCTCACCTCGTCGGCGCATATGTCTTCGGCGACTATTGCTCCGGCACGATCTGGGCGCTCTGGCCCGATCACAGCGCCGACACCGGTTGGTGGCAGGTGACGCTCCTCGAGACCGACCAGAACATCGCCTCCTTCGCCGTCGACAACGACGGCGAAATCCACGTCCTTACCTTCAATGGCCCCATCCTCAAGCTGGTCCCGGAGGAGCGCTAGACAGCCATCTCGCCGAGGGGGGGGGCCGGGCCGCGG
>JAJDYG010000014.1 GCA_022822855.1 Dehalococcoidia bacterium
GGTTGAGGGTGCGAGATGGCGACGGCGGGGCGCGTTCACGAGGAGACTGGGGTTGTTGCTGAGGCGGGCGGTGGCGCCCTGGCGGAGGTGGGTGCTCTGGGCACCGTGTCAAGCACGGGTCATCGGACGGGGAAGGTTGAGGGTGCCGGATGGCGACGGCGGCACGCGTTTGCGAGGAGACTGGAGTCGTTGGTGAGGCGGACGGTGGCGCCCTGGCGGAGGTGGGTGCTCTGGGCCCCGTGTCAAGCACGGGGCATCGGAAGGTGAAGTGGGGGCTGCGGGATGTCGACGGCGGGACGCGCTTGCGAGGAGACTGGGATTGTTGATGAGGCGGACGGTGGCGCCCTGGCGGAGGTGGGTGCTCTGGGCCCCGTGTCAAGCACGGGGCATCGGACGGGGAAGGTTGAGGGTGCGGGATGGCGACGGCGGGACGCGTTTGCGAGGAGACTGGGGTCGTTGGTGAGGCGGACGGTGGCGCCCTGGCAGAGGTGGGTGCTCTGGGCCCCGTGTCAAGCACGGGGCATCGGACGGGCAAGGCTGAGGGTGCGGGATGGTGACGGCGGGAGGCGTTTGCGAGGAGACTGGGGTTGTTGCTGAGACGGACGGTGGCGCCCTGGCGGTGGTGGGTGCTCTGGGCCCCGTGTCAAGCACGGGGCATCGGAAAGGGGGGCGGGGTTCTAGGGGGCGGAGCCGATGTGTTCCAGGACGGCTCGGAGGAGGTCTTCGGTTGTTTCCGGCGGTTGCAGGTCGGGCGCTCCGAGCACGGCGGCGATCCAGCGGTCGGCGTCTCGGCGGGTGTAGCCGAGTCCAAGGAGGGCTTCGGCTGCGTCGGCGGCGATCTGGTCGGTCGCTCTGATGGGGCGCCGGGCTTGCGTGTCGAAGCCTTCGTCGACGAGCATCGCTTCCTCGACGACCTTGCCCTTGAGATCGGCGATGATGCGGTCGGCCTGCCTGCCTCCGATGCCGGGGAGTTGCATCAGGGTGCGGCGATCTTCAGCCTCAATGGCCTGGGCGATGGTTGAGACCGAGGCAGCCAAGGCCTGTTGCGCCTTGGCGACGCCCATCTGGGGGACGCCGATCAGCTTGCGGAAGAAGTCGCGCTCAGTCTGGCGGAGGAATCCGATGAGCACGGGCACCGGCGCGCGGTCGGGGACGTGGTAGTGGGTGAAGAGGTCGAGGACTTCCGGTCGATGGTATTCGAGGGCAAGCCAGACGGCGGTCGGCAGGCGGACCTCGTAGACGAGGCCTCCGGCCTCGGAGCCGGTGTCGATCTCAACGCTCTGCGACTCGTCGTGCCAGTCGACCGCGCGGCCGCGGATGCGGGAGATCACAGGATCTCCAGCTTCTCTTCGATTGGCGTCATCAAATGGTGGCAGAAGGCGATGGCGAGGGCGTCGGCGGCATCGGCCGGCGCGTCGAGGTCTGCGAGGCCGAGTCGGGCGATCAGGGCTTGCTTGACGGCTGCTTTGTCGGCGGAGCCCAGCCCGGTGACGGCTTCCTTGACCTGCCTGGGCGGGTATTCGTGGACGGCGACGCCGAAGGCGGCGGCGGCGATCATCGCGGCGGCCTGAGCCTGTCCGAGGGTGACGGCGGTCTTGACGTTTCGGTGGTTGAAGGGGCGCTCGACGGCGACAGAGTCGGGTCGGTGGCGTTCGATGAGTTCCTTGACGCGCCAGTTGATGTTGTTCAGTCGGTCGGAGAGTGGACCTTCGGGCGGGCGAATCGTGCCCCAGCGCAGACCGGCTGCGCCGTCGGGGGCTATCTCAAGCAGGCCCCAGCCTGTTGCATTGAGGCCGGGGTCGATGCCGAGGATTCGGGTCATGCTGCGAGTTTAGGGCGTACGGTGTCCGACCTCGACGCACTGGCCGGAACGGTCGTCGCCGGCGCGCGCCCCTCTGCCGTCGGTATCTCCTCCCGCCTCGCGAGGGGAGAGAGGAGGAGGTTCTACGCCTCGACGAGGGCGGCGTCGGGGAAGTCGGCGTTGGTGAAGACTCGCTGGACGTCGTCGAGGTCTTCGAGGGAGTCGATCAGGCGCATGAGTTTGCCGGCCTGGTCGGTGTCGACGGGGACGGTGTTGGTGGCTCGCATGACGACCTCGGCCGAGGCGATCGGCGCGCCAACTTCCTCGACGGCGCTGCGGGCCGATTCGAGATCGGCCGGCGCGGTGATGACTTCGACCAGACCCTCGTCGATGTCGACGTCCTCAGCGCCGCCGTCGATCGCGGCGAGCATGATGTCGTCGGGGTCGAGCTGTTCGTCAACGTCGACGGCGATGACGCCCTTCTGCTCGAAGAGCCAGGCGACTGCGCCGGACTCGGCGATGCTCGTGCCGGCGCGGGTCAGGGTGGCGCGGACTTCAGAGACGGTTCGGTTGCGGTTGTCGGTGAGGGAGTCGATCAGGAGGGCGGCGCCGCCGGGTCCGTAGGCCTCGTAGCGGATCTCTTCCAGTTGCGAGCCGTCAGCGCCGCCGGAGGCTCGGTCGATTGCTCGCTGGATGTTTGCGTTGGGCATGTTGGAGGCGCGGGCGCGCTCGACCGCCAGTCGGAGGGCGGAGTTCTCCTCCGGCTTGGGGCCTCCAGCGCGGACGGCGACGGCGATTTCGCGTCCGAGTTTGGTGAAGAGTTGGCCGCGCTTGGCGTCGGTCACACCCTTCTTGCGCTTGATCTGCGCCCATTTGGAATGGCCGGCCATCCTCGAACTCCTGTACGGGTAAGTCCTCGAGCTGGGGTACTCAGTCTATCGCGCCATCAAGCAGCGCGCCCGGGTCGCCGATCACGCCGACTGCGTCGTTGAGCTTGGTGTGGAAGGTGAGGTCGTTGTGCAAGGGCGTGACGGTGACGGCCCCCTCGATGATCGCGGCGACATCGGTGTCAGGAGCGACGGTAGCGTCGGGGCGCAGGACGAGCTGCCTGCGGGTCGCGCCCTGCTCGTCGGTGCGGTCGATGACGCGGGACGGTGAGACGTCGGCGACTCGCGCGACGCGAATGCCGTTGAAGTCCTGGATCGGCAGGTTGGGCGCGTTGACGTTGAGGAACTGAATCTGGCCGCTTTCGAGCAATCGACGTGCGATGCGTGCGGCGATGACGGCGGCGTCTTGGAGGTGGTCGTCGTCGAAGGACCAGAGCGAGGCGGCGACGCTGGGCAGGTTTCTCAGATAGCCCTGCATGGCGGCCATCACGGTGCCTGAGTGGAGGATGTCGCGTCCGACGTTGGGTCCTGGATTGACGCCGGAAACCACCATGTCGATGTGGCGCGGGGCGAGGTGCCGGATGCCGTGGAGGACGGCGTCGGTCGGGGTGCCGTTGACCTGGAATGCGTCGACGCCGGGCAGCCGGGAGAACGCTCGCTCGGTTTCGAGATCCTGGCGCAGGGTGAAGGCCGCGGACATACCGGACTGGTTGAAGGCAGGGGCGACGACGAGCACGTCGGCGAAGTCGTACACGGCCTCGGCCAGATGCCAGAGGCCGGGGGCTTCGATGCCGTCGTCGTTGGTAGCCAGGACGAGGGGTCGTTCGGTCATGGCGGGAGCGTATCAGCCGCTCTGTTGAGCAGGCGACGTCCACTCCGCGACCGAGGGGACTCCGGCCAACGATGAGGCCTCGCGGACACTTCGCAGGGTTGCTGCGGCGACGGCCTCGGCTGCCATGGTTCCGGTCAATGTGAGCAATGCGGGGATGCTGGTGACGTCGATGTCGCCGGTGGAGAGGGTGAAGATGGTGTCTCCATCGCCGGGGGTGAAGACGGGGTCGATGGTTCTCGCGAGGCCGGCGGCGCCCATGATCGAGAGTCGCTTGGCGGTTCCCTTGTGCAGCTTGGCGTTGGTGGCGATCACGGCGAGCGTGGTGTTGGCGCCTGCAGTATCGCTGCTGAAGTTTGGGCGCGATTGTTGGAGTTCTTCGAACTCGGCGATCGAGCGATTGAGTAGTGCCTGAGAGGAACGGGACATCTTTGCGTGCTGCTCGCCGCGGGATCCGGCGACCAGTGTGCCGGACGAGGGATCGACGATGTCGCCGACAGAGTTGGTCGCGACGATGGCTCCGACGATCAGGCCGGACTCGTGGACCAGGGATGCCGTTCCGACACCGCCTTTGATCAACCCGCCGGGGCGACCGGCCTTGGCGACTGTGCAGCCGGTTCCGACTCCGACGGAGCCCTGTTGCACGGGTCCGTGGGATGCCGTCGACGCTGCGGTGTAGCCGCTGTCGCCGTTGGGGTGTACGGCGTCGCCGATCATGAGGTCGAAGACGACCGCGCCCATCGCGAGCGGCAACGGGGCCAGATCGGGCACCAGGGGCAGTCCGACCCCGGACTCCTTCAGGTAGCGCCGCACGCCTTCGGCGGCGTCGAGGCCGATCGTGCTTCCGCCGGTGAGCAGGACGGCATGTATCTCCTGAATGGCGTTCTCGGCGACGGCGAGGTCGGTGTCGAGCGTTCCCGGTGCTCCGCCGGGCTGGAACACGCCGGGGGTTGCGCCGGCGCGAGCGAGGACGACCGTGCAGCCGGTGGCGTGCTCAAGGTCGGTGTAGTGGCCGACTTCGATGCCGGGGACATCGGTGATCGCGTCGTGTGGGCCCGGTTCAGCCATCGGAGTCAGTCATCGATTTGCACGGGCGGCTTGGGTCGCTTGTCCCAGTGGAGCTGGAACACGTCGGAACGTGCGTAGTGTCCGGCTGAATCGACCCAGCGCTTGGACTCGATCGTCGATTCGAGGTCGATTTCCGCGTAGATGATCGTCTCTTGGTCGGTGACCGGCTCGACCAGGTACTTGCCGCCGGGCGCGATGATCGCGGAGCCGCCCGAGGCGTGCCAGAAGGGTTCCTCGCCCAGGGGGGTTCCAGCGGGCAGTAACTCGGGCGACATGGTCTCGCGGGCGACGATCACGTAACAGGCGTTCTCGTAGGCGAGATGGCGGGTGGCGGCGTCGATGACTGGGTGCAACTGCTCCCAGCCGGGCCAGACGGAGGCGTGGACCTGGATGCCGAGGGTCGAGAGTGCGTAGCGAGCGGGCGCCATCTGGTGCTCGTAGCAGATCAGACCGCCCAGTCGACCGACTTCGGTGTCGTAGACGTCGAGGTCGGAGCCGTCGCCGTAGCCCCAGATCAGGCGCTCGGAGAGAGTCGGCACGAGCTTGCGATGCTTGCCGAGCAAGGCGCCATCGGGCCCGACATAGGCGAGGGTGTTGTAGATCGTGCCGGCGTGCGGTTCTCGCTCGTTCACCCCGATGACGACGTGGGCGTTGGCGTCTGCGGCGGCCTGTGCGATCCGGTCCCATTCCGGTCCGGGGATGGCGATGCTGTTCTGGAAGGTGTGCTGGTACAGGGTCGAGAAGGCCGCACGGATGGCCGACTGGCTGTGGTAGTAGGGGTAGGAGGGAATCCAGGTCTCGGGGAAGACGATGAGGCCCGCGCCTTCGCGGCCGGCTTCCTCGATGGCGGCGACCGCCTTGTCGACTCCCTGTTCGCGGGTGAGTCCGGGAGCGCGTTGGACGGCGGCGGCGAGATAGGACATGGGTTGGTCCGTTTCAGCGAGGATCGAGTGACCAGAGGCCGTAGCCGCCGGTGACGGGAACGACCGTGCCGGTGATATAGCTGGCCGCGTCGGAGAGGAGGAAGGCGACCGCGCCGGCGACCTCATCATCTGCGCCGAGACGACGCATCGCAGTGTGGGCCTCGACGCGCTCCCGGTACCAGCCGGGCATTGGCTCAGTCAGTGGGGTGTCGATGAATGCAGGCGCGACGCAGTTGACTCGTAACGGAGCGGTAAGCGAGTGCGACCATTCGGCCGCGAGCGTCTTGGTCATCGCTTCGACGGCGGCTCGGGTCATCGAATAGGCGGCCTGTCTCGGCAGTCCGTACTCCGCGCCGACGCTGGAGATGGTGACGATCGATCCCCCCCGTTCCGCGTCGATCAGGCGGGCGGCGAAGTTTCGAGTGAGAAAAAACGTACCTCGCTGGTTGATGTTCTGGATGTGGTCGTAGTCCTCGGGCGTGATCCGTTCGCCTCGCTGGAGGATCGGGGAAATGCCGGCCACGTTGACCAGGCCGGTCAGCGGGCCGATCGTGTCTTCGACATCGTCGAGCAGGGACTCGTGATCTTCGATGGCCGCGACATCGGCGCGGAAGGCCCAAGCCTGGTCTCCATTGTCGCGGATACCCTGAGCGACTTCCTCGACCTGAGCAACAGTTCTGGCGGTGACCGCCACCTTGGCGCCCATCTGGGCGATGAGCTCGGCGGCGGCTCGGCCGATCCCGCGTCCCGCTCCGGAGACGAGCACAACCTGACCATCGAGGCTGAAGGGGGACTGGCTCATGCTCGTTGCCTCCCAGACATTGCTTCAGATAACGCTCAGGATCGTCCTGGTTGTGGATCCTCGAGCGCGACGGTGTCGCGGACGTGAAGATACAGCCAGATCAGGTCTCGGGCCGCGGCGGTGATCTTGTCGATGGCGTCGATGAAGACCTCCAACTGCGGTTCATGCACGGCGAGAGTGTGAGTGAGCAGTACTCGACGGCGCTGATTGAGCACGACGAGCGCGACCTGGTCGGGATTCATCGCGCGGTCGGGCAGCCAGTCCATCTTGTGGGTCAGTGCCGTGGATTGTTTGAGTCCGTCGGCCAGTTCGAGCAGCACGCCCTGGTCGACCTTCTGCACGCGCTCGATGCCGTTGGAGATTGCGAGGACGGCCCCGGCGAACTGGCGCCATTCCTTCTTGGGGATGTCGCCGCGTGCGGCGTCAACGTCGGCGAGTGTGGGCAATTGGAGGTCGCGCAGCAGCTCGTCGGAAGTGCGGCCGGCGGTGAGGATGCGGAAGGCCGCGACCGATGGCGCGCTGAGCTCGAAGTCGGTGAAGGTGGTCAGCAGCGGTTGCTCGTGCCGACGGCGCAGGGCGACGTAGAGCGCCATCAGTTCCTGCGCGGCGTTGAGGTACTCCTCGACGATGCGCATGCCGATCACCTTGCGGTCGTCGGGATCGGCGAGGGCCTGGGAGCGGAACAGCGCCTCGGCCACCGTGCGGTGGGCTTTGGCCCCGAACCGGGCGTAGTTGTCAAGGAAGGCGATCTCGACCGCTTCGAGCGAGCGATCCCAACAGGGAGCGCAGACGCGGGTGCGCGGGTCGGAGTGGGCGAGATCGAATTCGTCGCCGCAGTCCTCGCAGTTGGCGATGGCGATGTCGTGGCGACCGTCGGAGTCGGCACGGTAGGGCTGACGGGGATAGGGCTCGGAAGGTTGCTGCCTAGTCATCTCCGCTTGAGGGTACCGCGAGCGATCATCCCTGGCGCGGGGACCGAGGGCTCAGAGCCTAGTCAGCAGCACTACCAGAACTGCGCTCATCAGGCCGAGGATTGCGGGCCCAAACACCGCGAGCATCCACTTCAGCAATCGCATTTCGGCCTTGAGCGCGGCAACATCTTCGCGCAACTGAATGACCTGCCCCCAGACGCGTGAGAACTCATCGTGCATCCCTACGCGCAGCTCTTTGAGATCGGCCTTTGAGGCGAGCACCAGCAGCATTCGATCCACCACCCGCTCAAGCGCTCTTCTGGTCGCTCGCGCCTGGGCGGGCGGAACGTCGTCGTTGAGCAGGTCCTGCTCGTAGTCCGCGTAGGCGGACTCGGGGACAGGAGATTGAGATTGTGGCTCTGTGACCATGCGATTCGTCCTTGGAGTGCGATTCTACCTCATTGGACGGTTCGATGTCACTCTTCTGGTGCGCTGGCGCACCGGTTGACACTTCGGGCAAAAGTGTGTGGCTCGGCCTCCGACGATGATCCGGCGGATTGTTGAACCGCAGTCGTCGCAGGGTTCGTCGGTTCGGCGGAAGACTCGGACGAAGTACTGCTGCTCACCCTCGGCGCCATCGACGTCGGTGTAGTCGCGGAAGGATGCGCCTCCGTGCCTGACACCGTCTTGCAGGGTCTGCTGGATGGCGGCGTGGAGGGCGCGCCGCTCGGCGGGGCGGAGCGAACCGGCTGGCGCTTCGGGATTGAGGCGCGAGAGGAACAACGCCTCGTCGGCGTAGATGTTGCCGATCCCGGCGATGTTGGCCTGATCGAGCAAGGCTGCCTTGATTGCGATCTGCCGACCGCGCAGCGCCTGCCACATGGCCTCCGGGGTGAAGTCGTCCGATAGCGGCTCGGGACCCAGCTCCGGCAATGCGTCTTCCATTCGCTCAACGAGGTCGATGGTGCCGAACTTGCGGACATCGACGAAGCGCAGTTGATCGCCGCGGTCGAGATCGAAGACGGCGCGGGTGAAGGGTTCTTCTTCGCGTCCATGTGGTCGGAAGCGGAGGGATCCGGTCATGCGCAGGTGGACGACGACGACCTGTCCGTTGTCGAGGTTGAGGCCGAGGTACTTGCCGCGCCTGTCGACGGTGGTGAACGCGGAGCCGTTGAGCTGTGTGCTGATTTCAGTGGCTGAGCGGCCTCTCAGCAATCGCTCCGCGCCCGGCATCACATGGAAGCTGAGCACTCCTCGTCCGGCGATGAGCGGCTGGAGCTGCCGGCGGACGGTTTCGACCTCGGGCAGTTCGGGCATTGGGCGGACTCAGTTGCGTAGCTCGTACGCGTTGGAGAGCAACTGGCGGTCGAACCACTCGCTGCCCTTGCCTTCCGAGACCCATTCGTAGAGGGCGGCCTTGAAGATGCCCTCCATCGCGGCGACGGAGGCGAGTGCGATGCCGCCGAGGATGACGCCGACGATGATCGCGGCGACCGGAGCGATGAAGATCAGGATGACGACGGGAATTGCCACGAGCAGAAGGGCCAGGATGTAGATGATGAAGAAAGAGAAACTGGCCGTGAGCTGTTCGCCCCAGCTCTGGCGGAGCAAGCTGCCCGATCGGCGGATGGCGCTGATGGGCCCGATCCGTTCGACGACGAGCACGGGGATGACGAGGAAGGTGATATAGGCCCAGGCCGTTTGTAGCAGCGCGACGAGGATGACGGCGACGATGCGCATGACGCCGTGGCTGTTCTCGCGGGCCATGCTCTGCAGCGCCTGGAGGATGAGTCCGACCGTGCCGGTGATGATTGTCCAGCCGAGGATCGCGAGCCACATGCCGCGCACGGCGCGGATGCCGGACATGACGTTGGGATCGCCCCCTTCGAGTCGTTCGCGAGCGGCGGCGACGAGCGCGGCGTTGAAAAAGATGACCATGTAGAGGCCGCCGAAGTAGGCAACCAGGGCGATGATCAGGTCGACGATGTTGAACTCGGCGTCGCCGGCGCTGCCGAGCCGGTCGAAGGTTCCGGTGCCGGCGAAGACGCCTGCAGCGACAGCGCCGACGATGATCGCTCCGATCGTGCCCATGATCGGGAAGAAGATCAGTTCCCGATCGAGCTGGAGCACCTTCCAGGAGAGTTTGGTGATCTGCCAGGTGTTGCCGATGGTGCGGAACATGCGGCCATCCTTCCGGTCAGTTGACCTGGAGCGGCTCCAGATCGCGCCAGTTGGGCGCGCTCTTGACTTCGATTTGCAGCGGGACGATGAGGTTGAGCGAGGCAGGCATGATTTCGCGTAGCAAGGATGCCAACTGGTCAACTTCTTCGTCCGGCACCTCGAAGATCAGCTCATCGTGGACCTGGAGCAGCATTCGGGATCGCAACTCCTGCTTGCGCAGCGCTGCGTCGACCTCGAGCATCGCCCGTTTCATCACGTCGGCGGCCGTGCCCTGGACGGGCATGTTGACGGCCATTCGCTCGGCGGCGTTACGGCGCTGGAAGTTGCGCGAGTTGATCTCAGGCAGGTAGCGGCGGCGGCCCATTAGCGTTTCCGCGTATCCGTGTTCCTTGGTCGACTCCTTGGTTTCCTCGATCCAGGCGGCGACCCGCTCGAAGCGGCCGAAGTAGGCGTCGATGAAGGCTTGCGCGTCGCGTCGTTCCATCCCGCTGCGCTGGGAGAGTCCGTGGGCAGAGAGGCCGTAGATCACGCCAAAGTTCATCATCTTCGCGACTCGACGCATTTCAGGCTGGACGTCGTCGATGCCAACGCCGTAGGCGCCAGAGGCGGTTGCGGCGTGGATGTCCTCGCCGTTGCGGAAGGCGGTGATCAGGTGCTCGTCCTCGGAGAGGTGCGCGAGCACTCTGAGTTCGATCTGCGAGTAGTCGGCCGAGACGAAGCGAACCTCGGCGTCGTCGGCCAGATCCTGCCACCGCCGGGCGACGAACGCGGCGCGGATCTGCCGGCCCTGTTCAGTGCGGACGGGGATGTTCTGCAGGTTGGGCGACTCGGACGACAGCCGTCCGGTGGCGGCGACCGTCTGGTTGTAGTCGGTGTGGACTCGGCCGGTGGACTGATGCACTTCGTTGGGCAGGGACTCGACGTAGGTGCTGCGCAGCTTGGTTAGCTCGCGCCACTGGAGGACTCGATTGACGATCGGATGCGCGTCGACGAGCCGTTCCATCTGCTGCGCGTCAGTGGAGTAGCCCTGTGAGGTCTTGCGGGTCTTGGGCAATTCGAGTTGGTCGAAGAGCACGCCGCTGAGCTGCTTGGGCGAACCGATGTTGAACTCGTGCCCGGCGTCCTCGTAGATCTGGCCGGTGACGGTCTCAATCTCGCCATTGAGCTGCCGGTCCAGGTCTTCCAGGATGCCGGTGTCGAGGGTGACCCCGGCCAACTCCATATCAACGAGGATTGGAATCAAGGGCAGCTCGAGTTCGCGGTAGAGCTTCTCGAGAACCTCGTTTCTGGCCAGTTCCGGCAACAGCAGATTGGCCAGGCGGAGCGTGATGTCGGCGTCGGCAGCGGCGTACTTGCCAGCTTCCTCGGCGGAGACGTCAACCATCGAGAGTTGCTTGCGGCCCTTGCCGATCAGGTCCTCGATCGGTGTCATCTGGATGCCGAGCTCGCCCAGCGCCAGCGACTTGAGGCCGACGTGCGACTTGTTCAGCACGAAGGCGGCGACCATCGTGTCGTCGTGCAGACCGCGCAGGTGGATGCCGTGCCGACGCAACACTTTCATGTCGAACTTGGCGTTGTGCAGCAGCTTGGGGATGAGAGAGTTCTCCAGCACCGGGCGCAGCGCCGACTTGACGAGCTCGTGGTCGAGCTGCGGTTCGTCTCCGCGATGTCCAACCGGGATGTAACAGCCCTGGCCTTCTTCGTCGGAGAGCGCGTAGCCGGCGATTTCGCAATCGATGGTGTCGGTGGATGAGGTCTCCAGATCGACGGCCAGCAGCGGGGCCTTCGCGGCGCGCTCGACCCATTCCTGCAGCTTTGTTTCGTCGGTGACGAGGTCGTAGTGCTCGACCGACGGTTGCTGCACGGCCGGCTCGTCTTCTTCGTCGATTCCGGGAATCTGGTCCATCAGGGTGCGGAACTCAAGCTCCTGGAACTTTGCGATGACCTCTTCTCGGTCGAAGGCCGTCACGTCTGCCGCGGCAACGTCCAGGCTGACGGGAGCGTTGCGGCGAATCGTGGCCAGGTCCTTGCTCATGAATGCGTTGTCGCGATCGGCGAGCAGCTTCTTCTGCGTTCCGGCGGGCTTGATCTCGTCAATGTGCTCGTAGATCTGCTCGACCGTGCCGTACTCGTTGAGCAGCTTGACCGCGCCGACCTTGCCCACCCCTTTGACGCCGGGGATGTTGTCGGACTTGTCGCCGACCAGCGCCTTGAAATCGATGATCTGGATCGGGTCGACCTCGTACCTGGCGCGCACCGCAGCCGGACCGTCGTAGGCCGTGTACTCGCTCTTGTAGGGGTTGTAGAGATAGACCGAGATGTCATCGGTGACCAACTGCAGGATGTCGCTATCCAGTGTGCAGATCCAGGTGTCGAAACCCTGGGCCACGGCCTGATCGGCGAGCGTGCCAAGGACATCGTCGGCTTCGAACGTCGGCACCTCGTAGATCGGCACTGAGAATGCTTCTGCGATCTCGCGGCAGCGAACGATCTGGCCCGGCAGATCTTCGGGCGCGGGATCGCGGTGGGCCTTGTAGTTCGGATCGATGTCGCGTCGGAAGACGGTGGCGTCGTCAACGTCGAAGGCGAATGCGGCATGGGTGGGCTCGAGCGTGCGGAAGATGTGCAGCAGGGTCGCCGTGAAGCCGCGGACTGCCCCGGTCGGCTCGCCGGCGGTGGTGCGCAGATTCGCGCGCTGCATGGCGAAGTAAGCGCGGAAGATCAATGCGTAGGCGTCGAAAATGACGATCCGTTTGGGTTGCTCGGACGCGTTCCCATCCTGATCGGAGAGGGCCGTCATCTCGGATTGTTGCTCGGAACCGGCGTTGTTGGTCGACATGGTCCGAGTATAGGAAGCGAAAGACGGTGCACAGGATCGGCTCCCGGTTGGGTTACGCTGAAGCGGCTGAAACTGCGCACAAGTATCGGGAGTTTTAGGTGCCGGCAGATCGAATTCAGGTTCGCGGCGCGCGGGAGCACAACCTCAAAGACATCGACGTCGAACTGCCCCGTGACCAGCTGGTGGTGATCACCGGCCTGTCGGGGTCAGGCAAGTCGTCGTTGGCCTTTGACACGATCTACGCCGAAGGGCAGCGGCGCTACGTAGAGTCGCTGTCGGCTTACGCCCGGCAGTTCCTCGGGCGGATGGAGAAACCGGACGTCGATTACATCGAGGGACTCTCGCCGGCGATCTCGATCGATCAGAAGACCGGCTCGCGAAACCCTCGCTCGACCGTCGGCACGGTGACCGAGATTTACGACTACCTGCGCCTGCTCTTCGCTCGTGCCGGCCGGCCGCACTGTCCGATCTGCGGCGACCCGATTGCGCAACAGACCGTTCAGCAGATGGTTGATGCCGTGATGCGCCTCGGTGAGCGGCGTCGGCTGATGATCATGGCGCCGGTGATCCGCGATCGCAAGGGCGAGCACAAGGGCGTGTTCGAGGATGCCCGCGGCCGGGGATTCGTCAGGGTCCGGGTCGATGGCGAAGTGCTGTCGCTGGACGACGAGATCGTGTTGGAGAAGAACAAGAATCACGAGATCGACGTCGTGATCGACCGTGTGGCGCTGCCCGATGCCGACATTGATGAGGACGAGCGAAACATGCTCGTCAACCGCCTGGCCGACTCGATTGAGCAGGCGCTCGGTCTGGGTGACGGGATCGTCCGGGTCAGACCGCTCGATGCCGACGAGGACCTGATTTTCTCCGAGCAGCTCGCCTGCCCGCGCGACATGTTTGCGCTCGGCGAGATCGAGCCGCGCTCGTTCTCGTTCAACTCGCCGCACGGTGCCTGCCCCGATTGCACGGGGCTCGGCGTGACGATGGAAGTCGACCCTCTGCTGGTGATCCCCGATCGTTCCAAGTCGCTCGATCAGGGCGCGATCGCACCCTGGTCTCGGTCGACGACGAACACCGGCTGGCATCGGCGGATGCTGGAAGCCATCTTCGAACAATTCGACGAGGAGACGGACGTCCCCTTCGATGATCTCTCGGAAGAGCTGATTGAGGCGATCCTCTACGGCCTGCCCGAGCCGATCGTCGTCGACTTTGTCAATCATCGCGGCCGGCACCGTCGTTACGAGACGCAGTTTGAAGGAGTGGTCAACAACCTTGATCGCCGCCATCGGGAGACCGACTCCGACTGGTCACGCACCGAGATCGAGCGTTACATGACCGCCGTGCCGTGCTCATCCTGCGGCGGCGCACGGTTGAAGGCAGAGTCGATGGCGGTGCGCGTCGATGAACGGTCGATCGTCGATGTGACTCGCATGTCGGTCTCCGAAGCATCGCTGTGGGCGCATCGATTGAGCAGCGAGCACACCCCGCTGACGACTCGCGAGATGGCCATCGCAACGCAGATCCTCAAGGAAATCCGAGAGCGGCTGACCTTCCTGGTGGATGTCGGACTGGACTACCTCACGCTCGATCGCGCCGCCGCCACGCTTTCGGGCGGCGAAGCGCAGAGAATCCGGCTCGCGACGCAGATCGGTTCATCGCTGATGGGCGTGCTCTACGTCTGCGACGAACCGTCGATTGGACTGCATCCGCTCGATGACGAGCGGCTGATCCGCACGCTGAAGCGGCTGCGCGACCTGGGCAACACTGTGCTGATCGTCGAACACGACGAGGCGACGATGCGCGCGGCGGATTACATCGTCGACATGGGTCCGGGCGCCGGGGAGGCCGGCGGCAAGGTTGTGGCAGCCGGTCCACCTTCGGCGATCATGGAACACGCAGACTCGATGACCGGCGCGTATCTCAGCGGCCGACGCAGCATTCCCATGCCGCCGCTACGCCGTCCTGGGAGCGGTGACGAGTTGAAGGTGCTCGGCGCATCGGAGCACAACCTGCGCGAGATCGATGCCACGTTCCCGCTGGGCACATTCATCTGCGTGACCGGAGTTTCGGGTTCCGGGAAGAGCACGCTGGTCAACGATCTGCTGCATGCCTCAGCAGCGCAACAGTTGCATGGCGCTCGACGACGACCCGGCGCGATGCGCGGGCTGCAGGGCCTCGATGCGATCGACAAGGTGATCGACATCGACCAGTCGCCGATTGGACGTACACCTCGCTCGAATCCGGCCACGTACACGGGACTGTTCACGCCGGTCCGCGAGCTGTTCGCCTCGGTGCCTGAGTCGCGAATGCGCGGCTACAAGCCTGGCCGGTTCTCGTTCAACGTCAAAGGCGGCCGCTGCGAAGCCTGCAAGGGCGACGGCTACAACACGATCGAGATGCAGTTCCTGCCCGACGTGACCGTTCCGTGCGAGGTCTGCCACGGCGACCGCTACAACCGCGAGGCGTTGGAGATCCGCTACAAGAACTGCACGATCGCAGAAGTGTTGAACATGACCGTCGACGAGGCTGCCGTGCTGTTCGATGCCAATCCCACCGTCTCTCGGAAACTGCGGACGTTGCAGGCGGTCGGCCTGGGTTACATCAAGCTGGGGCAGCCGGCAACGACACTCTCGGGCGGCGAGGCGCAGCGGATCAAGCTCTCGACCGAGCTGTCCAAGCGCTCAACGGGACGCACCCTCTACCTGCTCGATGAACCGACGACCGGGCTGTCGTTCTCCGACGTTGAGGCGCTGTTGCAGGTGCTCCAGCAGCTCGTCGATGGCGGAAACACCGTGGTGGTGATCGAACATCACCTCGACGTCGTCAAGAATGCCGACTGGATCATCGACCTCGGACCGCTTGGCGGAGACCGCGGGGGACGGGTTGTGGCTGAAGGCACGCCCGAGGACGTTGCGCTGGTGGAAGGCTCCTACACGGGCCAGTTTCTGCGCGATGTGCTGGCCCAACATGGCTGGCGAGCGCCCGCCGAAGCGATCGCCGCCTCCTAGGCTGAGACCGGCTCCACCGGGTCGGACGGCGGGTTAAAGATCAGTGTTTGCAGCAAACTCAATTCGCTATTGCGAAGAGCCGAATGCCGTCCTATAAGTGGGGTAACCGCGAAAACGTCGGAAGCGGCGTCGCGCCGGACGAGTGGACGAGAGGATGGATCGATGACCTACGTAATCGCAGAACCATGCATCGACGTCAAGGACCAGTCCTGTGTCGAAGTCTGTCCGGTGGACTGCATCCACGCGGATGACGACGACCGCATGCTCTACATCTCTCCGGATGAGTGCATCGACTGCGGCGCCTGCGAACCGGCCTGTCCCGTCACCGCGATCTTCTCCGAGGACGACGTGCCGGACGAGTGGCAGGCCTTCACCGAGATCAACGCCGAGTGGTTCGACGACAAGGACTCAGCCCGAGCCAAGGTTGCCGAACTCGCCCCATAGCGCGAGCCGGATGAGGGTACCTCGAAGCGCTGCCGCTGCGGCCGGAGGCCAGCCAGTTTGGCTACCGGCCAGCTCGCGGCAGCGTTCTTGTGTCTCCGGTGATCGCCGACTCGGTCTCCCGGCCGTCGCGAGCTTCGGCGCACGCCAATCGATCTCATGCCGCGCCAGAGCGAACAGCTAGAACCCCAACCGATCTCGCAGCGCGTCAGTCAGTTCGTCGATTCTGACGCGGTCCTGCTCCTGGGTGTCGCGATCCCTGATCGTCACCGCTTCGTCCTCCAGTGAATCGAAGTCGACGGTGACGCAAAGGGGCGTGCCGATTTCGTCCTGGCGGCGGTAGCGGCGACCGATTGACTGCGTGTCGTCGTACTGCGTCGTCCAGTGCGGACGGATCTTCGCCCAGACGTTTCTGGCGAGGTTGGCGACCGGCTCCTTGCGCGACAGGGGCAGCACAGCGACGGTGATCGGCGCGACTCGGGGGCTGAAGGCGAGGACCGTGCGGTCGTCGCCCTTCTCGTCAGGCGTGACCGTGTAGGCGCCGCAGAGCAGCGCCAGCATGATCCGGTCGACGCCGGCGGCAGGCTCAATCACGTGGGGAACGATGTGCTCGTTCGTTTGCGGGTCGAAGTACTCGAGACGTTTGCCCGAAGACTGACCGTGCTGGGTGAGGTCGAAGTTGGTGCGGTTAGCGATGCCTTCCAACTCGTCCCAGCCCCATGGATAGCGGTACTGCAGGTCGGTGGTGCCGGCCGAGTAGTGCGAGAGCTTCTCGGCCGGGTGGACATCTCGGCGGATATTGGCCGGGTCGATGCCCAGGTCGACGTACCACTGCTCCCGCAGTTCGATCCAGCGGCGGTACCATTCGTCCGACTCCCCGGGCGCGACGAAGTACTCCATCTCCATCTGCTCGAACTCCCGCGTGCGGAAGATGAAGTTGCCCAGCGTGATCTCGTTGCGGAACGACTTGCCCTGCTGGGCGATGCCGAAGGGTAGGCGGCGGCGGGTTGAGGTGAGCACATTCTCGAAGTTGATGAAGATCCCCTGGGCGGTCTCGGGGCGCAGATAAGCCTGCGAGCCTTCGTCGACGACCGGACCGACCTGGGTGCGGAACATGAGGTTGAACTCGCGCGCCTCCGTGAACTTGCCGATGACACCGCATGTCGGGCAAGCGGGACTCTTCAAGTGGTCGGCCCGAAAGCGACCCTGGCACTCCAGACAGTCGACCATCGGGTCGTGGAAGTTCTGTACGTGGCCCGAGGCTTCCCAGACGCGCGGCGACTGGATGATGGCGGAGTCGAGGCCGACCACGTCGGTGCGTTCTCGCACCACGGAGCGCCACCAGAGTTCCTTTACGTTGCGCTTGAGCTCGACGCCGAGCGGTCCGTAGTCGTAGGTCGAACCGAATCCTCCGTAGATCTCGGAAGCGGGAAACACGAAGCCGCGCTGTTTGCAGAGCGAGACCAGAGTGTCGAGCGAAACGTCGGTCATTGAAGTCGCCTTTCTGGTGGGGCTTCGGCGGCGATGGCGATGTCTGTTGAGCGTACGCGTACGACGGGGCTGAGTCAGCGAAGGAGGCGTCAGTGTCGGGGCTGCAGCACTATCTCAGGAGCTCGGCTCGTCGGCCGCCGGGAAAATGTCACCGAGCGGACAGGTGAAGCCGGGCAGTACGTCTGCGCCGTCGAGTTCGGCGGATTCGTCGATCACTTCGACGGCTCGCTGCGAGTGGTGGACATCGACGGTGCGGGTTTCGGGGTTAACCACCCAGACCAGCCGGACGCCGTGGCTGAGCCACATTCGCGCCTTGTCATAGACCTCGTGGGACTTGTCGTTGGGCGACACGATTCCGATGACCAGATCGGGAATGGCAAACGAGTAGCCGGGACGTGGTGGTCCTGCCGCAATCCGCTCCGTCGAGAAGAACGCAATGTCGGGTCCGCGCACGGTGTCCGGGTCCTGCTCAAGCCAGACGCCGGCGTCGCCCGCAGTGACTCGCCCGAGTTTGTGCTGCTTGACGAACGAACCCAGAGTGATGGTGATATCGGCGGTGATCACGCCGTGTCGTTCTCCTGGTGGCATGGTCTCGTGCAGGACTCCTCGGATCAGCTCTCCATGCACGCCTTCGCTGTACAGGCGCAGCAGGTCGTCGGCGGTCAGCAGCTTCGGTGCGACGGTAGTCATTGGTCACTCAGCCTTCCGTGACATCGTACCGTTTACGCTGAATGCGATTGAAGCAAGCGGAGACATCAATGCGCTTTCTGATCGGGCTGTTACTGGGACTGTCACTCGGCGCGGTGCTGACGATTCTCGCCACGGGCAACGCGGGACGCGCGCTTCAGGAGCAGCTTCGCGAGCAGGCTCAGCGGGAGCGGGCCGCAGGTTCGAGTGAGACAGAACACGGCGGCGGATCGGGTTGATCCGCCGCCGTCTCTGGATGAGCGAACTGCCTAGAGGAAGAGCGGCCCGAAGACCACGGCGACGATCGACATCAGCTTGAGCAGAATGTTGAGCGAGGGACCGGAGGTGTCCTTGAAGGGATCTCCGACCGTGTCGCCGACCACGGCGGCGGAGTGGGCGTCGGAGCCCTTGCCGCCGAAGTTGCCCTCTTCGATGTACTTCTTGGCGTTGTCCCAGGCGCCGCCGGCGTTGGCCATCATCAGCGCGAGCATGGCGCCGGCCGCGATCGAGCCGATCAGCAGTCCGCCCAGAGCTTCGGCCGAGATCACCGCGCCGACGAAGATCGGCACGATCACCGCAATCAGGCCGGGGATGATCATCTCGCGCAGCGCGCCGTCGGTGGAGATGGAGATCGCGCGCTCGTAGTCGGGGTCCTGGGTGCCGTCCATGATGCCGGGCATTTCGCGGAACTGGCGTCGGACTTCCTGGACCATCGACTCGGCCGCGCGTCCGACCGCGCCCATCGAGAGCGCGGAGAACACGAATGGCATCAGCGCGCCGATCAGCAGACCGATCAGCACCTTGTAGTCGAGCAGATTGAAGACATTCGCGAGAATCTTCTCGGTAAGTGATGTGAATGCGTTGCCATCGCTGTCCACCCTTGGCCCGATCGTGGCGGCATAGGTAGCCAACAGAGCAAGCGATGTCAGAGCTGCCGAGCCGATTGCGAAGCCCTTGCCGGTTGCAGCGGTCGTGTTGCCGAGCTGATCCAGTGCATCCGTTCGCTCACGAACTTCAGGATCCAGCCCAGCCTGTTCCGCAATGCCGCCAGCGTTGTCTGCGACCGGTCCGTAGGCATCAGTGGCGAGTGTCACTCCGAGCGGAGCGAGCATTCCGACCGCGGCTAGCGCGATCGCGTAGAAGTCGCCTAGTTGCCATGCGATGACAATACCGACGACGATCGTCACGAGCGGGATCAACGTGGACATCATTCCCAGGCTGAGGCCACCGATGATGACTGGCCCTGTCCCGGATTCTGCTTGCCCACTGAGATTGACCGTCGGCGAGTAGCGGCGTCCGCCGAGTGCGAAGCCTTCGGAGGAGGTGTATCCCTCTGTGACTGTGCCGATGATTTGTCCAGCGATCAGACCGACGAGGATGGCGAAGAAGAGGTTCCACTTGTCGCGGGCGAAGGAGTCAAGGTCGAGCAGAGCGATGGCGACGATCGCGCCGATCAGCACCAGTCCCGATGCACCGAAGACACCCGCTCGCAGTGCCCAGAGCAGTCGGCCCTGGTCCGCCTGTTCGCCGGTGCGAACGAAGAACGTGCCAATCACGGCTGAGAGGATGCCGATTCCCGCGATCAGCATTGGCAGGACGAGCAACGAGTCCTTCCAAGCCAATCCAATACCCGCCAGGGCCATCGTGGCGACCATCGAGCCGACGTAGGACTCGAACAGGTCGGCGCCCATGCCTGCGACATCGCCGACGTTGTCGCCGACGTTGTCGGCGATCGTGGCAGGGTTGCGCGGGTCGTCCTCGGGAATGCCCGCTTCAACCTTGCCGACGAGGTCTGCGCCGACATCAGCGGCCTTGGTGTAGATGCCGCCGCCGACGCGGGCGAAGAGGGCGATCGAAGACGCGCCAAAGGCGAACCCGGCGAGCGGGGCGACATCCTGCCAGATCAGGTACATGATCACGAGACCAAGCAGACCGAGGCCGACGACGGTCATGCCCATCACGGTGCCGCTGCCGAAGGCGACGCGGAGGGCGGGGTTGAGTCCCTCGCGAGCCTTGGCGGCCGTGCGCACGTTGGCTCGGACAGCGATCAGCATGCCGGCGTAGCCGGCCGAGGCGGAGAGGATCGCTCCGATGATGTATGAGATTGAGGTCCAGCGATGGTCGGTGCCGTCGAACTTGTTGAGCACGTCGAGGTCGATGAAAATCAGCAGGACAACGAATACGACGACGACAAAGCCGGCCAGGAACGTGTACTCGCGCTTGAGGAAGGTGGCGGCACCGGCCTGGATCGCGCGAGCGATCGTCTTCATCAGGTCGTTGCCTTCGTCCTCGGCGAGCACGTCGCGGACTCGTATCGCCGCAAACAGCAGCGCCAGGACGGCCGCGATGATGGCGAAGATCAGAATTTCCATGCAGGTCCCCTCACGAACAGGTCAAACCGTGCGGTTCCGGTAGCGGCGGATCAGACGTTCCGCCAGACGGCAGGCTACCGCCCACGTCACAGCGCGGCAATTGCGTGATTTACAGGTCAAGTCTGCGAGCCATGAGGCTGCGCGGTCGGCAATGGCGAAAGTTTTTTCTCGGGCCGAAAAACAAGGCGAACTGCGCGGATCTCCAGTGTTTTGCTGAGGATCGTGGATTTTCAGCTTTTTTCAGGTTTCTTCAGGTTGCTTCGGGCTTCTTCAGCATCCGTGTCGTGTCCGCGCGTTCGGATCTGTTCGATCCTGTTCGGTTGCCTACGGACTGTCTCCGCACCGGCCAAGTCCAGCAAGGAAGCGGCGGAGTCGGTCGAGTGGACAGCCTCTCGGCGAAATTTTTCGCGGCGCAGCGGATCTGGCTGAAACCCAGTGTTTTGCAGGGGATCGTGCGTTTCGGGTGGTCAATTTTGGCAAATTTAGTGATGGTTTCTGCGGTTGGATGACAAGATTGGCTGCGAAATGAAAGGGCTGGGAACAGTCTGGGGCAGTGTGGGTTTCCAGATCGGATGTGCTCTGCGGTAGCCAAGGTGGACTGATTCCTGCTTGCGTAACGTCGTACAAACGTATCGAGAAGACGATCGGGAGTCAAGGGTGAGGTTGCAGGGTGAGCCGGGAAGGCAGACGTAGTAGCGGACCCCCCTCTGCCTTCGGCATCTCTCCCCGCTGCGCGGTGGGAGAGAGGAACTGGAGGGATGCGCGCAGGTCTCCCTTGGCGTCAGAGGTCCTTGACCGGCGCAGGCAGATCGCCGTCTCGGGCGGCGTCGATCATCTGCTTGGCTTCGGCGGGCATCTCCACGCCCATCTGGTCGAATCGTTCTTCGGCCCAGCGCCCGATCTGCCGTGGATCTCGATAGGCGTCGGGGCTTGCGCCGGGTCCGGGCGTCCCGTACTGATCGAGCACTTGCGATTCGGTCTTGGGTGTGGCGAAGCGGGAGATCACGCGTTGCATGAGGCCATCGTCGCAGGTCTCACAGTCGGGGACCTTCGTGTTGTCCAGCGAGCGGTGGAACTGCTCCTGCTGGTGTCCGCACTTCTGGCAGCGGTATTCGTAGATCGGCATTGCAGGTCTCCTCAAACCACTCTCAGACCACTCTCAGACCAGGTCGGCCGGCAGTTCAGGCGCGGTTCCGGCCGACTCGCGCCACGCCGCGACGGATTCCGGGTCATCGGCGTCAACATCGTCGAGCGTGTCGAAGCCGGGGAATGACAGTTCGGTTTTCGAGCGAAACCTCGAGAACCGGGTCTGCAGGCTCTCGCCCCGGCATTGCGGGCATCCGGGCAGTGGGTCGTCTTCCGCGCGAACTCGCCGCTGAAAGACCTCAACGGTGCGGGCGCAGTCGGGGCAGTAGTACTCGTAGATCGGCATCGTGGCTCATCCGGATCCGGTCTGAACTCCAGCTTAGTCGTCAACCGGCCCGTCTTCGACGGCATCTTCAATGTGGGCCACGACTGAGAGTCGTCCGTCGCGGCCAGGGGCGACCACCATCACGTCGACGCGGATGTCGATCTCCACCTCCTGCTCGGCCAGCAGTCCGTGGGCCAGACGCCGCAACTGGCGCTGCTTGCGAGGACCGACCGACTGGGCCGCCTCGACGGCGTAGCGCCGATCGCTGCGGCTGCGGACCTCGACAATCACGTGAGTGCCTTCGGAGTCCAGGGCGACGATGTCCGCCTCGCCCCAGCGCCGGCGATAGTTGCGCTCGATGATTCGGTAGCCGCGGGCCTCCAGGTAGGCCACAGCCAGGTCTTCGCCAGCGTTGCCGAGCGCTCGCCGCCGATCAGGACGCTGCGGCATCGATCGCGAGGTGCGGTTGGATTGCTGCGGCGACCGGAGCGAAGGACTGTCGATGCTCGGGACAGGGACCGAGCTCCGACAGCGCCCGGAGGTGTTCGGCCGTGCCGTAGCCCTTGTGCCGGGCAAACCCGTATCCGGGGAAGCGCGCGTCGAGCTCGACCATCCAGGCGTCTCTCGCGGTCTTGGCGATGATCGACGCCGCGGCGATGGAGGCGACCTTCGCGTCTCCTTTGACCACCATTTCGGTCGGGATCAGGAGGCGGAGATCGTCGCGGCCATCGGCCAGGACCACGTCCGGCGGGGCGTCCAACTGCTCGATCGCCCGGCGGCAGGCCAAGCGCAGAGCGGACGTCATCCCGAGCCGGTCGAGTTCCGCCGCCTGAACCCAGCCGATCGCCCACTGGATCGCCTCATCGCGGATCTTCGGCGCGAGGCGTTCGCGCTGCAGCGGGGTGAGGAGCTTGCTGTCGCGCAGCTGCGAGAGCCAGGCGGGCCGGCGATCCAGCGGCAGCGATACGGCAGCGGTGACGATCGGCCCGGCCAAGGGTCCGCGGCCGACTTCGTCGACACCGACGATCGTCTGCGCGCCGTGACGCCGATGCTGAAGTTCCAGACGTCTGGTTGGTCGTCGCGTGGGCACGTGAAGAGGCTAGGGCGTTGTCTTATGTCGCGCGAGTGTCCCGCTCGAATCGAGCGGCGACGGTGCTGCGGTTGTCCTATCCGACCACTTGCCGAACCCGGCCAACAGGGACCACCGTCCGGCACTGGCTGGCACTTGTCGCCGCAGGCGAATTTCACGCAACGCATACGTGCTCCGACCCGGCGTTGCGATATGCTCGAAACAGACAGAAGTTGTATCCGGCGCGGCTGCCGGCAGGCAGTTCGCGTTGCTATTGAGGGACGGCGACGATGGGCGGCTCACGGTTCAAACGCAGCTTCCTCGTCTATTTGCTGATCTTCGTGGTGTTGATCATCGTCGTCTTCTCGGTCTTTCCCCGAGGCGGCGGCTCGAACGAGATTCCGCTGGCCGGCGGCACGGAATCGCTGCTTGAGCGAATCGAGAACGACGCGGGCCTGATTGAGACGATCCAGGTCGGCTCGAGCAAGGTGACGCTCGATTACCGCGACGGCGCGGAATCATACGAAACCAACGTGCCCGAGACGGGCTTCGACTTCTTCGAGTTCCTGTCGCGCGAGGGCGTTGACGTCGGCTCGCAGGGCTTCCCCGACATCGAGGTCGGAGGCGGCGGCGGATTCGGCTCGACCATCGGCGGTCTGTTCATCAACCTGCTGCCCTTCCTGTTGATCATCGGCCTGATTTTCTTCTTCCTGCGCCAGGCCCAGGGCCAGGGCTCGCAGGCGATGTCGTTCGGTAAGAGCAAAGCCCGGCTGGTTACGGCCAATCGACCTTCGGTCACCTTCAACGACGTCGCCGGCTGCGACGAGGCGAAGGAAGAGCTGCAGGAGGTTGTTGAATTCCTCAAGTTCCCCGAGCGCTTCGCATCGCTTGGCGCGCGAATCCCGCGCGGCGTCCTGTTGGTCGGCCCGCCCGGCACCGGCAAGACGCTGATAGCCCGAGCGGTCGCCGGCGAGGCCGGCGTGCCGTTCTTCTCGATTTCGGGCTCGGAGTTCGTCGAGATGTTCGTCGGCGTCGGCGCCAGCCGCGTCCGCGACCTGTTCGAGCAGGCCAAGCGCAACGCGCCCTGCATCGTCTTCGTCGACGAGATCGACGCGGTCGGCCGCCAGCGCGGCGCCGGCGTCGGCGGCTCGCACGACGAGCGTGAGCAGACCCTGAATCAGATCCTGGTCGAGATGGACGGCTTCGACACGAACACCAACGTGATCGTCGTCGCGGCGACCAACCGGCCCGACATCCTCGACCCGGCGCTGCTGCGTCCGGGCCGCTTCGACCGGCGAGTGGTGCTCGACGCGCCCGACGTGCGCGGCCGAGTGGCGATCCTCGATGTCCACGTGCGCGGCAAGCCGCTGGCCGATGAGGTCGACCTACAGACGATCGCCAAGGAGACCCCGGGGTTCTCGGGCGCGGAACTGGCCAACCTGCTCAACGAGGCTGCGATCCTCGCCGCTCGGCGGCAGAAGAAGCACATCACCCAGGCCGAGGTTGAAGAGGCGGTTGACCGAGTGATGGCCGGTCCCGAGCGCAAGTCGCGGCTGCTGGTCGGCCGTGAGAAGGAAGTCGTCGCGTTCCACGAGGGCGGACACGCGCTGGTCGCCTCGCACATTCCCGGCCACGACCCGGTCCACAAGGTGACGATTGTGCCGCGCGGCATGGCCGGCGGTTACACCAGGTACCTGCCCGAGTCGGAGCATCGGCTGGCCGGCAAGACCTATTACGAGGGGTTCATGGCCTCGGCGCTCGGCGGACACGCCGCCGAAGAGATCGTCTTCGGCGAAATGACGACCGGCGCGCATGACGACCTGAGCAAGGTGACCCAGGTCGCTCGGGCGATGATCACTCAGTGGGGCATGTCCGAGCGGCTTGGCGCGCGCACCTTCGGCAAGAAGGAGTCGATGGTCTTCCTCGGTCGCGATATCTCGGAGCAGCGCGACTACTCGGAGACCGTGGCCGAGCAGATTGACGAAGAACTGCGCGAGATCATCGACCGGGCCCGCGATCGCGCCCGCACGATCATCCGGCGCAACCGCGAGCAGCTTGACCTGCTGGCGACTCGGTTGATGGAGGTCGAAACGCTCGAGGGCGACGATCTCCGCGCCATTCTCGCCTGGCAGCCGGGAGATGCGATCCCGCAGCCCACGCCGCCTCCACCTCCGCCGGAACCGACCCCGCCGCCGAGCGCGTCGGGCGGCGAATCGTCGGAGGAGCGGGAACCACTGATGCCGCCCAAGCCGGGCCTCGCCTGGGGCGGCAACCAGAACAGCAGCTCGCTCGACTAGCGCCTCGACCGACCGGGACATGCCCGAGATGTAGAGTCTTTTGTTGGCTGGTCGCTTGACGCCTGACATGTGCTGGCTAGGCTGGGTACTTCAGGACCAACGAACCGATCGACTTGAGATCGATGCGAGACGAATATGAGCACTGACCCTTCGGACGTGTACGCCGTGATTCGCAGCGGCGGAAAGCAGTACCGGGTGTCGCCCGGCCAGCGGATCAAGCTGGAACGTCTTGACGGCGAAGCGGGCGACGCGATTACCTTCAGCGACGTGCTGCTGGTCAACGGAGGCGGCACGGTCGCCGTGGGTACGCCGACCGTTGAAGCGGCCAGCGTCAGCGGGGAAATCCTCGAGCAGGGCCGCGGCCGCAAGATCAACGTCTTCAAGTACAAGAACAAGACTCGCTACCGGCGCCTGCGCGGCCATCGCCAGCTCCACACCTCGGTGCTTGTCAACGAGGTCGCCCTGGGCGGCCAGACCTGGAGCGCAGAGGTCGACGAGCAACCGGCCGCCGAAGAGCCGCCGGAAGATCCGGTTGAGGATCCGGCGGTCGACGAGCCGGCAGAGGCGCTCGAGAGCGCGGAAGAGACCAATAGCGAAGAGTCCGAGGAATAGGGGAGCGCGATGGCTCACAAGAAAGGCGTTGGCTCGTCGCGCAACGGCCGCGACAGCAACTCGAAGCGACTGGGCGTCAAGTTGTTCGATGGCGAGGTCGTTCGCACCGGCGGGATCATCGTGCGCCAGCGCGGCACCCGGATCCACGCCGGGGACAATGTCGGCGTGGGCAGAGACCACACGCTGTTCGCCCTGACCGACGGCACGATCAAGTTCTCACCGTACGCCCGCAACCGGCGCAAGAAGGTCTCGGTGATCCCGGCCGAGCTGGAAGAAGTGGGCCCATGAAGGCTGAAATCCATCCCGAGTACGTCGACGCGACGATCACCTGCGGCTGCGGCCACTCCTGGCAGACCCGTGCGACCAAGCCGGACATCCGCATCGAGATCTGCTCGACCTGCCACCCGTTCTTCACCGGGGAGCAGCGCATCGTCGACACCGCCGGCCGGGTCGAGCGCTTCCGCCGCCGCTATGGGATTGTGGACGAAGAGAACTAGACCCTTGACCTTCCTGCTTCTCGGCTAGGGAGCGGTGAACTCGGGCGATTCTTCGGCGACGGCCATCCTGCCTGCCTGCACCGAATCCCGCGCGGTCACGTCGATCCGCAGGCCAATCGCGCCCAACGCCGCGTCCATCTGCTCCAACCGGGACGAGTGCTGCACGTTGAGCACGCGGTCGACCTGGGGCAGGTGCCAACCCAACCTGCGGGCCAACTCGGCCTTGCCGACGCCGCGGTCGCGCATGCCCTGATAGAGCATAAGCTTGACCGTGGTCAGGGTCGGCAGGTTCGCGTAGACCTCCCCGGTCGACGGACCCGGAATGTCCAGCCGGCTGTGCATCCGCGCCGCGATCGCCTCCTCGAGGGCGTCAACCGCACGGGCGATCGCCTCATCGCGATCCTCCCCGAACGTGGTCAGTTCGGGAAAGTCGGGCGAGGTCACGAGCAGCGTGTCGCCGTCTGCTTCCAGGACAATTGGATAGGAGAGCATCATTTCAGATCCAGATCCTTCTTGATCTTCGCCACCAGTCCCGGGCCCAGTTCCTTGCGTGCGCCGTGCATGGGCAACTGACTGGTGCGTCGACCGCGCCGGACGGTCATGTGGCCGCTACCGCCCTTGTGGGTGTCGAATGTGCAGCCCCGTTTCTTGAGCCAGCGGCGAAGCTCCGAGGCGTTCACGACCCAACCTTAGTCAACACAAACGTTGATGTCAACATATCTGTTGCCTTCAAGACAGATTCGCCGGCGTTCAGTCCTCGGCGAGATCGCGGTAGAAGCAGGAGCGATTGCCCGTGTGACAGGTGGGGCCGTGGGGAACGGCGCGGACCAAGAGCGCGTCGACATCGCAGTCCTTGCGGATCCCGACCAGTTCGAGCACGTTGCCGCTGGTCTCGCCTTTGGTCCAATACTCCTGCCGGCTGCGGCTCCAGAAGGTGACCAACCGCTTCTCCAGCGTCATCTGCAGGGAGCGTTCGTTCATGTAGCCCAGCATCAGGATCTCGTTGTTCGCCTCGTCCTGGACGATGGCCGGAATCAGCCCGTGGTCGTCGTACTTGAGCTCGGGCAGGGCGAGTTCGGTGGGGTCAGAGGACGTCGTCATAGTCCGCGTGTTCCATTCGCATCGGGATGCCGGCGGCCTGCATTTGGCGCTTGACATCCATGATCGGGTGGGTGCCGAAGTGGAAGATCGAGGCGGCCAGCACGGCGTCGGCGTTGCCTTCTCTGATCGCGTCGATCATGTGCTGCGCGTTGCCGGCTCCGCCTGAGGCGATCACCGGCACGCTGACGGCATCGGACACCGCGCGCGTCAGCGGCAGGTCATAGCCGTCTTGGTGGCCGTCGGTGTTCATCGAGGTCAGCATGATCTCGCCCGCGCCCCGCTCGACCACCTCAGTCGCCCATTCGATCGCGTCGATTCCCGTTGAGCGACGGCCGCCGTGCGTGTAGACCTGCATCGACCCGTCGGACTCGGTCCGCGCATCGATCGCGACCACGATGCACTGCGAGCCGAAGCGGTGCGCGCCCTCGGAAATCAACTCGGGACGCTCAACCGCGGCCGTGTTGATCGTGATCTTGTCCGCGCCCGACTCCAGCATCAGCCGCATGTCGTCGTCCGAGCGCAAGCCGCCGCCCACGGTGAAGGGGATGAAGACCCGGTCGGCCGTTCGGCGAACCATGTCCACGACGGTGTTGCGGTCCTCGTGCGAAGCGGTGATGTCGAGGAACACGAGCTCGTCGATGCCCTCGTGGTCGTAGAGCGTCGCCAGTTCGACCGGATCGCCGGCGTCGCGCAGCTCGACAAACGAGACACCCTTGACCACGCGGCCGTTGTCGACATCGAAGCAGCCGATGATTCTGTTGGTCAGCATGTCGTCAGCAAGTTCGCTCGCGAATGCCCGCCTCGGCCGCCTCGAACGCGTCGGCCAGCTTGAGCCGGCCGTCGTACAGCGCGCGTCCGAGCACGACGCCTGCGGCGCCATTGGCGGCCAGCCGGCGAATCTGCATCGGATGGGCAATCCCGCCGGCCGCGATCACCGGCGACCGAGCGACGCCGGCGACGCGAGCGAACTCGGATTCGTCGTGCCCGCCGAGCATGCCGTCGGAGGCGATATCGGTGTAGATGAAGCGACGCACGCCCAGATCCTCAAGCTGAGGAATCAACGCGACCGCCGGCAACTCCGACGCTTCGGTCCAGCCGTTCAGCGCGACGCGCCCGCCCTTCGCGTCCACGGAGACCGTGACCGCGTCGCCGCAGAGATCGACAGCCGCGCCGAGAAACTCCCGATCGGTCACGGCCGCCGTGCCGATGATGATCCTCTCGGCGCCGGCGTCGAGGTAGCGCCGAACCGTGTCGAGACCGCGGATCCCGCCGCCGATCTGGACCGGCGTTCCCAGCGCGGCGATCTGCTCAATGAACTCCGCATTGGCCGCTCGACCCTCGCGCGCGCCGTCGAGATCGATCACGTGCAGCATCGCAGCGCCCTCGTCAATCCAGCGCTGCGCCGGCGCGGTCGGATCGGCGTCAAAGACGGTTTCTCGGTCGTAGTCGCCCTGCACCAGCCGCACGCAGCGTCCGCCGCGGATATCGATCGCGGGCAAGACATCGATCATGTTCGGCGTCATCCCGGCGCCGGTCATGACGCCCCATTGCCCGAGTGTTCGAGCAGGAAGTTGCGGTAGATGCGCAGCCCGTAGGCGCCGCTCTTTTCGGGGTGAAACTGCGTCGCCGCGAGGCGTCCGCGCTCGACGACGGCCGTGACCTCGGCGCCGTAATCGGCGATCGCAACGATGTCTTCCGGATCCGCCATGTCGCAGTAGTAGGAGTGGACGAAGTAGAAGTGCGATCCGTCGGGGATTCCGTTGAACAACGGAGTGCTCCGCCGCAGCTCGACCCGATTCCAGCCCATGTGCGGGATCTTGCGGCCTTCTGGCAGGCGCACGACCCGTCCCTCGAGCACGTCCAGGCAGGGATGCTCTCCGCCCTCTTCGGAGACAGTCATCAACGCCTGCAGACCCATGCAGACGCCGAGAAACGGCCGATCCGAGGCGATGTACTCGTGGATTGGCTCGACCAGCCGTCGCTCGCGCAGATTGCGCATGGTGTCGGCCGCCGCGCCGACGCCGGGCAGAATGACCACATCGGCCTCGTCCAACGCCGCCGCTACCGAGGCGACCTCCGGCGTCGCGCCGACGCGCTCCACCGCCCGCACCACGGAGCGCAGGTTACCCGCGCCGTAGTCGAGGATGATTACGTCAAGATCGGCCAGTCGAGGATCGCTCACAGGCCGAGCGTATCAGTAGGATCAGCCCGCCCTTCGTTCCTATAGTGAACTCGATGTCAACGCAATCATCCGTCGCGGACAGTGAACTGATCGCGGCCCGCGACCGAATCGAGCTCTTGCGCGCGGAAATCCTGCGCCACAATCATCTCTATCACGCGCTCGATTCGCCCGAGGTTTCCGACGCCGAGTACGACGATCTGTTCGCCGAACTCCAGCAGCTTGAAGGCGCGTTTCCCGAGCTGGCATCGGACGACAGCCCGACCCAGACCGTCGGCGCGCCGCCCGGCCGGACCTTCGCGGTGGTCGAACACCGCTTGCGAATGCTCTCGCTGGGCAACGCGTTCAACGCCGAGGAGCTGCTCGCCTGGCGACAGCGCGCCGCTGACCTGCTCGACCGCGAGGAGTGGACCTACGTCTCCGAGCCGAAGATCGACGGCCTCGCGATCGCGCTGGTCTACGAACGCGGACGCCTGGTCCAGGCCGCCACCCGCGGCGACGGCCGCGCCGGCGAGGACGTGACCGCCAACCTCCGGGCAATCGACGCGGTGCCCAACGAGTTGAGCGGCAGTCCGCCGCCGCTGTTCGAGGTGCGCGGCGAGGTCTACATGCCCAAAGCCGGCTTCGACGCGATGAACGCGCAGATTGCGGCAGAGAACGAAGATCGCCGCGAAGCAGGCAGAGCCGCGCTCACGCTCTATGCCAATCCGCGCAACGCCGCAGCCGGATCCGTCCGGCAGAAGGATGCATCCGTGACGGCGACCCGGCCGCTCAACATCGGCATCTACCAACTCGGCTGGTGCGACGACGCCGTCACACCCCAGACGCACTGGGAGACGCTCGGCTGGCTTGCCGAGTTCGGATTCCCGACGACCCCGGAGGCCGCCCTCCACTGCGGGATCGATGAGGCGCTCGCGGCCTGCGAGCGCTGGACCCAGCGCCGCGACGGCCAGGCCTTCGAGATGGACGGGGTTGTGATCAAGGTCGACGATCTCGGTCTCCAGGCCGACCTCGGCGTCGTCGGTCGCGAGCCCCGCTGGGCGATCGCCTGGAAGTTTCCCCCGCAGGAAGCCTCGACCGTCGTCGAACAGATCCTCGTCAACGTGGGCCGGACCGGCAGCATCAATCCTTACGCCCGCTTGACACCGGTTCGGGTCGGAGGCGTCCAGGTCACCAACGCCACCCTGCACAACCTCGACGACATCCGCCGCAAGGACATCCGCGAGGGCGACACCGTCGTGATCCGTCGCGCCGGCGAGGTCATCCCTCAGGTGGTCAGACCGGTCCTCGAGCGCCGTCCCGAGGACTCCCCCGAGTGGGAGATGCCCTCTCGCTGCCCGGGCACAACCTGCGGCGAATTGGGCTGCACCAACGAGCACTGCGGCGGAGACCGCGGCGTCGCCGACATCTGCGACGGCGTCTGGTGCGGCGGCGACGTCTCGCGGCTGGACGACGATGCCGACTTCTACTGCGGCAATCCTCATTGCCCGGCCGTGGTTCAACGCGCGATCGAGCACTTCGCCGCCCGCGGCGCGATGGATATCCGCGGCCTGGGCGAGAAGATGATCCGGTTGCTGCTGCGCGAGGGGGTGATCCGCGATGCCGCCGAGATCTACACGATCCCCAGCCGATTGGAGGAACTCGCCCGAATCCCCGGCCTGGGACAGGTCAAGAGGCGCAAGGGCGAGGACCACTACGAGATCGGCGATCGATTACGTAACCTCGCGCTCGCGATCGAGCGATCCAAGTCGCGGGGCCTGTCGTACCTCCTGGTCGGCCTCGGCATTCGACACGTCGGCGGCGAGAACGCGACGCTGCTCGCCGACGAGTTCCATTCACTCGACGCCATTCTGCAGGCGCCGCACGATGCCCTGGCGGCGGTCGACGGCGTCGGCCCGGTCATCGCCGACAGCATCGTCGACTGGGCCCTGGACGGAGAGCACTGGTCGCTCGTTCACCGGCTGCAGGCAGCAGGCGTCGAGGACGAGGTTGAGTCCTCGGACGACGAACCGCCGGAGACGCCGCTGGAGGGCATGCGGTTCGTCCTGACCGGACGATTCGGCGCGATGACGCGCCCCCAGGCCGAAGCGCGGCTCAAGTCGCTCGGCGCGGCCGTCGGCTCATCGGTCAGCAAGAACACGACGGCGCTGTTCGCCGGCGAAGCCGCCGGATCGAAACGCGCCAAAGCCGAATCGCTAGGTCTGCCAATCTGGGACGAAGACCGGTTGGTCGACGCGCTCGACAACCCGAGCTTGATCCCGACGTGGTTAACGGAAGGTTGACGGGAGCGGAACCATCCGGCTCCAATTGACGTTCTACCAGTACAGCGATCGAGGGGTTAACGAGTACGCTGGTCTATGTCGACTCGGCGTAACGGCCCGTGCATATCGCTGGCGAGCGCCCCCTATCGTTCGGCATACATGACGCGGGAACACGAGGAGTCCTGATGGTCTGGTCTCCCTTCGGCTGGCTGGCCCGGCGATTCTCGCCCGACGTGGGCATCGACCTGGGAACGGCCAACACCCTCGTCTCCGTCCGGGGACGCGGCATCGTCGTCAACGAGCCATCAGTCGTTGCGATCAACCGGATCGACAACTCGGTCCTGGCCATCGGCAAGCAGGCCAAAACCATGGTCGGCCGCACGCCCGCGCACATCGTCGCGACCCGGCCGCTGCGCGACGGCGTGATCTCCGACTTCGACGTCACCGCGCGAATGCTCAATCACTTCATTCACGAGGCTCTGCAACGCAGCGGCATCGGCATTGGACGACCGCGCGTGATGGTCGGCATCCCCGGCGGAGCCACCGAGGTCGAGAAGCGAGCCATCTTCGAGGCCACTCGATCGGCGGGCGCGCGGGAAGTCCACCTGATCGAGGAGCCGATGGCCGCGGCCATCGGAGCCGGACTGCCGATCTTCGAATCGACCGGCAGCATCGTTGTCGACATCGGCGGCGGCACCACCGAGGTCGCCGTGTGCTCGATGGGTGGCATGGTCGTCAGCACCTCGACGCGCGTCGCCGGCGACGAAATCGACCACGCAATCATCACCTACGCGCGGCAGGTTCACAACATCCAGATCGGCGAGGCTTCGGCCGAGAAGATCAAGATCGCCGGAGGCTCTGCATTCCCGCTTGAGGAAGAGCGCGACGTCACGCTCAGCGGCCGTGACCTGTCGACCTCGATGCCGAAGGTCATCACGGTCACGACAGTGGAACTGAGAGACGCGATCTCGTCGGCCGTCTCCTCGATCATGGACGCCGTGCTGAGGACGATGGAGATCACCCCGGCGGAGCTGATCCCGGACATCATGCAACAGGGCATCGCCTTGGCCGGCGGCGGCGCCTACCTGCCGGGCCTGGACCGGCGGATGTCGCAGGAGACGAAGTTTCCGGTCTACCGGGCCGACTCGCCCTTGACCTGCGTCGTGCGCGGCTGCGCCGAGGCGCTGCACGAGACCCGCGCGCTCGCCGCCGGCGACGGTCAGGTACTGGCCGGACGGCGCTAGCGGCGCGGATGCGATTGGCAGGTTGGCGTGCCGATAATCGGCCCACTGGTTCGGCTGCTGGGCGCACGCACACGCTGGGTGCTGCTCATCGTGTTGGTTGTCGGCGGACTGACACTCCTGGGACTAGTTGGCTGGGCTGCCACGATTGAGGATCGGGCAGCGACCGCTCTGAACCCGGTCCAACGAGCCTTCCGACAGGCCGGCGAGCCGATCTCGAACCTGCTCAGCGATCTGGACGATTTCGGCCGTCTCAACTCGGAGAACCGCGCCTTGCGATCGAGGATCGAGCAACTCGAGGCCGACAACGCGCGTTTACGGGAGCTGCAGATTCAGGTGCGGGCGCGGCAGGCGCTGATCGAAGTCCAGGCCGAGACCGACGCCGTCACGATCACCGCCTATGTCACGACCCGCGACCTCACCGGTCTCCGCACGATCATCGGCATCGACCGCGGATCGAACGACGGACTCCGGGTCGGCCTGCCGGTGCTGGCCGCCGGAGGCACCCTGATCGGACAGGTCTACGACGTCCGTCCCAACACGTCGTTCGTCCGCCTGATCACCGACCCGGACAGCGCCGTCCGCGTGTTGCACCAGGCATCGCGCAGCGAAGTCGTCGCGACCGGCGACACCCTGGGCAATCTTGAGGCTCGCATTCCCTGGACCTCCGACGTGGAGCTGGGCCACCTCTTCGTCACCTCGGGACTCGACGGCCAGTTACCGCAGGGACTGCCCGTCGGCCGCGTCTCAGCCGCCGAGGGAACCGTGCAGGATGCTTTCCGCCACGTCGTGCTCGAACCAATCGCACCGCTCGACCAGCTCGAACAGGTCCTCGTCCAGCTCACGATTCCGCCGCCCGATCTCTCGATCCTGAATCCGGAACCAACCGAAGCGGACGGGGGCTAGAAGATGAACGCCCTGCGTTGGCTCCTGTTGCTTGGCGGCCTGTTCGTCCTCGTCGTCTTCCAGACCTCGGCGGGTCCGTCATTCGTCATCTTCGGCGTCGGCCCGCAGGTCGTCCTGACCGTGCTCTGCTGCTGGGCGATCGTCAGGCCGCCGGTCGAAACTCTGGTCCTGCTTCCGCTGGCAGGGATCGGGATGGGATTGCTCGCCTTTCAGGGCATGCCCGAATCCGTCGCCGCATTGGCGCCGATCGGACTAGCCGCCTTGACCTGGCGCGCCTGGAAAAGGTCGCGCAGCTACACGCCCTTGCCGCTTGAGTGGACCGCGACCATCGTCCTGATCGGCGCCGCCACCATCCTGCACTTCACCGTACACGCGATCGCGGTCGAGTTGACCACCACCGGCGTCAACTGGCTCGCGGCGCTGCGGACAGTGCTGCTTGGCGGACTGCTGGGGAACCTCGTGCTCGGCGCCATCGTCTATTGGTTGGTGCGCATTCCGACCTCGGGCGCGGCATCCACGTCCGCGTCTGCGCGAACGGCTGGGTTCTAGTGCAACGGAGACCGCGACCGGGAAAGTCCGAGGGTGTCGCGCGCGAGTACGCCCAGCACCTGGAGCATGGCGAAGGCTTTCCGGTGCGAGCCAAGGTCTGGGTCTTGGGCGGGTTCATCCTGCTCCTCTTCGGCATCCTCACGGTGCAACTGGTCCGGCTCCAGCTTCTCCGCCACGACGAGTTCGTCGCCCGAGCGGCCAGCAACCGCGTCCGCACGATCGACATCCCGCCGGCCCGCGGACTGATCTACGACCGCGACGGCAACCTGCTGGTCGAAAATGCCCCCGCCTACCAGATCACGCTGATCGCGGCCGATGTGCCCGATGACGAAGTCCACAACGTCGCCGAAGAGCTGGCCGAGAGGTTCGGCCTCCGCGCCTGGAGCATCGAACAGGAGATATGGGATCGCAAGTACTCCGCGGACCCGTTCCTGCCCCTGCTGATCTACGAGGATCCGTCGCCGGCCCAGGTCATCGACGTTACTTCGAGTCGTTCGACCCTGCCCGGAGTCAACGTCGAAACCGTTTCGATCCGTCGCTACGAGCAAGGCCGCCTGCTCGGCCACATCCTCGGTTATGTCGGCGCGATCACTGAGGAGGAGTACGAGGAACTCTCGAACTCTCGCTACCTCTACAGCGACCAGATCGGCCGAACCGGAATCGAGGCGGCCTACGAACGGCAACTCAGAGGCTCCGCCGGCAGGCAACTCGTCGAAGTCGACGCCGTCGGCAACGTCCTGCGCACGTTGAGCAACCGCTCTCCGAGTCCAGGCCTGAGCGTGGTTCTGACCATCGACATCGAGCTGCAGCAGCGCGTCGAGGAAATCCTGCTCGAGCACCAGGGCGCGTCGCTGTTCGCCTCGGCCGTCATCCTCAACGTCCGCAACGGCGAGGTGCTGGCCATGGTCTCGGTGCCGAACTACGACGTAAACATCTACGAAGACCTGGCCACCGAGGACTACCAGAAACTGCTCGATGATCCCGGCCAACCACTGATCAATCACGCCATCCAGGATCAGTTCCCGCCCGGATCGATCTTCAAGATCGTCACCGCCGTCGCCGGACTCGCCGAGGGGACGATCACGCCGGAGACCCGCATCTACTCCCCCGGCGTGCTCGAGGTCCACAACGAACTCTCGCCCGGCATCATCTACAGGTTCGGCGACACTACCCAGGGCGTCTTCAACATCAGGACGGCGCTGGCCGAGTCCTCCAACGTCTTTTTCTACTACGTCGCCGGCGGCGATCCATACCGGAATCCCGAGAACCCTCCCCGGCATCCGAGCGAACAGGAACGGCTGGACGACCTCGCCGACGACGGCGTTGTTGCCGGCGACGTGAAGTTCGACGGGGTCGGCAACGAGGCCCTGGCCAGGTGGGCCCGCGAGATGGGCTTCGACTCCCCCACGGGGGTCGACCTGGTCGGCGAGGTCGGCGGTCTGATCACATCGGCCGAGCAAAAGCTGGAGGCGTTCGGCGAAGAGTGGCGAGACGGCGACACCTACAACATGGCGATCGGCCAGGGATTCACCACGGTGACGCCGCTGCAAATGGCGGTCGCCACGGCCGCGATCGCCAACGGGGGCACCGTCTACGAACCGCGAGTGGTCCGGGAGTTGGTCGACACCAACGGCAGGGTCGTCCAACCCTGGCAACCCTCGGTTCGCAATCAGATCGACGTCGACCCCGAGATCCTGCGCATCGTCCGCGAGGGCATGGCCCTCTGCACGCTGATGGGTACCTGCCACGACGCGCTCGTCGAACTGCCCGAGATGCTCATCGGCGGCAAGACCGGAACCGCCGAGTTCAATCAGACCGGCACGGCCGTCTCCGGCGAGGAAGAGGGGCCGACCCACGGCTGGTTCATCGCCTTTGCCCCGTTCGACGATCCGGAGATCGCGGTCGCCGTGTTCTTCGAGTTCTCCGCCGGTTACCTCGCATCCTCCGCGGGCGGCGAGATCCTTCGCGCCTGGGCCGAGACATCCGGCGCGCTGTCCACGTCCATCCCTCCGCCGTACGCGAGGGTTGCCATCACCGACGAGGAGTATGAGCGCCTCTATGAGGCGGTCAGAGAGAGGTCTCACTGATGCTCGGTCACTCGTGGCGTCACTTCGACCCCCTCATCCTGATCGCGGCCCTCGCCCTGGCTGGCTACGGAGCGCTGGTCATCTACTCGGCGTCGCTCCCCCGGGGCGCCGAAGGAATCGTCCTCTCCAGCGCCGTCCAGCGGCACATCATCTTCGCCCTGGTCGGAGCCGTCCTGATGGTCGCCATGACCCGCCTCGACTACCGTCTGATCGACGCCCTCGGCTGGCTCGCCTACGGCTTCGGCATCGTCGTCCTGGTCGCCGTGCTCTTCCTCGGCAGCGAGGAGTTCGGTTCGCGCCGCTGGTTCGATCTCGGCTTCACCGTCGTCCAGGCGTCCGAGATCGGCAAACTGATGACGATCATCGGGTTGGCCAAATTCCTCACCGACTACCGCGACCGGCTGCAGGAGTTCCGCATCTTCCTGCTTTCCCTCGGGATTGCGGCGCTGCCCGCTGCCCTCGTCTTCATCGAGCCCGACGCCGGCTCCGCCGTCGTCTTCATGGCCCTCTGGCTGGTCATGACGCTGTTCGCCGGCGCGCGGTTGCGGCACTACGTGACGCTTGCAGCGATCGGCCTCTGCCTGGTGCCGGTTGGCCTCGCCGCCGGCGTTCAGGACTACCAGCGCGATCGCATCAGGGCGTTTATCGATCCCGAGTCCGACCCGCAGGGCGCCGGCTTCAACGTGATCCAGGCCGAGACTTCGGTCGGTTCCGGAGGTCTCTGGGGGCAGGGCCTGACCGAAGGAACCCAGACTCAGCTCGACTTCGTCCGCATTCAGACCACCGACTTCATCTTCAGCGTGCTCAGCGAGGAACTCGGCTTCGTCGGCGCGATGGCGCTCTTCGCCCTCTTCCTGCTCTTGCTCTTCCGCATGCTCCGCGTAGCCAACAAAGCCGGCGAGCCGTTAGGCCAGCTCCTCGCCGTCGGATTGCTGACGATCATCGCGATCCAGGTCTTTATCAACGTCGCGATCAACATTCGCCTGATCCCGGTGACCGGTATCCCGCTGCCCTTCATCAGCACGGGCAATTCGTCGCTGTTGATATTCTTCGTCGGCCTGGGCCTGCTGCAAAGCGTCCTCGCCTGGCAAGAGGATGCGCGTCGCGGGCCGACGCCGTGAGGAGTTGATCACCCTCGTTGATCACGCTCGATTCCGCCATCGAAGGGACTGCCAATGTCTGTCCGACTCTCTATCGTTCCGATCCAGGTTTCAGATCAGCAGGCTGCGCTGCGCTGGTACACCGAGAATCTGGGCATGGAAAAGATCATGGACGACCCAATGGGTCCCGAGCTGCGCTGGATCACGGTCAAGCTGCCCGAGGATGAGGTGCAGTTCGTGCTCGCCAACTTCGGCGCCTTCGATCCGGACGGCGCGCAGCCCGGATCGAGCAGCGGTTACGTGCTCTGGACCGACGACATCCAGGCCACTTACGAGGACTGGTCGAGCAAGGGCGTCGAGTTCTCGGAGCCGCCCACCGAGCAGATGTGGGGCCACCAGGCCCTCTTCCACGATCCGGACGGCAACGGCTGGGTCCTGGTTCAGCGTCCGGCCACAGAATGACTGAACCTGCCGTCCCCGCCTCCAAGCGGGGACCAGCTCCTCCAACGCAACGCAGAGCGCCCCTCATAGCTGAGGGGCGCTGCTGGTTTCGTCCATCGAAATCAGGCTATGAAGTGGCGACCGCTTCGCCCTCTTCTTCGCCCTCTTCTTCTTCAGACTCCGCCTCGGCCGCGGCTTCGACCTCGGCGGCGATCTCCTCGGCGCGTGAGAGGCCTTCGATGCGCTCGTAGTGCAGCATGTCTTCTTCGACGCCGTTCTCGTTGAGCTCCTTCGAGAGGTCGACGCGAATTGTGTCGCCAGCCTGGAAGTCGCCGCGCAGCAGCGCCTCGGAGAGCGAGTCCTCAAGCCGCTCCTGGATCACGCGGCGTAACGGCCGCGCCCCAAAGACGGGGTCGTAGCCCTTCTCGCCGAGCCAATCTCGGGCAGCCTCGGTGACATCCAGATCGACTTCCTTCTCCTTGATCCGCGAGTCGACCTCCTTCAGCATCATGTCGACGATCTCGCGGATGTGAGCCCGACTCAGCGGGTGGAAGACCAACGTCGTGTCGACGCGGTTGAGGAACTCGGGCCGGAAGACCCGCTTCATCTCCTGCAGGACCTTGTCCTTCATCTTCTCGTAGCGCTGCTTCTCCGAAGCATCCTCGTCGTTGACGGTCGAGAAGCCAATCGCCGACTCCCGGCGAATCAGGTCTGAGCCGACGTTCGAGGTCATGATGATGATCGTGTTGCGGAAGTCCACCCGCCGGCCCTTGGCGTCGGTCAGGTGACCGTCATCGAAGACCTGCAGCAGCATGTTGAAGACTTCCGGATGCGCCTTCTCAATCTCGTCCAGCAGGATCAGGCAGTACGACTTGCGCCGCACCGTGTCCGTGAGCTGCCCGCCGTCGTCATAGCCGACGTATCCCGGAGGCGCACCGACCAGTCGCGCAACCGTGTGACGCTCCATGAACTCCGACATGTCGAGCCGGACCATGTTGTCGTCCGAGCCGAACATGAAGTCGGCCAGCGCGCGCGCCAGCTCCGTCTTGCCAACGCCGGTCGGTCCGAGGAACATGAACACGCCGATCGGCCGGCGCGGATCCTTGAGACCTGCGCGCGCCCGTCGCACGGCCTTGGCCAGCGCGACGATCGGCTCCTCCTGGCCGACGATCCGCTCGTGCAAATCCTCTTCCATCCGCAGCAGACGCTCGGACTCCTCGGTCGCGATCTGGACCAGCGGAATCCCGGTCCACATCGACACGACCTCGGCGATGTCCTCAGCCAGCACGTCCGATGAGTCGCGCTCGCGCTGCTGGTCAAGGTCTTCCTCAAGTTCGGAAATCCGCTGAGTCAGCTTGAGCTCGCGATCACGCAGGTCAGCGGCGTACTCGTACTGCTGCTGATTGATCGCCTGCTCTTTCTCCTTGCGGATGCCCTCCAGCCCCACGGTCGCTTCCTTCAGCGACGGCGGAGTGTACGAGCGCCGAATCCGCACCCGCGACGCCGATTCGTCGATCAGGTCGATCGCCTTGTCCGGCAGCGCGCGGTCGGAAATGTAGCGCGACGACATCTCAGCCGCCGCCACAAGCGCCTCGTCGGTGATCACGAGCTTGTGGTGCTCTTCGTAGCGGTCCTTGATCCCGCGCAGGATTTCGACCGTCTCCTCAACCGACGGCTCTTCCACCACGATCGGCTGGAAGCGCCGCTCCAGCGCGGCGTCGCGCTCGATGTGCTTGCGGTAGTCGTCGAGCGTCGTCGCACCGATCGTCTGCAGCTCACCCCGAGCCAGCGACGGCTTGAGAATGTTGGCCGCGTCGACCGCGCCCTCAGCCGCGCCCGCGCCGACCAGCATGTGCAACTCGTCGATAAACAGCACGCAGTTGCCCGCGCCTTTGATCTCTTCAACGACCTTCTTCAGCCGCTCCTCGAACTCGCCGCGGTACTTCGTCCCCGCGACCAGCGAGCCGATGTCCAGCGTCAGCAGACGCTTGCCCTGCAGAGTCTCCGGAACATCACCTGAAGCAATGTGCTGCGCCAGCCCCTCGACGACCGCCGTCTTGCCGACGCCCGGCTCGCCGATCAGCACCGGATTGTTCTTCGTCCGCCGCGACAGGATCTGCACGACGCGCTGGATCTCCTTCGAACGTCCAATCACCGGGTCGAGCGTTCCAGCCCGGGCCGCTGCGGTCAGGTCGAAACCGAGCTGGTCAATCGTCGGCGTCCGAGTCGCCGAGCGCGACCCCGAGCTGCTGCTCGACCCCGCGCCCGCGCCGGCCGTCGCCGGACCGCTCTGCGACAGAATCCGCGTCGTCTCCGCCCGAACCCGCTCAAGGTTGACGCCCAACGACTCCAACACGCCCGCCGCGATGCCCTCGCCCTCGCGGACGAGTCCCAGCAGTAAGTGTTCAGTCCCGATGTAGTGATGATTCAGCCGCCGGGCCTCGTCGACCGCCAGCTCAATCACCTTCTTCGCCCGCGGAGTCAGGCCAATCTCGCCCAACACGGCGCGGTCGCCGCGACCGATGATGAATTCAACCGCCGAGCGGACCTTGCCCAGCTCAACGCCCAGATTCGAGAGCACCTTCGCCGCAACGCCGTCGCCCTCGCGCACCAGGCCGAGCAACAGATGCTCAGTACCGATGTAGTTGTGGTTGAAGCGCTGAGCTTCCTCCTGCGCGAGTGTCAGCACGCGCCGGGCGCGCTCAGTGAACTTGTCAAATCGATCTGCCATAGCAGTCTCCAGTACACGACGCGCCCCAGCCGGAACGCCCGCGAGATACGGTCAGCCTATCAGAGCCATCAGAGTCCAAACCTGCCGGATTTGGACGTTGTGAGTCGTTGTCGCCTTCTCCCAGCGTTGCGCGGCCACCTGTTCTCCCCCCGCTCCGCGGGGGGAGATGCCGCAGGCAGAGGGGGGCTCTCTTCAGACCCCAACCGCCGCGCGACCTCACCCGCTACGCCGGAACTCACCTTGCGAGAAGGAGCAGCCCATTCCGCTGGGTCTTGAAGTTCGCTGGGCCTTGAAGCAGGCAGCCCTATCGCTCGCCGCCGAAGTCCTGCTCGGTGACGCCGGCGCGCTCCAGCGCCTCCTGCATCGCCGAGACCGCGCGCACCGGCTCGGGCGCAGCCTCAGGCTGCGATTCCTCGGCCGCCCGCGACGGTTCCTCGCTCGGCTCCGGTTGCGGCGGCGGCTCCGGCATCGCCTCTTGCTCGATGCCAAACCGCTCGGCCACCTCGTCCGGCACCCGGACAATCCCGCCGTCGTGGTTGAACACCCAGCCCAGCCGCTCGGCGTCTGTCCGAGCCTGCCGCAGAGACAGACCCAACCGGTGCCGATCGCGCTCGATCCGCACGATCTTCGCCGGGATGATGTCGTTCTCCAGCACAACCTCGCGCGGATGCGTGATCCGCCGGTCGGCCAGCTCGGAAACATGAACCAGTCCTTCGACCGGACCCTCGAGCCGCGCAAACGCGCCGAACGTGACCAGCTTGGTCACCACCGACGGCACGATGTCGCCGACCTCGAACTTGGCCACGACTTCGTCCCATTGCTCCGGCGACGCGCGCCGGACCGAGAGGCCGATCTTCTTCGATTCCTTGTCGATCTTCGTGATGTACACGTCGATCGTCTGGCCGATCGTGAACATCGACTCCGGGTCGACGTCCCGCTCCCAGCTCAGCTCCGACAGGTGCGCCAGGCCGTCTGCCCCGCCCAGGTCGACGAACACGCCGAACGAGCGAATGCTGGTAATCCGGCCCGAGCGAATCTCGCCCTCCTGGAGTTCCTCCAGCAGGCGATCCTTCTGCTCCGCCCGCCATTCCTGCACCGCCGCGCGCTCCGACAGGATCACGCGGTTCCGGCGCCGATTAATCTCAATCACCTTGAAGCGCAGCGTGCGGCCTTCGTACTCCGAGAGCTGCGCAATCGCCTGCTCGCGGTCGCCCGTAATCTCGACAATCTGCGACAGCGGCACGAACGCGTTCACGCCCTCCACGTTGACCAGCAGACCGCCCTTGTTCGAGCCCGTCACCCGGGCGTCGAAGACCTCGTTCTCGTCGAAGCGGCGCTGCAGCTCGTGCCAGCCCTGCTCGCCCCGCGCCCGGTCGATCGACAGCTCCAGCGAGCCGCCCTCCGACTCCGAGTCCGTCACAAACACATGCACCGGGTCTCCGGTCTTCAGCGCCTCGCGCTCCGTGTCCGTCAGCGAGCGCATCTCCTCGAAGTGGACGATGCCCTCCGACTTCGCCCCCACATCAACGATCAGCGCCGAGCCCGACCAGTGGACGACGATGCCTTCGACAATGTCGCCCCGTCTGGGGTTCAGCGGTTCCCGGCCGGGTTCGGCCAGGAGTTCATCCATGGTGGTCGGCTCGGATGCCCCCACTTCCGCTTCGGTCGGGGGCGCGGGCGCGTTCGGATCGATGTCAGTGCTGGGTGTGGTCAAGGGTTTGGTGAGTTGGGACGGAGAAGCCTCAGCAAGGAGGCAAAATGGCCCGCCCCGGCTCCTTTCTGGGGTTTGCCGAATCGTATCACAGCAAGAAAAAACCTCCCCCGTTGGGGGAGGTGCCCCGAAGGGGCGGAGGGGGCTCCCCGCTCGACTTCCCAGTCCCCGCTTCACGCGGGGACCCGCTCGACTTCCCAGTCCCCGCTTCACGCGAGGACCCGCTCGGACCCCCTCGCCCCGCAAACAAGAAAAACCGCCCGACGCCTCTACAGGGCAGCCGGGCGGCCGATTCACAAGAGCGAGCTGGCAATGGCCTATTTTCCGCAGGGGGTTGCCCCCCCAGTATCGTCGGCGCTGCGGCGTTTCACTTCCGTGTTCGGGATGGGAACGGGTGGTGCCACCGCGCTCCAATCACCAGCTCACGGGAAATCGTACCACGAGAACGCGAGAAGATCGTGCTACGTTGACCACACCAGCGAGGAATCCAGCCGACGATGACGACGGTCAACCGCGATGAAGTTGACGGATACATCCGTCAATCGCACGCGTTCCTCGCGAGGTCGCGTCGCTATCTCGCCGACAACGATCTCTACCAGGCATCGGAGAAGGCCTGGGGCGCCGCCGCCCACATGGCCAAGGCCGTCGCCGTCGCCAACGGCTGGCGCTACGAGAATCACGCCGACTTCAGCCACGTCATGAACAACGCCCGCAACGCCACGGGCAACGATCAGCTCTGGACGCTGCGAGCAGTCGCCAACGACCTGCACGGCAACTACTACCAGCGAGAAGAACTCCTCGACGCCGAAGCCATCGCCGCCGGCATCGACCAGATCGACACCCTGGTCAACCTCCTTGCACCCCTGACTGAGTGACACCCCGGGCCGATGGTTGAGCAGATGACCCGGCGACATGTCCGCAAGCCTACTCAGCTAGACCGTGCCGCCTTCCTCAGCCTCTCTCAACCCCCTTGCCAACAGCTCAACGCGGAACCTCAGCTAGCGGTGTTCCTGTCCACATGGCGAGACGGGCGACCAAGGAAGTGACCCGCGGATCGTCGCTAGGAACGAAGCCGTGCTACGTTCGAGGCTCTCGTCTCACAACCCGTTGCTGCGACGCAGGGACTGCGACTTGATGCATACACGCCGACGCGACTCCGCACGTCGCTCATGCCACCAACCGCCATCCAATCTCATAGTCTTCTGCAGTTACCCAATCGTGGTAAGCGACCCAGACTTGATCAACAGTCTTCGGCAGCTCAGCGCTCTGCGCTATCGAGACTAGTTCGTCGTCTTCCACACCATCCCACATATCCCCGCAGAATCTTACCGCCACTAAACGACGGCAACCTTCATAACGAACAAATTTCTGAGCAGCCCTCTGCAGCTGCACTGCAAACTGTTCTTCGAATCCTCCGAGGGCCACGCTTCTCCGGCCGCTCAGATCCACACTCCTAAAGTCAGGACCACTGCCATACACGTGCATTCCCATCCCGTTAGATGGCGTATTGCTATCCACCTCGTGCGGGAACGCCGGCCCGAAGCTCCAATCGAAAGGAACGTCTTGCACTAGGGCCTGTTCACAGTAACTGCAGCGCGTCCCAGACGAGGGCGAGGTGGACGAAGCTGAGGAAGATGACGTCCAGCTTGTCGTAGCGGGTGGCGACCCGGCGGAAGCGTTTGAGCCGGCAGAAGAAGCGCTCGACCTC
>JAJDYG010000010.1 GCA_022822855.1 Dehalococcoidia bacterium
TGGTAGCTCTGGATCCTGCGTCCCCCGTCAGGCCGGGCGCAGGCGGAGCGTGGGCATCGGAAGGGGGAAGGAGCGGGTCCCCGCATGAAGCGGGGACTGGGATCGGGGGGGGTTGGGTGGTTGAGGTGAGGCGGGCGGTGGCTGGCTTGGCGCGCTTGGGTGCCCTGGGCCCCGTGTCCCCCGGTCAAGCCGGGGGCAGGCAAGCACGGGGCATCGGAGGGGGTTGGCGTGTGGGGTTGTTGCTGAGACGGACGGTGTTGCCCTGGCGATGTTGGGTGCTCTGGGCCCCGTGTCAAGCACGGGGCATCGGAGGGGGAAGGGGCTGGTCTCCGCATGAAGCGGGGACTGGGATCGGGGGGGTTGGGTGGTTGAGGTGAGGCGGGCGGTTCTTGGTGCTGTTTGGCGATGTCTGGCTGCGTGGGGCGGCCCCCTCCGCCGCTTCGCGGCACCTCCCCCAACGGGGGAGGAAATGGGGCTCCGCGGAGGTCTCCAGCGGGGGAGAGCGAAGTATGGTCGCCTAGAGTTCGACGGCGCCGTACTTCTCGCGCAGGGCGGGGACGACCTCGTTGATGTAGACGGCCAGGGCTTCGTCGCTCCAGGGGGCGCGGAGGGCCACGTTGACTCCGGCCGCGCCTGCGTCGCAGTACATGGAGACGCGGTCGAACGCGTCGTCGGGCGTGCCTTGGAGCGCTCCCTCGGAGACCCGATCGGCCTGCTCGCCCCACTGTTCCTCCAGCTTCTGACGGGCGATTTCCGCCTCGGCCTGGGTCGGGCTGAGGTTGAACTGGAGGTTGACGGTGCGGTCGATGGTCGCCGGATCGCGTCCCTGTTCCTCGCAGCGGACATCCAGCACGCCTGACAGGCGGGCGAATTCCTCGGGACCGATGTAGGGCACGTTCCAGCCGTCGCAGTACTGGGCGGCCATGCGCAGAGTCTTGCGCTCGCCGCGTCCGCCGATCCAGAGCGGCATGTGTTCCTGCATGGGACCGGGCTGGTTGGTCGCGTCGAGCGCGTTGTAGTGGACCCCTTCGAAGGTGGTGCGCTCCTGGGAGAGCATGCCCTTGATGATCTGGGTGCCTTCCTCGAGCATCTCAAACCGAGTCCCGAGGCTGGGCCAGCCGTAGCCGAAGCCCTCGAACTCCATCTGGTGCCAGCCGGCGCCGAGGCCCGGCTCGATCCGGCCGTTGGAGATGTGATCGAGGGTCATCAGCGACTTGGCCAGGTAGGCGGGGTTGCGATAGGGCACGCAGAAGACCAGGCAGCCGATCCGCACGCGCTCGGTCTCGGCGGCGATCGTGGCCATGCAGGTCAGCGCTTCAAAGTGCGGCGACATGCCGTCGACCGGCGGCGCCTCGTAGAAGTGGTCCCAGACCGAGATCCAGTCCATCCCCTGCTCATCGATCCATCGCCAGAGTTGGCGCAGATCGCCCATCGCGATGTTTTGCTGTCCGGTGTGAACGCCAAACGACACAGCCATCAGAGACCACTCCCATCAGCGCCGGGCAACGCCGGCGCACGCAGTCAGTGCAGGGTAACGCTCGGACTCAGTCGGGCAGCTCGACGGGAATCACGTCGCGCCAGCCGGGAATGTCCATGCCGTAGTAGCGAGCGAGGAGCAGGATCGCGATTTTCTGCTTCGCGGGACCGACGCCGGGCACGCCGCCGAGACGCTTCATGATCGTCCTGGCGTCGGGTTGGTTGTCCCAGATGTTCTCGGCGTTGTTGTCGTACTCGTCGCGGACGGTGGCACAGGCGGCCTGCACTCGTTTGCCCATCGAGGCGGGGAAGCGGTGAATGGCCGGCTTTTCGCGGAAGATGGTCAGGAACTCATCCTCGTCCATCTCGGCGATCCGGGCCGGGTCGAGGTGGCCGAGGCGCTGCTTCAGATCGTGCGGTCCGCCGAACGCCTTGTTCGTCGTGATCTGTTGGTCGAGCACGATCGCGATCAAGAGCGCGTTCGGGTCGTTGGCGAGCAGTTCGTTGGCATCGTCGTTGTTGGTGAACTTGATCAGCGGCTCGCCTGAGGGCTTGAACTCGGGCGCAAGGTCGACGTACATCTCCGGGTTGCCCATGGCAGATCTCCAGTGGTCTCAGGTGAGTTTGTCGATCGCGGTCATCACGCCGACCGTCAGGGCCAGAAGCGCAATCATCCAACGGACCAGTCGCAATTCAAGCGCCCGGAGTTCCGCCTTCATATCTGCGTAGGTGGGGAGCTGGTTGATCTCCGAGGAAAACGCCTCGGCAAATTCACTGGCTGCATCGTCATCACCGCGAAACTTGCGCATCAACGCCGTCCACGTAGGAACGTTGATTCGACTCGGGATTGGTACGTTCGCCATTGCGCTTCCCAGTGTCCGATCAGCTGCCGCTGCTCCTATGTTAGCCGCGATGTGGCCGGTAGGCATTGGCGCCCGCTCAGGGGAAGAGTCCGAGTTCGAGGTAGCTCTGGGCGACCAATTCCAGGGAATAGAGATACGCCGCCGTGCGTAAGTCGGGCAGGTTGCGCTTGCGGCGCAGGTCGGAGATGCGCTGGTAGGACTCACCCATCGTCTTGGCCAGCGAGTTGTTTACGATGTCGATTTCGGTGGGGCCACGCTCGAGCATCGCCCGCTCCTGGAGCGGCACGGCGCTGCCTGTGATCGCTTGCATGGTGTCGAGAATGCGGCGGTTCTGCATGTCGGCCGTGCCGGTCAGCATCCGATCGAACGAGACGTGCGACAGGTTCTTGATCCACTCGAAGTAGGAGACCGTCACGCCGCCGGCGTTGAGATAGAGGTCGGGAATCAGCGTGATCCCGCGCTCGCGCAGGATGCGGTCGGCCTCGGGGGTGGTCGGCGCGTTGGCCGCCTCGGCGATGATGCTCGCCCGGATGCGGTCGGCGTTGTCCGCCGTGATCTGATGCTCGAGGGCGGCCGGGACGAGGATGTCGCACGGTTGCTCGAGCGTCTCCAGCGAGTTGGCGAAGACCTGTCCGGCGGGGAAGTTGGCGATCCCGCCGTGGTCCCAGCGATGCCGGGCGATCGCTTCCATGTCCAGCCCGTTCGGGTCGTAGAGGCCGGCGTCGTGCTCGGCGATCCCGACGATCCTGGCGCCATGCTCGGACAGTTCCCGGGCCGCGTGATAGCCGACGTTGCCCAGACCCTGCACGATCACGCGCTTGCCGTCCAGCCCGGGCGAGCGATCGTGCCCGGCCTCGGGGTCGGCCAGGCAGTTGATGATTCCGTGAAACACGCCGAGACCGGTCGCTTCGCGCCGGCCGGGAATCCCGTGCAGCGAGAGCGGCTTGCCCGTCACGCAAGCGAAGTGGTTGATGTCGTGAGGGTTCAGGGTGCGGTAGGTATCGGCGATCCAGGCCATCTCGCGTGCGCTGGTGCCATAGTCGGGCGCGGGCACGTCGATCGACGGGCCGATGAAGTTGTGCCGGTTGAGCTCGATGACCAGGCGCCGCGTGACCCGCTCGACGAACTCCGGCGAGCGCTGGTACGGATCGATGCAGACGCCGCCCTTGGCGCCGCCGAAGGGGACATCGACAATCGCACACTTGAACGTCATCAGCGCTGCGAGGCCCTTGACCTCGTCGGCGTCGACCATCGTCGAGTAACGGATTCCGCCCTTGGTCGGCAGCCGGTGATGACTGTGCTGCGCTCGGTAGGCCTCGATTACCTCGATGTCCCCGTCGTCGTTCTCGACGGGGAAGGACATCTGGTAGACGTTGTTGCAGGTTTTGACCTGCTCCAGCAGCAGCGGATCAAGCGTCGAGTAGTGCGCAGCCGCCTCGAAGTACTCGCTGAAGTCGTCGTAGAGCGAGGCCATTCGACTTCTCCGGCGCGCCGCCTGGAACCACCGCCTGGGAACCGTCGCCGAGAATCAGGCGCGAGGCAGGCCCAGGCCGCGCGTCGCGATGATCCCGCGCTGGATTTCGGACGATCCGCCCGCGATCGTGGCCGGCACCGAGGACATGTACTGCTCGGTGAACCAGCCCTTCATCTGCGCATAGGGATCGCCCTTGCGGACCTGTCCGTAGCTGCCCATCGTGTTGATTCCGAAGCGGGCGAAGCGCTGCGACAGTTCGGAGGAGAACATCTTGGCCACCGACGCCTCGTGGTTGGGGGCGAGTCCGCCCTGCTGCATCGAGAGCACGCGCAGCGACAGCATCCGCGAGACCTCAATGTTGATCGCCGTGTCGGCGACGCCGAGCTTCGCCTCGCGGGTCGCGTCCGGGTTGTCGTCGAGGTACTCGATGAAGTCCTCGAAGTTGCGGCGCAGGGCGGCGCTGCCCGAAAGAGCGCTGCGCTCGAAGTCCATCGTCGCCATGCCGACGTACCAGCCGCGGTTCTCTTCGCCGACGCGGTTCTCAACGGGCACGCGCACGTCCTCGAAGAACACCTCGTTGAAGCCATGCCCGCCCAGCATGTTGATCAGCGGCCGGACGGTGATGCCGGGCGTCTCCATGTCGATCAGCAGGTAGGTGATGCCGCGGTGCTTGGGAGCGTCGGGATCGGTGCGGACGAGGCAGAACATCTGGTCGGCGCGGTGCGCGTTGGAGGTCCAGATCTTCTGTCCGTTGATCACGTAGTCATCGCCGTCGCGGACGGCGCGCGTCTGCAGCGAGGCGAGATCGGAGCCCGAGCCCGGCTCGGAGTAACCCTGACACCAGGCGGCGCGAGCGTTGACGATATCGTCGAGGTACCTGGCTTTCTGCTCTTCGGTGCCATAGACCAGCAGCGTCGGTCCGACGTAGCCGACCGAGATCAGGTCCGGCCCGGGCACGCGGTGATAGGCGAGTTCCTCGTTGAAGATCGCCTGCTCGGCAAAGGAGAGACCCATACCGCCATGCTCCGTCGGCCAGGCGGGCGCGGTCCACTGTTTCGCGGCGAGCTTGGCGCGGATGCCCTGGGCGAACTCCCAGGCTTCGTCCGAGCCTTCTTCGTCGTTGGAGACGTCGAGGCCGTTCCAGTCCGCGCCGAATTCGTCGCGGATCCAGCCGCGAATCTCGTTCCGCCATGCTTCCTGATCGGCGTTGAATTCAAAGTCCATCGTGCGTCCTCGCTTGACATGATTGGCGCTCGCGCTCTCAATGGCAGTCTACCTGCGACCCGAGACTCGGACGCTAGTGACGAGGGAACTGATAGAGAATGTCGTCCGAGGACGGGCTGCCCTCCGCGCGCGTCGATGGATCGTCTCTCGAGACCGCGAAGCCAATCAGCGCATCCGGCGATTCGAGGTCGTTGGGATTGACCGACACGGCGGCCCGACCTTCAGCGTCGCGGGTGAACAACGGACCGGGTTCGACCGCCCCCGACTCCCGCACCAGCCAGAGCTGCCAGACTTCGCCGGCCTCAAGCTCGGGCAGGCCCCAGAAGATCAGAGCGAACAGTCGATCCTCGTAGCGGGGCAGCAGGACGCCGGTGACTCCGTCCTCGGTTAGCGCGACGGCGCGGCCGGAGATCGGGTCGTCGCCCCGAAACGCGAGGTAACCGAAGATCGTGGCGACGGCAATCAGACCGATCAGGAACAGCCAGATCATGCCGCGTCGCGCCGCGCGCAACGTTCCGCGAGAGCGTACCGTCGGCGGGCGCTCAATCCGCGCCCGCTGGATCAGGCGCTGCTCGAGCCGGGCCTCGACCCTCGTTGGGTCAATGATCAGGCTGGCGCAGGTGACCGCGGCGACGGCGGTCGGCCAGGCCGAGGTCTGCCGCCGGAGCGCAGGATCCGAGCGGACCGACCGCTCGACCGCGTCGCCCTGAGCCGTGTCGAGCAAGCCCAGGTAGAAGGCGGCGAGCGGCGGTTCGACGGGTGTCTCGTCGTCGGCGGGCATCTCACAGCGCCTGTCTGCTCAGTCGTCCGCTCTGAATGCTGTCAACCAGCGCGCCGACCGCGGCGTTCAGCGAGTCGTCGTCGCTGCGCATGCTCTCGAACCAGGCGTCCTCGAGTTGGCGACCCTGGTCGCCCGGCAGACGCAGGATCGCGCGTTGCAACTCGTCGTGGTCAAGCCCATCGATCAGATCGGGAAGCGTCGAGTCGGGATTGATCGGGAACGGTTCAAGGTCGAGCGCAGCGAGTTCCGGCGTGACTCCTCTGCGGCGGACGGCCAGCGCCAGATCTCGGACGATCCGGAGGACATGGACGTCCAGCGCCGCCGACGCCCAGCGATCCGGCTCTGTCCAGATCAGCAGGAAGGCCTCCTCGACGATCTCATCCGCCCGTTCCGGCCCCGCGATTCGACGCGCCAGTTCCCCGGCAGCCGCGCCGTAGCGGCGGAAGGCGTCGCGCAACGCGATTTCATCGCCTTCGAGGATTCGCTGGAACAGGTCAGGCGATGCCACGGAGTCGACAATCAAGTCAATCAGGCTTGCTCGGCCGCGCAGGCTTGTTCGCTGGGGTCGGCGCGCCCGTAGTCGTCGGCCAGGCGCACGATGTCCTCTGCATCGTCGGGGACCTCAACAGCGATCTCAAGGATGTCGGCGCCCGACGGTCCGGCGCTGAGGCGATGAATCACCCCGGCCGCAACCTCTTCGCGGCCGGCGGTGCGGAGCGGGATGTCCCGCAAGAGCTCGATGCACGAGCCAACGGTGAGGATCGCCTCACCGCCCAGCAACATGAGCGTCTCGCGCTTGAAGCGATGGAACTGAAGCGACAGACGCTGGTTGGGATTGATCCGCAGCGCCTTGATCACCGTATCCGTGGTCCGACTGAGAATGAGTTCTTCGCCCCATGGCTTGGCAATGCGTTCCAGGGCCGACCCTGCCAGCGCCGTTGAGGTACCAATGTCGTCTACCACGAGGTCTCCTCTGCGCTGCCCAGTCCACTTGTCTCGCCAGCTCTAACTAGAGTGAGGGTACGAGGGCAGGCGGTGTCGACCAACCGCTGCCCGTCAGACGTTGGACAACACCCGAGTTCTGGCAACGGGGGAACTGGTTGAACGGTCGATTGTTGGCGCTGGTACTGGTGTTGGTCGTCGCGTCCGCCGCCATTGGCGCGGGCGCCGCCCTTCTGCTCCGGCCAACGGACGATGCCGCGGGAAGCGCCACCCGGGTCAGCGTGGCCGCAACCACGTCGCCGGCGGAACAGTCCGCAGATGTCCCTGGAGATACACAAGCGTCCCCTACGCGCAACGAGTCTGAGCAGACAGGGTCCCAGGTCGACGCTGTGTCGGGTGCGGGGGCACAGCAATCCCAATCGGCTCCTGAGGACGCTGGAGAAGTGCAGCAGACGCGGGCGGAAGAGCGTCAGTCGGAGGACAGCCCAGACGCCAATCCGCAGGCCGGCGAGCGCCAGGCCGAAGAAGCCGAGCAACAGGCCGTACAGGGACAGGCGCAAAGCGAGGAGCCCCAACAGGGAGCCGAAACGGTAGAAGTCGAGCCCGTTCCCGTCGTCCGCGTCGCCCCAGATCTGCTCATGCAGGGAGAGGCGTTCGCGCTCACCGTGGAAAGCGAAGCGGCGTCTGCGGTCGTAGCGACCGTTGGCGCGCGAACCTGGAATCTGCTCGAGGCAGAGCCGGAGGTCTGGTGGACGGTCATCCCCGTTCCGCGCGATGCCGCGACGGGATCGGCGGAGGTCACTGTCGATCTGTACGGCGAAGGAGGCGCCTGGCTGCGCTCGCTCTCCGCCTCCTACATCGTCCTGGTCAACGCTGCGCCGCTTGAAGAGATCATCCTGGGCGGGACCGGGGCGCCGGCCGACCCTGCCGAGGTGCAGCGCGATATTGCAGTTCGCTTCCACGATCACATCGCAGTGACCGGTCCACCTCGCTGGGACGGGCCCTGGATCTTGCCGGTCGAGGGCGAGGTCACGGGCGTGTTCGGCGCTCAGCGTTCCTACGACGGGGTCCAATCCGACGAGTGGCATCACGGCCACGACATCGCCGCGCAGCATGGCGACCCGATCGTCGCACCCGCCCCGGGAACCGTCGTCTGGACCGGGGAAGTCGTCCTGCACGGCATGGGCGTGATTCTCGATCACGGCGCAGGCGTCTACAGCGGCTATTGGCACATGTCGCTGCTGGCAGTGCGCGAGGGAATGGAAGTCGCGCCCGGCGACTGGCTGGGCAACATCGGCACCACCGGCCTCTCGACCGGTCCGCATTTGCACTGGGAAGTGATCATCCAGGGTGTCGATGTCGATCCCGTCCAGTGGCTGGGCGAAGATCGGCCGCCGCTGCCGGTCGTTGCCGCGGAGCCTGAGGGATCGGCCGATACACTCGGATAATGCCTCAGGCGCCGACGCTGACCGACCGCCCACGGGACTTCGCCTTCGCCCTTGGCGGACAGTTTCCTGATCTCGACGCCGGCGACATCGAAGTCTCCGAGGAGCCGGACGCGGACCTGGTGCGGGTCGAGTGGGACGGTTGGAGCGCGTTGTTTCCCCAGTCGGAGGCCGCCCTCGCCCGGGTAGCCGCTATGTCCTCCCTCATGCCGCATCTGCGCGGTTTCCTCAGCCCGACGGTGCCCGTTTGGGAGCGTTCGAGCGAAACCGGCGACTGGAAGCGCGACTGGCGGGCCGCCCCGAGGACCGAAGGTCGAGCGCTGAGGCCTGAGCTGATCGTCGAGCAGAATCGAGAGCGGCTGGTCCGCGACCTGGCCACGTTTTTCCACGAGTTGCACGAGTTCTCGGTCGAGCGAGCCCGCAGCCTCGGCGCGCCCTCGTTCCGCGAGTGGCGAGATGACCACGAGGCGCTGTCGCGCCGATCACTTGCTGTCTTGCGGCCGCTGGTCAACTGGTCGCAGATCACCTGGGCTCGGCGCTGGTGGTCTCGATTCCTGGAAGACGACGCGCTCTGGAAGATCGAGCCGTCGCTGGTGCATGGCGGAGTTTCGATCGAACGCTTGCTGGTCGATCCGCTGGTCCAGCAACTCTCGGCGGTGACCGGTTGGCACGGAATGCGAGTCGCCGACCCCGCCGTCGACTTCGCCCATCTGATCGACGCCTACGGCACGGAACTCGGCTGGCGCATCGTCGAACACTACGGCGAACTCGGCTCCACCGCCGACGCCGCCCTGTTCCGCCGCATCCGCCTGCAGCAGACGGTGACCCGCTTCCGCAACGTCGTCGACGCCGCGGACCGCGAAGGTACCGACAGCGAGGCCGTGTCCGACGCGATCAAGCGGCTGCGCTAGCCCTCCCTGTCCCATCGAGGCCCCTCTGGTCCCCTCTCCCTCTGGAGACCCGCGCGTACACCGGCTTCCCCCAATAGTGGGAAGCCGGCCCGTCGGGACTGGAGGGGTTCGGCGGCAGCGCCTATCTGCTAGGGGCGACGGGAAGCCCCCCTCTGCCTACGGCATCTCTCCCCGCGAAGCGGGGGGAGAGGGGAAAGGGGATTTGCGCGCAGGTCTCCTCTGGAAGAGGGTGAGGGTTCCCCTCTGCCGCCGAGCCAATCAAATGCACTCGCTGACCCACACCAGCTTTTGGTACCTTGACTTCAGCAACAATGAAACGACGATCGCTCGGAAGGATTACAAATCATGAGTGACGCACCCGCTCGCGCGATGACCCCCGTGGGCGTCAACCACCTGGTCCTCAACGTGCGCGACATCGAGGTCGCCCACGAGTTCTGGACCGAGGTCATGGGCTTCCGCCACATCGGTTCGCTCAAGCCCCGCGATCAACGCTCGATGACCATGCGCTTCTACAACGGCCTCTCCGAGAGCCACCACGATCTCGCCCTCGCCGAGATCATGGGCGACTCCGAGGATTCGGGCGACTGGTCGATGGCGCCGCGCCGGCCGGGACTCAACCATCTCGCCGTTCACTACCCGGACCGCGATTCCTGGCTCAAGCAGATTGCTTTCCTCCAGTCCAAGGGCGTCAAGTTCAACCTGCGCATCAACCACGGGATGACGCATTCGGTCTACATCAACGATCCCGACGGTCACGGCATCGAAGTCCTCTACGAGCTGCCGCGCGAGCACTGGGAAGGCGACATCGACGGCGCGCTCAACTACGCCGAGGTGCTGCCGACCGAAGGCGATGAGGCGCTCGTCGACGAACCGACGCCCGCCTTCACCGGCGGCGACTAGGCGCATCGACCAATGGCCATGCGCGACGGCGCGGCCTACCTGGCCGGGCTGAAGGATCAACGCCGTATCTGGCACAACGGCGTGCTCGTCGAGGACGTGACCAGCGCGCCCGGCTTCGCCAACGCCGCCCACACGATCGCCGCCTACTACGACTTCCAGTGCGACCCCGCCAACCGCGACCTGGTCTCCTACGAGGATGAGGATGGCCAGCGCTCGCACCGCTCGTTCAAGATTCCTCGGTCGAAGCAGGACCTGCGCGATCGCGGTGCTGCCTTCGCCGCCTGGGCCGAACACACCGGCGGTCAGCTAGGACGCGCGCCTGACTACATGAACGCCGCCATCGCTGGCGTCGCCGCGGCCAGGCATCACTGGGGACAGAACGATGCCCAGCTCGGTGAACACGCGGTCAGCATCCTTGACCACTGCCGCCGCAACGACGTCTGCCTGACCCACACCTTCATCACTCCGCAGATCGACCGCAAGACTCCGCTCGGCGAACAGGAACCGTTCCTCAACGCCGGCGTGGTTAAACGCACGTCGGACAGCATCATCGTGCGCGGAGCGAGAATTCTCGGCACGCTGGCGCCGTTCTCCGACGAGAACCTGTCGATGGTGCTGCCGATCGTCAAGGGTGAAGCGGAGCTCAAGTACGCGCTCTGCTTCACGATCCCTGTTGACGCTCCCGGCCTGCACTGGGTCTGCCGCGATTCGTTTGATCCGAATCGCTCAACCCACGACTACCCGATCTCCGGCCGCTTCGAGGAGATCGACACTGTTGCCGTCTTCGACGATGTCGAAGTGCCCTGGGAGAACGTCTTCGGCTATCAGGACGAGAAGATTCACAACACCGCTCTGATGGTGATGCGCTTCCAGGAATCGCTCGGCCACCACGTGATTGTCAAGAACGTGGCCAAGACGCGCTTTCTGCTCGGTCTGGCTCACCTGATCGCCGAGAACGCCCAGACCAACTCGTTCATCAACGTCCAGATCCGGCTCGGTGAGATCGTGACCATGCTGCAGACCTTGGAATCGATCGCTATCGCCGCGGTCGAAGGATCGGTCGAGAACCCGGACAATGGCGTCTGGTACTGCAACGCCAACGCGATCACGGCCGGGTTGCGGCTCTTCCCCGAGTACTACGTGCAGATCATCGACCACATCAAGCAGATCGGCGGCAGCAACTTCATGGCCGCGCCATCAGCGGCGAACATGGCAGCCATCACCGAAGCGATCGGTCCCGCCGTCGAGCGCTACTTCCAGGGCGCCGCCGATATGAGCGAAGAAGGCATTGAGAAGGTTCCACTCTTCCGTCTCGCCTGGGATGTGGTGGGCACATCGCTCGCCGGACGCCAGGAGCTCTACGAACGCTTTTTCTTCGGCGATCAGCAAGTCTCCAAGTCGCAGTCCTATCTCCGCTTCGACAAGACCGAGGCCATCGACACCGTCCGCCGCCTGCTCGATCCCGACTGGTTGGGCCGGTCTTGAGCGCCACTCATCTGCCGTTGGGATTGATAGGCTGGACAAGCAGCAGAGGGCCTCATGATGACCCGGGACCAGCAGAATTCAGAAGTCATTCGCCAGCCTGTCCGAAGTGAACCGATCCGTCCGATCGATGTGCAGCGTCCGCCACTCGACTGGGGGGACGAGGAACCGGATTCGTCCTGGGAAGACCTCTACAACAGGGGTCTGGTCAGTCCACCATATCAAGGCCGTCGGAACGGCCAGACAGTTGCGGCGATCGTTCGTAGCTGGGATCCGCTCGGCTCAGACATCACTGATGAGTACCTGATGTGCTTGCTTGGTCGTTGTGACTGTTGTCCGCAGTGAGCGGGCGTCGGATCTATCTCGACACGAGCGCGGCAGCCAAGCTGTTGATCAGAGAAGAACCTGGTGCCGAACTGGCGGCCGAGCTCGTCGCAGGCGCCGACGAGCTCCATACCAGCTTGCTCACCTATCCCGAGACGATTTCAGCGTTGGCAGGGGCGCGGCGCGATAGGCGGCTGTCCGCGGAGGGGCTGCAGAGTGCCTTGGCCCGATTCGATATTCTATGGCCTCGATTCGAGGTTGTTCAATTCTCGGAGCGAATCGCTGGCGACGCAGCTGAATTCATTCTGAGGTTTCCACTCTCCGGTGCTGATGCAGTTCAGATTGCCAGCGCTTTGGAATCGAGTGCCGACGATCCACTCACCTTTACCACTTGGGACCGTCGACAGGCTGCAGCCGCTGACTCCTTCGGATTCACTGTCCAACCAACCATCGATTGACCCTGCACGCCTCCCACGCCTAGCCTCCTCCCGTATCTCGCGATCAGAGATGGGGACGATATGGGACACCTCGATGGCAAGGTGGCGTTGGTCACCGGCGGCGCCGGTGGGATGGGCTCGCAGATCTGCAAGGTCTTCGCCGAGCAGGGCGCATCGGTCGTCGCCTGCGACACCGGCTTCGATGTTGAAGGCCGCGCCGGCATGGATCCGTCCAGGGTCCAGGCTGTGGTCGACGAGATCGTCGCCAATGGTGGGCAGGCCGTCGCCGTCGCCGGCGACATCGCCGACATGGATACCGCCGAACGCGCCGTGCAGACCGCAATCGAGACCTTCGGCGACCTCGATATCCTCTGCTGCGCGCACGGCATCCTGCGCGAGCGCATGGTCTTCAACATGACCGAGGAGGAGTGGGACGAACTGGTCCGCATTCACCTCAAGGGTTGCTTCGCGCCGACCAAGTTCGCCGCCATCCACTGGCGCGCCAACCGCGACAAGGGCAACCGCCGGATCATCTACTTCACCTCGTCCGCCGGCGTGCGCGGGGAGGCGGGACAGCCAAACTACTCGGCCGCCCATGCCGGCAAGATCGGCCTCTCGCTCTCCAACGCCGAGGCGCTCGAACGCTACGGCGTGACGTCCAACTGCATCTCGCCCGCCGCCTCGACGCGGATGACCGACCGCGGCCGCGCGGTCGATCAGAGCGCCGACGCGCCCAGTCTCAGCGCCGCCGGCACGATGATGGACCCGAGCAACGTCACGCCGGTCGTCACCTATCTCGCCTCCGACGCCTCGGCCGACATCTCGGGCCGCGTCGTGGGCACGACCGGCGGGCGGATCACCGTCTGGAGAGAGCCGGAGTGGGAGCAGACGATCTGGAATGTCGACCCATACTGGGACATCGACACCCTCTTCGACCTGATTCCGTTGACGTTCGAACTCCAGGGCATGGGCCCGCCTCCGCGCCAGTTCCCCTAGATGTCGTTTTCCCCCGCACGGCGGGGGAGATGTCGCGGCGCGACAGAGGGGGCCGCCTCGCTGCTAGTCAAGGAACCTCACGATGACCACCCAGGATCCCGACAACACACCACCATTCGTAGGCCGGAGCGAGCAGAACATGAAACACCTCGAGGGCAGAATCTGCATCATCACCGGCGGCGCGGGCGGGATCGGCTCGAATCTCTGCCGCGTCTTTGGCGAGCAGGGCGCAAAGGTTGTTGTCGCCGACACCGGCTTCGACGTCGAGGGCCGGTTCGGCATGGATGCTTCGAAGGTCGACGCAGTCGTTGAGGAAATCCGCGACGCGGGCGGGGAAGCCGTCCCCTTCGTCGGCGATGTCGCCGACATGGACACCGCCGAGCGCATGGTTCAGACGGCGATCGACGAGTTCGGTGGACTCGATGTCCTGGTCTGCGCCCACGGCATCCTGCGCGAGCGGATGATCTTCAACATGCTCGAGGAAGAGTGGGACGGCCTCGTCCGGGCCCACCTGAAGGGCTGCTTCGCGCCTACCAAGTTCGCCTCGATCTACTGGCGCGCCAACCGCGAGGGCCAGCATCGGCGCATCATTTACTTCACCTCAGACGCGGGCATCCGAGGCGCAGCCGGACAGCCCAACTACTCCGCCGCGCACGCAGCCAAGCTGGGACTGATGCGCTCAAACGTGGGAGCGCTCTCGCGTTACGGCGTCACGACAAACTGCATTGCGCCGGGCGCATCGACGCGGATGACCGACCGCGGGCGCGGGGTTGACGCTTCTGGGCCGGCGCCGTCCGAATCCGCCGCCGGGACCGCCCGCGACCCCAAGAATGTCGCGCCGATCGTCGCCTGGCTCGCCTCAGACCAGTCCGACGCCGCCAACGGACGCATCTTCGGCGCGAGCGGACACCGCATCTCGCTCTTCTCCGAACCGGTGTTGGAGCGCTACCTGCACTTCGACGACAACAAGATCGATATCGACGAGTTGTTCGATCTCTGGCCGCACACGCTCGGCGCCGGCGGATTCCCGCGCAACAGCATCCGCCCTGGCCTGGTCTGACACCTGGCTGTTATTGCAATCAGTTGCAATAACTCCGCGGGACGCATAATCTGACCCCACGTTGAAGGGGTTAGATTCAGTGCGTAGATTCATTGCTTCGACGTTCCTCCCGACGCTTGTCATCGCGCTCGTCATGGCGCTGGCCTGGCTCGGTTCAGCTTGCGCAGACGAGGCCGAGAGTGACGACCTGCTCGTCGTCACGACCGTTGCACCGCTGCGCAGCATCATCGAAGAGGTCGGCGGCGACCGCATCAGCGTCATCGCGCTCGTGCCCGAGGGCACCAACAGCCACACCTTCGACCCGCCGCCCTCGGCTGTCGGCGAGATCGAGAAGGCCGACCTGATCATCATCAACGGTCTCAACCTCGAACTTCCGACGCTCGAGCTGGCGGAAGCCAACGCTTCAGATGACACGCCGATCGTCCTGCTCGGAAACCTCGCCGTCTCCCCCGATGAGTACGTCTTCGACTTCTCCTTCCCTGAAGAAGGTGGCAACCCGAATCCACACCTCTGGACTGCGCCGCACCTGGCCGTCGAGTACGCAGAGATCGTGCGCGGCGAACTCAGCAAGGTCGACCCCGACGGCGCTGACTACTACGCCAGCAATGCCGAGCGGCTGATCGCCCGACTCTGGGACTTGGACGACGCGATTGCCGACGTGACCTCTACGATCCCAGAAGCGCACCGCAAACTCATCACCTATCACGACTCCTTCCCCTACTTCGCTCCCCGCTACGGATTGGAGATCATCGGTGCGATCCAGCCCTCCGACTTCTCCGAGCCGTCGCCGCGCGAAGTCGCCGACCTGATCGAGCAGATCCGCGACGCTGGCGTGCCCGCCATCTTCGGCTCCGAGGTCTTCCCTTCGGAAGTGCTCGAGACCATTGCCCAAGAAGCCGGAGCGGTGCAGGTTTCAACCCTGTCGGATGATGATCTGCCCGGCGAGCCGGGCGATCCCGAGAACACGCTGGTCGGCATGATGGTGGAGAATGTGCAAACGATGGTCACCGTTCTCGGCGGCGATGCGTCCGCCCTGGACGGATTCGAGACAGGCAGCACGTGGCAACCGTCGGAGTAGATGCGCTGGTTGAACTGGACGGCGTCGCGCTGGGCTATGAGGGCGTCGTCGCCTTGCGCGATGTCGAGGTGACCATTGCCCCCGGCGAGCTGATCGGCATCGTCGGTCCCAGCGGGTCCGGCAAGACGACCCTGTTGCGCTCGTTGCTTGGTGAGCCAGAACTGTATGCGGGGACGGCCAGGGTCGCCGACAACACGCGCGTGGGCTACGTTCCCCAGGTCGAAACCGTTGACTGGAACTTCCCGATCACCGTCGAGCAGGTCGCCATGCTCGGCAGTTGGCGAACCCGACGCTGGCTGCCCTGGACCAGCCGAGCCGAGCGCAGCCGCGCCCGCGTCGTGCTCTCCCAGCTCGGCATCGCCGACCTCGCGGATCGCCCGATTCGCGCGCTCTCTGGAGGCCAGCAGCAGCGCACGTTCCTCGCCCGAGCGTTGGTCCGCTCGCCGGACCTGTTGCTGCTCGACGAGCCCACCTCAGGCGTCGACATCAAGACCCGGCACGAGATTCTCCACCAATTGGCTAGCCTCAACACGGCCGGCGTGACCGTCGTGCTGACCACGCACGACCTCAACGGCGTTGCCTCCCACCTGCCCCGCCTGATCGCGCTGGGTGAGCAGACCGTGCTCGCCGACGGTCCGCCCTCGGAGGTCTTACAGCCCGACATCCTCGAACGCGCCTACGGCCAACCCATGCTCGTCGTCCGGCGCGGACACGAGACCTACGTGCTACCGGTGCCGGAGGAAGCGCCGGGCGCGCACCCAGACGCCGAACACGACCACGACGACGATGATGATCACGACCACGCCGAACTGAGCGTGGTCGACGCCCCCGGAGTGGGCGCCGACCATGCTTGAGCCCTTCGAGTTCGGCTTCATGCAACGGGCGATGATCGCAGCCACGCTGGTCGGCGGTGTGACCGCCGCGGTCGGCGTCTTCGTCATCCTCCGACGCCTCGCCTACATCGGGCACGGCCTGGCCCACAGCATCTTCGGCGGAGCGGTCGTCTCATTCACCATCGGGTTCAACTTCTTCGTCGGAGCAAGCCTCTGGGGAGCATTCTCCGTCTTTCTGATCAACCAGGCGGCGCGGCGCAGACAGATCGGCGGCGACGCGGCGATCGGCATCGTCACCACGGCCGCATTCGCGATCGGCATCGCCGTGATTTCGAGAGCCCGCAGTTTCACTCGCGACTTTGAGGCTGCCCTGTTTGGAGAGATTCTCGGCATCACCAATCAGGACCTGTACGTCACGACGGGGATGATCGTGTTGATCGCGCTGGTGCTGTTCGCGCTGTGGAAGCCGCTTGTATTCATCACCTTCGACCACGATGTCGCAACCTCGTACGGCATCTCCGTGCGCTGGGTCGAGGCGATCTTCTCGCTCGCCCTGGCCGCCACCGTCGTGGCCGCCTTGCAGGTGCTCGGCGTCACTCTAATCGCGGCTGCTCTGGTCATTCCGCCCGTTGTCGCCCGGATGATGACGGATTCGTTCCCCCGGCTCTTCGTGATCGCCGTCGTGATCGGCGCGGTCACCGGATTCCTCGGGGTCTATGTGTCCTGGTTTGTCGACGTTTCCTCAGGCGCGACGGTGGTCCTGGTCCAGGCCGCCGTCTTCGCCCTGACACTCGGCTGGGGGGTGATCGAGTCGCGACGCGGTTTCAGCGCCACTCGTCGCGCCGAGCGGCTGGCCGGACTGGAGCGGTCGCTCAACGACTAACCTTCCGTGTCTGCCCTATCGGGTGAGGGTCCCAACGCCTCGGTTCAGCCCACCCCGCTCAGAACCAGGCCCATCAGCGCGAGCGTGAGAGCCAGCATCAGGCCGATGCCCCAGCGCATCCACGCCTGTCCGGTCTTCATCTCCGAGCGCAGGTCGTCGATCCTCTGGTTGAGATCAGAGCGCAGGTCATCGATTCTTTTGTTGACCTGATCGAGTGATCGCTGGAACTCGCCCGAGCTCACCGGGCGGCTGTCGGGATCAGGAAGCTGCTCGCTGCTCGAGACCATCACTCACCTCATCACGTCTACCTAGCATCATATACGAAGCGCTCAGATTTCGGCGTCTATCCGAACCGGTATCCACGCTTAGCTGTCTCGCCTGGGTGGAGCCTGTGCCCAACGATTGACGGACTGGTTAGAGTCAGAGCCAGCCAATCAATTCGTCGCTCCTATTGAGTCAATCGATGTCCAGCCAGCCCAGTCCAGGCTCCGCGGATCCCACCGAGGATGCTCCGCCGCTGTTCGATTTGGCGGCCCTCGAAGAGGGACAGCCGCCCCTCGAGCCTGCGGACCTGGTCCGCGTGACGGAGGCGTTGGCGGAGATTGACGGCCGCTCCGATGGAGGCTGGCTGACCGACTGGCCGAGCCCCGCGCCGGCTGAGACTCCTCCGCCCCTGGCCTCCGGTGTCGCTGCTCCGGCGCCGACCGCCGATCCCGAGCCTGAGGCTGAGCCGGATCGTCCGCGCCGACGAGCCGCGCCGGTTGAACCGCCGGAACTCGTGGGACTGAGCGACCGCGAAGTCGCCCAGCGCATCGAAGGTGGACGTGTCAACCGCGACAGCTCCAAACAGCGCTCCGACCTTGATGTCGTGGTGGCCAACGTCTTCACCTACTTCAACCTGGTCCTTTTCGGTCTGATCGGAATCCTGCTGGTGCTGGCGGTCACCGAGCAGAAGACCGATCACCTGCAGGACGCGGCGTTCGTCGGGATGGTCGTTGTGGCCAACGTCCTGATCGGAACCTTCCAGGAGATTCGCGCGACCCGCAAATTGCGGCAACTAGTCGCGCTGACCGCCCCGACCGCGACCGTGGTGCGCGGTGGATATGAACAGGAAGTGCCGGCCACCGATGTTGTCGCCGACGATCTTCTCGTCCTCCGGAGCGGAGAGCAGGTTGTTGCCGACGGCCCGATCGTCTGGGACGAAGCGGAACTGGATGAATCGATCCTGACCGGCGAGACCAGCTCGGTCCGACGCGGCCCAGGCGACGAGCTGGAGTCCGGAGCCTTCTGCGTCGGCGGCTCGTGCTACTACCTCGCGACGCGCGTCGGCGACGAATCGCGAGCCGTCCGGGAGACGCGGGACGCGCGGGAACTCAAACGGACCGAGACTCCGCTTCAGCTTCGCTTCAAGCGGATCCTTGACGGCCTGATCGTCGGCACGGCGATCCTGGGCCTGCTGATTCTGATCTCGTTCATGATCACCGGCCGCGAGTTCGACGAGGCGGTCAAGGCGACGATCGCAACCGCGACCTCGGTTGTGCCCGAGGGCCTGATGCTCGGCTTCACTGTCGCCTTCGCCGTCGGCGCGCTGCGCGTCTCGCGGATGGGCGCGATCGTGCAGGACAACACGGCCGTTGAGGCGCTCAACTATCTCGACACGATCTGCCTGGACAAGACCGGCACGATTACTGCGAACCGGTTGCAGGTCGACGATGTCCGCTGGGCGCCCGGCGGACGCTCGCTCGCCGGTTGGCTCGGCGCGTTTGCGGTCTCGACCTCCGCCAACAACAAGACGGCCGAGGCGCTGTCGACGGCGTTCGCGGCGCAGACCAATGGCGCGAGCCTGGTCAACGACGAGCCGTTCAACTCCGAGCGACGCTGGAGCGCGGCCCGTCTGCGCATCGGGACCGAGGAGCGCGTGTTTGTGCTCGGCGCGCCCGAGCGTTTGCTTCGCGCCGACGACGGCGAGGACGATCAGGCTCGATCCGAGTTGATGTCGGAGTACGAGGTGGCGGCTCAGCGGGGGTTGCGCGGCGTCGTGTTCGCCGAGGCGGCCGGCATGCCGGACGCCGAGACCGACACGCTGCCGCCGCTGCGGGTCGTCGCGCTGATCACGGTGGCCGACGAACTTCGCGCCGAGATCGCCAATGCGTTCCGGATGATGGACGAGATCGGCATCGAGCCGAAGATCATCAGCGGGGACAATCCCGCGACGGTCGCCGCCCTCGTACAACAGCTTGGGATCCGCCTCCAGGGCGGACTGATCACAGGCTCCGCCCTCGAACGACTGAGCGATGACGAGTTCGCCGATGCGGTCGAGGAGAACTCGGTCTTCGGGCGGATCGCGCCTCAGCAGAAGAAGCGGATCGTCGGCGCATTGCAGTCGAACGGCCATTACGTCGCGATGGTCGGCGACGGGGCGAACGATGTCCGCGCGCTGCGCCAGGCGGATGTCGGCGTGGCGATGGAATCGGGCGCCAACACGGCCAAGGGCGTGGCGTCGATTGTACTTCGGAACGACTCGTTTGAGGCGCTGGTCGAGGGTTCGGCGATTGCACAGAGTGTGCTCGGCAATGCCTCGCAACTGTCCAAGCTGTTCGTGACCAAGAGCTTCTATGCCTTCCTGATCATCTTCATCTCCAACATGATGGGGCTTGAGTTCCCGTTCCTGCCGCGACACGGCTCACTGACCGCGCTGTTCACGCTGGGCGTGCCGGCCGTCTTCATCACCCTGACCCGCCCGCCACGCTCGGCCGGGCGCGATTTCCTCTCGTCAACGATGCGCTTCGCGATTCCGGCCTCGTTGGCTCTGGCCGTCTCGGCCGTTGCCGTCCACCTGTTGACCGAGGGCATCCTCGGACGACCCGTCGAGGACGCCCGCACCCTCGTTTCGACCACGATCGGCATCGTCGGGTTGGCCTACATGGTCGAAGTTATTGGGTACCAGGGCGCGACGCGCGACAACCTGATGCGGCCAGCGCTGGTCACCTTCTTTGGCGTTGCCCTGCTGGGAGTCTTCATCTTGACGCTGTACACGCCGCCGCTGCGCAACTTCTTCGACTTCTCGCCGCTCTCCGGCGCCGAGTGGGCGATCGTCGCCTTCGCCGTTGCCGCGGCGCTGGCGGGCAAGTGGGTGCTGTCGACCTACGCGGCGCAGATCATGCGGCGACTGACCGGCCAGGCGTACGAGGAAGCGGCCTCTCGCGGACGGGCGAACTAGGGCGTGACTTAGGGGGCGACCCCCCTCAGTCCCTACGGGACAGCTCCCCCCTGGAAGGGGGGAGCGCGAAGGCTGGCTATTCGCTATACAGATCGGCTAGTTCTGGGTCCTTTTCGGCCAGCATGTCGGCGAGGTCGAGGAGGACCTGGCACTGCTTGTAGGTCGCGTCGTCCTGCATCTTGCCGTCGACGACCGCGACGCCGCCTGAGCCGCCGGCCTCTTCCATTGCCGCGACGACGCGGCGGGCGAACGAGACCTCGTCCGGGTTGGGGCGGAAGACGGCCTTGGCGATGGGGATCTGGTTGGGATGCAGCGTCCAGGCGCCGACGCAGCCGAGGATGAAGGCGGCGCGGAACTGGTCCTCGCAACCGACGGGGTCGGAGAAGTCGCCGAAGGGTCCGTAGAAGGGATAGATTTCGTTGGCCGCGCAGGCGTCGATCATCCTGGCCAGCGTGTAGTGCCAGGGGTCCTGGATGTAGGGGGTGCGCGGCGCTGATTCGTCGTTCGGGTCGGCATCGGTGCGGACCACGTAGCCGGGGTGCGGCCCGCCGACGCGGGTGGTCTTCATCCGCCGCGAGGCAGCGAGATCGGAGGGTCCGAGGCTCATGCCCTGCAGCCGCGGACTGGACTGGGCGATGGCCTCGACGTTGGAGACGCCCTGGGCCGTCTCGAGGATGGCGTGGATGAGGATCGGCCGGCTGAGGCCGTTGCGCGCTTCGAGTTGGGCGAGCAGCAGGTCGAGGAAGCGGATCTCTTCGGGTCCGTTGACCTTGGGCAGCATGACGGTGTCGAGGACATCGCCGATCTCGGAGGTCAGCTCGAGCATGTCGTCGAGGAACCAGGGGCTGTCGATGGCGTTGACCCGGGTCCAGAGCTTCGTCGCGCCGAGGTCGAGGGTCTTGCCCACGTCGATCAATCCGGCGCGGGCCGCTTCCTTGGCGTTGGGCGGGATCGCATCCTCGAGGTTGCCGAGCAGGATGTCGACGGTCGGGGCGAGCTGGGGCAGGCGGTTGCGGATGCGCTCGTTGGAGGGGTCGAAGAAGTGGATCATCCGTGAGGGGTAGGTGGGGATGTCGGATGGCGGGTTGGGGGCGCCGAGCACCAGCGGTCGGAGGAACTGTCGGGGAACGGGCATGGGATGAACTCCTGGATACAGGCCTGAGCCTATGGCGGCAGCGAGATAGGCGCAGTGGCGGTCGGCTCGGTGGCGGGCACGGCGGGGCCGGGGTCGGGTGATCGGCCTGCAAGAAAAAAAACGCGCGAGAAAAAAGAGAACGAGGCGGATTACAAGGGGTCGGCGTCTTCCTCCGGAGATTCCTCGCCTTGCGGGGAGCCCCCCTCTGTCCCCGCATCAAGTGCGGGGCAGGCTACTCCGTGACATCTCCCCCCGCTGGAAGCGGGGGGAGATGGGGAAGGGGAGGCGCGGTCGTAGAGGTCTCGGAGTTGGTGTCGGGCGACGTCGTATGGTTCGGTGGCGAAGTAGAGCTCTTGGTTGAGGCGGGCTCGCTCGGTCGGGGCGAACAGTTCTCGGACGATGGCGTTGAGGGCCTTGAGTCGGATGTAGCCGGGGTTGTGTGGTTCGGAGCGTCGCCAGAGGCGGTCGATTCTGGCTCGGAAGTGGTAGGGGTTGGGCATTGGGGGGCTCCTTGTCTTGGAATGCACGTATGTTCTGATGGTATCGAGGTTTGGAGGAGTGAGACGGTGGATTGCGGGGTGGAGTTGAGGGATCAGCAATGTTGTGTGGCTTGCGTTGCCCCCCTCTGCCTTCGGGTCGAGCCCGGGGCAGGCTTCGGCATCTCCCCCCAAAAGGGGGAGATAACGGGAAGGGGAGACTGGCGTTGTTGCTGAGGGGGACGGTGTTGTCCCTGGCGGAGGTGGGTGCTCTGGGTCCCGCGTCCCCTGGTCAGGCCGGGGGCAGGCGGGGCGCGGGGCGTCGGAGGGGGAAGGAGCGGGTCCCCGAATAAATCGGGGACTGGATGGGAGCGGAGGGGCAGCGGGGTGTGTTGCTGAGGCGGATGGTGTTGCCGTGGCGGGGCGTGGGTGCTCTGGGCCCCGTGTCAAGCACGGGGCATCGGAAGGGGGAGGGGGCAAGCGGGGGGCGTCGGAGGGGGCGGGTCCCCGAATAAATCGGGGACTGCGAATGGGGAGGGGGCGTGAGGATGTTGCTGAAGCGGGCGGTGTTGCCGTTGCGGGGTTGGGTGCTCTGGGCCCCGCGTCGGGGCGCGGGGCATCGGAAGGGGCGGGGGGATGTGTCGGCTGGTTGGTGGCGCGTTTATCATCGGTTCGGGCGATCTGGGTGGTCCAGGCGCCAGTTGTGAGGGATGTGAACGATGGCGATCGATCTGACGTTGGGCGCGGTGCTGCCGACCAATGAGATTGGCGGGGACCCGTCGGCGATACGCGATTTTGCCCAGGCGGTTGAGGGGATGGGGTTTGACCACCTGTTGATCTACGACCATGTGTTGGGCGCCGATCCCGCCGTCCACCGGATGACCGGTCCGTACACCGATGAGCATCCGTTCCACGAGGTCTTCGTGACGCTGAGCTTCATCGCCGCGTGTACGCGTGAGTTGGGCCTGGCGACCTGCGTGCTGGTGCTGCCGCAGCGTCAGACGGCGCTGGTGGCGAAGCAGGCTGCCCAACTGGCCGTGCTCTCGGGGAATCGATTCAGGCTTGGCGTCGGGAGCGGTTGGAATCACGTCGAGTACGAGGCGCTGGGTGAGAACTTCAAGAATCGCGGGCGACGCCAGGAGGAGCAGATCGAGCTGATGCGATCTCTCTGGTCCGATCACCTGGTCGACTTCGACGGCGAGTTTCACAAGGTCACGGCAGCCGGGATCGAGCCGCGACCGACGGAGCCGATCCAGGTCTGGTTCGGCGGCGGGCATGACCGGCAGTTGCGGCGGACGGCGAAGATTGGGGACGGCTGGTTCCCGGTCGGGCCGCCTAATCCGGACTCGGCGGCGATGGTCGAAGCGCTGCGCGGCTACCTGCGAGATCACGGCCGCGACGCCGAGAACTTCCCGATGGAACCGCAGGCGCAGTTCCGTGGCGGCAACCCGGAGCTGTGGGTATCGCACGCGGAGAAGTGGGCTGAGCTGGGGGCGACGGCGATCTCTATTGCGACGATGAACGCCGGGCTGCCGGATATCGACGCTCATATTGACGCGGTGCGACAGTATCGGGAGGCGGTGACGGCGTAGGGTCGGTCGGGCAGCAGCACGCTCACGCCTCGACTTGGGGCCAACGTCATTGCACGCGCGGACCTGGTTGCTCTGGGCCCCGTGTCAAGTACGGGGCAACGGAATGGTAGATCGGGAGGCGCGGCCTTAGGCCGCGACAACTCGATGGGTGAGCGTGCTGTTGCCCGCTCGACGGTCGAGCTGATGATGACGGTGTCGATCCGCTCGAAGGTCGAGGTCTGGGCCCCGTGTCAAGCTCGGGGCAACGGAGCATGAGGTCAGTAGGCGCGGCGCTGTCGGTGACGGGCTAGGGCGCGTTCAGCATGGCGATGAAGTGGGGGGCGTTGTAGGTTGGGGCGCAGCGCGAGAGCCGTCCCAGCTAAAGTCGGCACTCGCGCTAGGGCGGAGAGTTGTGGTGACTGCCAGTCCAACTCTTCGCCCGCCCGTTGGCACAATACTTCACCGCTGGCGGAGTTGCACCAGTTCCATTGTAGTTAGCTTGCGAGGACTCAGGAAGCTCGGCCCTGGGCGGCGACGGCGGCGGCCGCCTCTGCTGCGGCTTCTTCGCCGGCGAGGTAGCGACGGTCGAGGACGTTCATGTCGGGGTCGAGGGTGTAGGCGAGCGGCATTCCGGTGGGGATGTTGAGCTGGGTGATCTCGTCGTCGGAGATTGACTCCAGGTGCTTGACGATTGCGCGGATGCTGTTGCCGTGGGCGGCGACGAGGAGACGCTGTCCGCTCTGCAGGGCGGGCGCGATTTCGGACTGCCAGCAGGGCAGGACGCGCTCGAGGGTGAGCTTGAGCGACTCGGCGGCGGGTAGACGCTCAGCAGCGATCTGGGCGTAGCGGCGGTCGAAGCGGGGGTGGTCGGCGTGGTCGTCATTGAGCGGCGGCGGCGGGAGGTCGTAGGAGCGGCGCCAGATGTGGACCTGCTCGTCGCCGTGCTGGGCGGCCGTCTCGGCCTTGTTGAGGCCCTGGAGGCCGCCGTAATGACGCTCGTTCAACCGCCAATCGCGGTGGACCGGCAGCCAGGGCGCGTCGATCTCGTCGAGGATGATCCAGAGGGTGTGGATGGCGCGCTTGAGCACGGAGGTCCAGGCGGCGTCGAACTCGATGCCCGCCTCTCGAATCTGCTGCCCGGCGCTGTGGGCTTCTGCGACGCCCTGTTCGGTCAGCGGGACGTCGATCCAGCCGGTGAAGCGGTTCTCGAGGTTCCATTGACTCTGACCGTGGCGCACTAAGACGAGGTTGGGGACGAGGTTGGGGAGGTTCGTGCGGTCTGTCATGGCTACAGGCTAAGGCGTGTTCACGCTGGCGCCTCTTCCCGTCGCCCCGTGCTTGACACGGGGCCCAGATCTCGACCTTCGAGCAGGGCGATGACGTGACTCTTGGCTCAGCAGTGGGAGGGCGTCCTCACGCACAAGCATCGAGTTGAGGCCAACGTCGTTCAACGCATGAGCGTGGTTGCTCTGGGCCCCGTGTCAAGCACGGGGCGACGATCGCTTGTTGTGGGGCGACGAGCGGGGAACGGATGGCGTCCCGCAAGAGTGTTGGCCGCCTGTACGAACAGGCCCTAGCCTGCGGTTGCTGGAATCAGCGATGGGGATGCGTCGTGAGTGATCCAGAGCGTTCGTCCGACACCGTCTTTGGGGCGATTGTGCGGGGTGAGATTCCGGCGGACATCGTCTATGAGGACGAGCAGTGCATCGCGTTTCGTGACCTGAACCCGCAGGCGCCGACTCACGTGCTGGTGATTCCCCGAGCTGCGATTTCGGGACTGCAGGAAGCGGATCGGGCCGATCCATCGCTGCTCGGACACCTGCTGCAGGCGGCGCAGACGGTCGCGCGAGAGGAAGGACTAGAAGACGACGGCTGGAGAGTGGTGGTGAACGTCGGCGAGGACGCCGGTCAGACGGTCGCGCATCTGCATCTGCATGTGCTCGGCGGACGGCGGCTGTCCTGGCCGCCGGGCTGACGGGCTGAGGCCGCTTGATGGGCGCGCTGCTCGAGGTCAGCGAGCTGGACAAACACTTCGGCGGTCTGCGCGCCTGTGATCGGGCGAGCTTCCAGATCGAGGAGGGCAGGATCGCGGGGATGATCGGTCCGAATGGGGCGGGCAAGACCACGGCGTTCAACTGCGTCGCGGGGTTCCTCAAGCCAGACGGCGGCACGGTTCGCTTCGCGGGCGAAGACGTCACCGGTCTGCCGCCGCACCGGATGTTCGACCGCGGCCTGGTGCGGACCTTCCAGATCCCGCAGGGGCTGGAGACGATGACGGTGCTCGAGAACCTGATGCTGGCCGGCGAGCAGCAGTCGGGCGAGGCGGTCTGGCGCAACTGGCTGCTGCCCGGCCGGGTGGGCCGGGAAGAGCGACAACTGGAGGCTCGCGCGCACGAGGTGCTGGAACAGACGCAGCTCGGACACCAGGCGTACATCCGCGCGGGGGCGCTGTCGGGCGGGCAGCGCAAGCTGTTGGAGCTGGCTCGGGCGCTGATGGCGGAGCCGAAGATGATCCTGCTGGACGAGCCGGGGGCCGGCGTCAATCCGGCCCTGATCCAGCGGCTGGTCGGGCACATCCGTGAGTTGAGCGAGCGGCTTGGACTGACCTTCCTGATCATTGAGCACAACCTTGATCTGATCCGCCAGCTCTGCGATCCGGTCGTGGTCATGGCCCAGGGACGGGTGCTCGATGTCGGCACGCCCGGCGATGTGCTGTCGAATCCCGAGGTCCAGGCCGCCTATCTCACCGGACAACGGACGTGATGGGCACAGCATGAGCGAACGAGATCCCCTGTTCCGGGTGGAAGGGTTCAGCGGCGGGTACGTCGACGGGATCGACATCATCCACGACATCGAGCTGGATCTCTATCGAGACGAGATCCTGACGATTATCGGTCCGAATGGGGCGGGCAAGTCGACGCTGCTCAAGGCGATCGTCGGCGCGCTGCCGTTCGAACGTGGGCGGCGCTCGTTCCAGGGTGAGGATGTCAGCGGCTGGTCGACGCCTCGGATGATCGAGGCCGGGATCGGCTACGTGCCGCAGGTCGACAACGTGTTCACCTCCCTCTCGATCCGCGAGAACCTCGAGATGGGCGGCTACATGCGGCGCAGCGGTCTGCAGGAGCGGATCGACGAGGTGCTGGCGATGTTTCCCGACCTCGAACATCGTCCGGGCGAACGTGCCAGCCGGCTCTCGGGCGGGCAGCGGCAGATGCTGGCGATGGCGCGCGCGCTGATGCTGGATCCGGTGATGTTGTGTCTGGACGAGCCGACGGCGGCTCTCGCGCCTGCGACGCGGGGCGAACTGTTCGCTCGGATTTACCGGATTCACATGGCGGGCGTGGGCATCCTGATGGTTGAACAGAACGCGACGGAGGCGCTGGTCTGGTCGGACCGGGGCGTGGTGATGGTCGACGGGGAGAAGGCGCTCGAGGGCAGCGGCACGGAGATGCTAACCAGCCCCGAGGTCGGGCGCGCCTTCCTCGGCCAGGCTGAGGGCGAGGGGTTCGCGATCGAAGAAGGGATGACGTCATAGAAATCGCGCAACTGGTCACGGTCGGGATCATCGTCGGCTCGATCATCGCGCTGGGCGCGATGGGTCTGACCCTGATCTTTGGCGTGCTCGGGATCGCCGACTTCGCGCACGGCGACAAGATGGGCTGGGGCATGTTCCTGGCCTTTTTCATCGTCTCGTCGGAGGGCGCCAACCTGGGCTTCGTCGGCGGACGCTTCGGTTCGCTGTCGTTCGGCTGGGGGCTGGTTGTCGGACTGCTCGTGGCGATGATCGGCGTCGCGCTGATTTCGGTGATCCTGGAGCGGCTCGTCTTCCGTCGGCTGCGGATCACGGGCGGCGGGTTCTTCGTCTTTGCGATCGCCTCGCTGGGCATGTCGATCATGCTGCGCGCCGTGATTCAACTGATCTGGGGGCCGTCGAACTTCCGCTACAACCCCGGCATCCACCCGGCGATCGAGATCTTGGGCGGGATCAAAGTGAAGCCGGACCAGTTCTTCATCGTCGGGATCACGGTGCTGGCCGCGGTGCTGCTCTACTGGCTGCTCTATCGGACGCGGTTCGGCAAGGCGATGCGAGCGACATCCGACAATCCGGCGCTGGCGGAGGCGTCGGGAATCGACACCGACAGGATCAGAACCGGCACCTGGATCATCGCGGGAGTTCTCGGCGCGCTGGCGGGCGTGATGCTGGGCCTGCAGGCCGAGGTCCGGTTCGACGCGGGGTTCCGCCTGCTGCTGCCCCTGTTCGCGGCCGTGATCCTGGGCGGGATCGGCAATCCCTGGGGCGCGTTGATCGGCGGTCTCGGCGTGGGTATCGCGCAGGAGGTCTCGACCGAATGGATCAATACCGGACTCAAGCCGGGGATCCCGTTCGTGATCGTGATCGTGGTCTTGCTGTTGCGGCCGCGGGGCCTGTTCGGGCAAGTCCGGTGAGGGCGCGTTGAGATGGAACAGCTCATCGTGACGCTGGTCACGTTCGACGGCGCGGTCAACTGGACGGTCGGTTTTCTGACCACGGTGGCGATCTTCGCGATTCTCGCGCTGGCGCTGAACATCCAGTGGAGCGTCGGGATTCTCAACTTCGGCGTCGCCGCGTTCTTCATGGTCGGGGCGTACGTATCGGCGGTGCTGACTCTGCCGCCGCCCGAAGGGCTCGAGTCCTATGTGGCGGGCTGGGGGATTCCGATTCCGGTCGGCTGGTTGTTCGCGATGGTGGCCGGAGCGGTGCTGGCGATCCTGCTCGGGATCCCGACTCTGCGTCTGCGCGACGACTTCCTCGCGATCGCGACGATCGGCGTGGCCGCCATCCTGCGCAGCATCGCCAACTCCGTGGAAGGTCTGGTCAATCGCAGCCGGGGGCTCAACGGCGTCGACGGGTTTCTCGAGGATCAGGTGCAGGGCGGCGACTACCGCTGGGTTGAGCTGGCCATCGCGCTGGTCGTGCTGATGGCGGTCTACTGGCTGGTGTCGAGGGCGTCGTCGTCGCCCTGGGGCCGCGCCTTACGCGCGATCCGCGACAACGAGGACACGGCCAAGGCATCGGGCAAGAACACCGTGAAGTTCCGCATGGGCGCGTTCATCCTGGGCGCGATGCTGATGGGTCTGGCGGGAGCGATCTATGCGCACCGCAGCGGTACGATCTCGCCGCTGACCTTCTCCGACCTGCTGGGCACGTTCTTCGTCTGGACGATGCTGATTGTCGGCGGCAGCGGCAATCATCGGGGCGCGGTACTGGGTGCGGTGGTCGTCGGATTCTTCTGGTTTGGCACGCCGCTGATCCAGGAAAGCCTGCCCGACTGGCTGGGCAGCCGAGTCTTCCAGGTCAGGCAGTTGTTGATCGGGTTGTTGATCGTGGTCTTCCTGCTCTGGCGGCCGCAGGGTCTGCTGGCCGAGCGCGATCGGGTCAGCCGCTTCGTCAGCCAGGGACCGGACGATCGGCCCGGCGGCGACTCCGGCTCGATCTGGAGACGAGTCCGCAGCGCGGTCTCGCGTTGAGGCCACGGCTTTAGGCGAACGCTAGGGTCCGAAGTCGACCGGGATCCGACGGACGATCTCGATCTCGCCATCGGCGGTAAAGCGCCAGATGCCGATGGTGAAGCGGGCGATGTCGCCGTTGTCGTCCCAGTCGAGGCTGGAAACCGCGCCCTGGTAGTCGATGTCCTGTCCGCCGGCCAAGGCCTCGAGCGCCTGCGACAGCGCGGCTGCGCCGATGAGTCGCCCCTCGCCGTCGCTGATCTGACGAAGCTGGTCTCGAATCGCGGGGCCGTCGGTTGATTGGGCGGCCTGCGCCGCCAACGCCAGCGCGATCGTCGCGTCGTAGACGCCGGGGACGAACGTCACATTGGCGCGCGGCGGCTCGCCCCACATGCGCTCGTAACTCCGCTTGAAGAAGCAGGTGGAGTCCGTCTCGGCGCCGAACGTCGGGGACGTACCGATCAGGCGTTGAGCGATCTCCGGGCCCAGGGCGTCGAACAGACTCCGGCTCTGACCGCAATCAGCGAGCAAGAAGTCGTCGAAGAGATCGCCTGCCAGTGATTCAGAGATGATCGTGGCGCTCTCCTTCCAACAGCCCAGCACGATCAGCCCGCTTGCGCCGCCGGCGGCGACCTGCTCGATCTCGCTGAGGAACGTCACGCCGGCCACGTGATCGATGGGCAGGGCCAGGACGTCACCGTCAAACTCGCGAACGACTTCGTCGGCCAGGCCGCGACCGTAGGCGTCGTCGCGATAGAGGACGCCGATGCGGTCATGACCTCGGTCCTTGGCCAACTGGGCGAGCACGAGGCCTTGGCCGGCCGCGTCGGAGGGGGTGGTGCGGAAGAACCAATCGCCGGGATCGGCGGTGGTCAGATCGGGGGATGTCGCCGATGGGCTGATCGTCGGAATCTGAAGCGGGTTGGAGAGATGTTCGGAGATGACCAGGGAGCTGGAGCTGAAGGTCGGTCCGACGAAGGCATGCACGCCTTCCTCTTCGATGAGGCGCCTGGCCGAGGCGACGATGAACTCCTGATCGAGATTGAAGTCGGCGATGAGGCCGATCACCGGGCGGCCGAAGACTCCTCCCGCCGCATTGAGCTGGGCAATGGCGAGCTTGAACGCCTGCCGGCGTTCGGCCGCCGCGCCGTGAACCGTCTGCAGCAGCGCGATCTTGAGCGGACCGGGCCCGGTCCGGGTTTCAGCGAGGGTGATTGGACCGCTGTGATACCAGCGGTCGACATCGGCGTCGGGGAGCAAGAAGCGGGCGTCGGGGGTGATGTACTCACCCCACTCGGAGCCCGCGCGCTGTTGCAGTGCGACCTCGGTACGGCCGTCGGCCAGTGATCGAGCGGCGATCCGAAGCTCTTCGCTCGACTCGGCCGAGCGGGCGGGCGAGTCGTCGCCGGAGGCCAGCCGCCAGAGGACGAGGGAAGCCAGGCTGATGGCGACAAGCATCAGCACGGCGACTCCGCCGACTCCAGCAAGGCCGAACTTGGCGGTGGCGGCCATCTGTCGGGGAGGATTCACAGCGAGGCTCCAAGCCAGCCCCGGGGAGTTGTCCGAGGCAGAGCGAGCTTACTCCGCCTCGTAGCTGACGATCTCCACGTCTTCGAAGTTGCCGTCCCTGGTGTAGCGCCAGATGCTGCTGTAGCCGGAGGCCAGATCGCCATGCTTGTCCCACTCCATCGCTGTGGCGGCGCCGACATAATCGATGTCTGCGCCGTCGGCGAGAGTTGCCAGTCCGTGGGCGACGGAATCTGGGCTGGCGATCACTTCGTCTCCCGGCGCGGACGCGATGCGGCGCAGCTGATCGCGGATCGCCGCGCCGTTGGCCGAGCCGGCGGCCTGGGCCGCGAGGGCCAGGGCGATGGTTGCGTCGTAGGTCTCCTTGACGTACGGGATCGCGGGCGGGACGCCGTATTCGTCGATGAACGCATCCAGCCAGGCCTCGGCCGACCGGCTGTCGGTCGCCGAAGCCGGGCCGGCGCCGTACATGCCGGCCAGGTGCTCAGCACCGATCGTTTCGATGAGCTGCAGGCTCTGCGCGCCGTTGCTGAAGACGAACTGGTCGTAGAAGCCCTGCTCAATCGCCTCGCGGATCATGATTTCCGCCTCGGGCACGAAAGTGACGACCATGAGCGCCTGAGCGCCGTCGGCGACGGACTGCTGCAGCTCTGCGATGTAGGTCGTCTGCGCCGGATCGATCGCCATGCTGACGATCTCGCCTTCCCAGGCGTTCTCGAAGGCGGTCGCGTAGCCCTGCCCCCAGGCGTCGTTGCGGTAGATCAGGCCGACGTTGTCGAAGCCTCGGTCGGCGGCGACTCGGGCCATGATCGGTCCCTGTGCGGCGTCGGAAAGGGTCGAGCGGAAGAGGAAATCGTCGTCCTCGGCGAGGGTCAACTGGGGAGAGGTCGCGGAGGGACTGACCGTCGGTACGGCGGCCGCAGCCGTGATGTCGGTGACCGCCAGGGTGATGCTGCTGGCGGTGCAGCAGACGAAGGCGTGGATCTTCTCGACCTCGACCAGGCGCCGCGCCTCCTCGGTTGCGATCGTGGGATCCAGCGTGGAATCGGTGACGAACGGCTCGACCGGTTGGCCCCAGACGCCGCCGGCCGCGTTGATGTGCTTGATCGCCAGGTCGAATCCCTTGCGCATCTCGTTCCCGTACTCGGCGAGGCCGCCGGTGAAGTCGAGCATCAGGCCGATCTTGAAGGCTTCGGACGGAGCCTCGCTCGATGCCTGTTGCTGTTCGTGATCGGAGCAAGCGGCGGCGAACAAGGTCAAAACCAAGCCGATGATCAGCGAGAACGCGAAGGTCGGACGATTCATTGCAGCGGCTCCTTCCGTGGGGTTGAAGTTGGTTCGGAAGGCTCAGGCTCTCGGTCTGCTCAGACGCGCGGGGCCGGTACACCAATGCTCACCGGGCTGCGACCTGCCAGCGAGTCCTGATCGGTTCTCACTGTTCGTAGGGGATGACGCCGGTGTCTTCGATACCGCCGTCGGCGGTGAAGCGCCAGATGCCGACGTAGCCTCGGGCCAGATCCCCGTTCTCGTCCCATTCGAGTGACTGAGCGGCGCCCTCGTAGTCGATGTCCTCGCCGTTGCGGGCGGCCTCGAGGCCGAGGCGGATGCTGCCGATGTCGGCCAGCACGAGCTGGCCCGGCGCGCCGCCGATCCGGCGCAGTTGGTCGCGGATCACCGCTCCGTCGGTGGACTGCGCGGCCTCGGCGGCCAGCGCGAAGGCGAGCGCAGCGTCGTAGGCCTGCTTGGTGTAGGGGTACGCGTAGGGTCGCTCGTACTCGTCGATGAAGGCGGCCTCCCAGAGCAGGGCGGACTCGGTGCCCGGCGCGGTACCGGGGGCGGTGCCGTGCATGTCGGCGAGGTAGTCTGCGCCGATGTCCTCGATGAGGCTGAAGTTGCGGCTGGTCGGGCCGAAGACAAACTTGTCGTAGAGGTCGTTCTCGATCGATTCACGCAGGATGATCGTGCCTTCGGGCACGTAGGCGAGCATGACCAAAGCTTGCGGCTGGTTCTGAAGCGACTGCTGGATCTCGCTGAGGTAGGAGGCCTGCTGCGGGGCGACGGCGACCTTGACGACCTGACCGCCCCAGCTCTCAACGAACGCCTCGGCGAACGAGTCGGCGATTCCCTGCCCCCAGGCGTCGTCGCGATAGATCACGCCGACGTTCGTGTAGCCCTGCTCGTTGACCAGTTGGGCCAGCGCCGGACCCTGGACCTTGTCGTTCAGCGTTGCTCGGAAGAGGAAATCACTGTCGGCGGCGACTGCCAGTTGGGGTGAGGACGATGCCGGGGAGATCTGCGGAATCCCGGCCGGGCCGGTGATGCTCTCGGCGACTGCGATGGTGTTGGTGCTCGAATGCGCGCCGACGATCACGTGCGCGCCCTCGATATCGATCATCCGCCGGGCCTCTTCGACGGCAATCGTGGGATCGGTGTTGGTATCGCCGATCAAGAATTCGACGGGCTGGCCGAAGACGCCGCCGGCCTCGTTGATGTGCTTGATCGCGAGCAGAAACCCGTCGCGCATCTCGACACCGATCTCGGCCAATCCGCCGGTCAGGTCGCCGAGGAAGGCGATCTTGAGCGGACCCGGCGTCGCGTCCGGTTGCGTCTGCGCGGATTGTTGTTGCGCTTGCCCTTGCTCGGCCTGCTGCTGGGTACTGGCCGTCGCAGCCTGCTCGGTCGGCTCGTCGCCGTTCGAGCAGGCTGCCAACAGCAAGGCCGCAGCGGTCGCCGCCAGGACGACGAGAGTCGCCGGGCGGAGCATGAGGCCGGTTGCGTGACGGCTCACTTGATAGCTCAGCGGGCGACCGGCCGGTTACTCGGCGAGGTCGAAGGCGGTCACGCTGATCTCGACGATCTCGCCGCCCTCGTAGGCCCAGACACCGATGTATCCGGAGGTGATGTCGCCGTTCTCGTCCCAGTCGAGCGTGGTCGCTGCACCTTCGAGGTCAACCTCCCAGCCCTGGGCAACGGCCGCCAGCGCGGCGTCGACGCCCTCGCCGCCGATTGCGTATGGGTCACCCGGCGGTCCGGCGACCGTGCGCAGGCTGTCGCGGATCGCGGCCGGATCGACCGAGCCGGCGGCCTGCGCGGCCACGCCGATCGCCACGGCCGCGTCGTAGGCTTCCGCGACGAAGGGCAGCGGGCTCAGTTCGCCGTACTCGGCGATGTAAGACTCGTTGAAGAGCAGCAAGGCGGGCGAGCCCGGGCCCGGCGAGGGCGCGGTGCCTCTCATGCCTTCGAGGTACTCGCCGCCGATGGCATCGACCAACTCCTGACTCTTGCTGCCGTCGACGAAGAGGAACTCGTCGAACAGACCTTGCTCAAGCGCCTCGCGGATGAAGATCTCAGCTTCCTGCGGGAACGCGATCACGATGAGCACTTCGGCGTCGTTGTCGGCCGCCTGCTGCAGCTCGGCCAGGTAGGTCGCCTGTCGCGGCTCGATCGAGACGACGTTGGCGGCGCCGCCCCAGGCGTCGTTGAAGGCTTCGGCCAGGCCCTGGCCGTAGGGGTCGTTGAGGAAGATCACGCCGACGTTGCTGTAGCCCTGATCGGCGGCGAGCTGCGCCAGAACCGGGCCCTGAGCGGCGTCGGAGACGGTGCTGCGGAAGAGGAAGTCGTTGTCCTCGGCGATGGTCAACTGCGGCGAGGTCGCTGACGGAGAGATGACCAGCACGCCCGCGTCGGCCGCGACCGACTCCACGACGGCCAGCGTGATCGAGGAGGCCAGCGGCCCGACGATCGCGTGGACGCCTTCGACCTCGATCAGTCGCCGAGTCTCCTCGGTCGCCTGGGTCGGATCGAGAGCGGTGTCGCCAATCACAAGTTGGACCGGGTGGCCAAGCACGCCGCCGGCGTCGTTGAGCTGCTTGATCGCCAGATCAACACCGGTCTGGATGCTCGGACCGAACTCGGCCAGCGGGCCGGAGAAGTCGGCCAGCAGTCCGATCTTGAGCGGCTCGTCCGAGACGATCGGCTCTGCCTGGTCGTCCGCCGACGCGCTGGGCGTGGCCACGATCGGCCCGCCGCTGAGATCGAAGGCGGTCACGCTGACCTCTTCGATCGTCCCCTCGGCGTACTGCCAGACGCCGATGAAACCGGTCGCGATGTCGCCCGCGGCGTCGAAGTCGACCGAGGTGGATGCGCCGGCGAAGTCGACATCGTCTCTCGCGCGGATCGCCGCGAGAGCGTCGGCGACGCCGCTGGCGCCGGCCTGGAACGCGCTGCCCGGCGGGCCCGCGACCGTGCGCAGGCTGTCGCGGATGGCGGCTCGGTCGTCCTGGCCCGCGTGTTCGGCGGCGAGCGCTACAACGACGGCTGCGTCGTAAGTCTGGGCGACGAACGGTTCGTCCGCGCCCTCCCCGAACTCGGCAGCGAAGTCTGCTCGGTAGTTGCGCAACGCCTCGGTTTCGGGGCCCGAGACCGGCGCCGTGCCCTGCATGCCGTTCAGGTACTGGCCGCCGATCGCGTCAATCAGGTCCTGGCTCTTGTTGCCGTCGGTGAAGATGAAGTGGTCGAACAGCCCGTTCTCCAGCGACTCGCGGATGAAGACTTCCGACTCGGGCGGGAAGGCCACTGCGATCAACGCCTCCATGCCGCCCTCCGCCGCTTGCTGGAGCTCGGCGAGGTATGAAGTGCGGCCGACCTCGATCGCGACGAAGTTGGCGCTGCCGCCCCACGAGGCCTCGAAGGCGTCGGCCAGTCCCTGTCCCCAGGCGTCGTTGCGGAACAGGACGCCAACGCGGCTGAGTCCTTGATCGGCCGCCAGTTGGGCCAGCACCGGACCTTGCGCGGCGTCGGACGGTGAACTGCGGAAGAGGAAGTCGTTGTCCTCCGCGATCGTGAGCTGGGGCGAGGTTGCAGAAGGAGAAACGACCAGTACGCCGGCATCGGCAGCGACGGACTCGACCACGGCCAGGGTGATCGAGGACGCCAGCGGCCCGACGATCGCGTGCACGCCCTCGACCTCAATCAGTCGGCGAGCTTCCTCGGTCGCCTGTGTCGGGTCGAGAGCGGTGTCGCCGAAGACGATCTCAACCGGCTGACCCCAGACGCCGCCCGCGGCGTTGACGTGGCGGATCGCCAGTTCGAAGCCGCGCTGCATCGAGAGGCCGTACTCGGCCAGTCCGCCCGAGAAGTCGGCCAGGAAGGCAATCTTGAACGGACCATCCACGGCCGGGGCCGCGGGCTGATCCTGTTGGTCCTGCTGCTGGCGCGCCGGAGCGGCGGTCGTCGTGCTTTGCTGTTCATCCTGCTGCTGTTCCGCGACAGCTTGTTGCTGCTGCGACTGTTGTTGCTCATCGTCGCTACAGGCGGCGAACAGGCCGACCGCCAGTGCCACCAGCAGGCTCAGGCCGACAATCTTGAGAAGCGATGAATTCACGGCGCACCATCTTTCCTAATGAGATCGATAGAGCTTGCTTATGTAAGCGTAATGTTATCGATCGCGATTCGGCACGCACCAGCCAAATCACGACTCGAAACTCACCTCGTTTATCGAGTGTAACGAGAGCGACGCTGCAGGAAGAACCTGATCAGCTGTCGAACGCGCTCAGAATCTCGGCATCGAACTGCTCGAAGAGCCGAGGATTGTTCGGGATCGATTCGAAGACGAATCCCTGGATCCCGACCGCCTCGTACTGCTCGAACACCCTGATCAGGTGCTCGGCCGGACCGATCGGCAGATGTTGCACTTCGTCCTCCGGCATGCCTTCGCCGTGGATCTGTCGCAGCCGGTCGATCTTGTGCTGTTCGTAGACCAGCGCCGGTCGCATCACGGTTGTCAAAGTGATCTCCGAGGGATCGCGGCCCGCTTCGGCGCAGTGCCGGTGAATCACCTCGATCAGTCGAGCGACCTCTTCCGGCGTACCGCGGATATTGCAGATGTCGCCATGCCGCGCCAGCGTCCGCAGCGTCCGGCGCTCGCCGTTGCCGCCGATCATGATCTGAACGAACCCGCCGGGATGATCGGGATGCACTCGGGGAGCGAAGGGAGCGTTGTTGAGTTGGTAGTGCTCGCCCTCGTAGTCGACCCTCCCCTCGGAGTGGAGCAACGCGCGGATCAACTCCGTCGCCTCCTCCAGGCGGTCTGACCGCTCTTTGATCGAGGGGAAGTTCCAACCGTAGAAGCCATGCTCTCGCGCATGCCCTGCTGCGCCGAGTCCCAGAATCGCCCGCCCACCCGTGTTGTGATCCAACGTTGCGGTCATCTTCGCGACCAGGCTGGGACTCCGATACGTCACCGCCGAGACCAGCGTGCCCAGCATCAGATTCGAGGTCGCTTCGCCGAGCGCGGCCAGCGTCATCCAGCCCTCGAGCGAATCGCCCGTCTCGTCCATGAAATCCAGCGGCGGGACGAAGTGGTCATAGGTCCAGGCCGAATGCCAGCGCGTCGCGTCCATCGTCTGCGCCACGTCGCGCATCAGCGAGAAATCGGTCTGGTTGCCGGGGATCTGCGCCCCGAAGGTGAGTCGCATGGTCATCGTCGCATGCCGTTCCTTGCGTCAGTCGTCGAACACGCTCAGCACCAGCTCATCGAACTGCTCATACAGCCGCGGATTGTTCGGGATCGATTCAAACACGAACCCGCTGATCCCGATCGCCTCGTACTCCTGGAACAGGCTGATCAGATGCTCGGCCGGACCGATCGGCAGACGGGTTCGCTGCTCGTCCGACATGCCCTCGCCGTGGACCTCGCGCAGCCGGTCGATCTTGTGCTGCTCATCCACGAGCGCCGGTCGCATGACCGTGGTCAGGGTGATCTCCGAGGGATCGCGGCCCGCGTCTCGGCAATGTCCGTGGATCACGTCGATCATCTCCGCCACCTGCTCCGGTGTCCCGCGCACGTTGCAGATGTCCCCGTAGCGGCCCAGCGTGCGCAGCGTTCGCTTCGCCCCGTTGCCGCCGATCATGATCTCGATCGCCCCGCCCGGATGGTCGGGATGCACGCGCGGCGCAAACGGCGCGTGATCGAGCCGGTAGTACTTGCCTTCGAACTGCACCGGTCCGTCGGAGCGGAACAACGCCCGAATCAGCGCCGTCGCCTCCTCCAGCCGGTCCGATCGTTCCCGCAGCTCCGGGAAATCCCAGCCGTAGGCGGCGTGCTCGCGCTCGTGCCAGGCCGCGCCCAGCCCAAGGATCGCCCGCCCGCCGGTGTTGTGATCCATGGTGGCGGTCATCTTGGCCAGCAGGCCGGGGTTGCGATAGGTCACACCCGATACCAGCGTGCCCAGCATCAGGGTGCTCGTCGCCTCTCCCAGCGCGGCCAGCGTCATCCAGCCCTCGAGCGAGTCCTGCGTCTCGTCCATGAAGACCAGCGGAGGCACAAAGTGGTCATACGTCCAGGCCGACGACCAGCGCGTCGCGTCCATGGTCTGCGCCACATCGCGCATCAGCGAGAAATCGGTCGAGTTGCCGGGAATCTGCGCCCCGAACGTCATCCGCATGGTCATAGAAACTGCTCCTGTATCTTCATTTCTCCCCCCGCGCAGCGGGGGGAGATGTCACGGAGTGACAGAGGGGGGCTCCCTTCCGTCGCCTCTCCGGTGCTCTCCCGCAGCCTAGTTGCCCTTGTTCGGAAACGGGTATCGTCGTGATCGAGTTGGTGACCCGGAGGAATGGAGACTGAAGTGGCGAAGCAGTATCGGTTGGCTTACACGATGCGACCGCCGTCCTACGACACCGAGGACAAGTATCTGGCGGAAATCCCAGCCCTGCCAGGTTGTAAAGCCTGGGGCGACACCCCAGAGGAAGCGCTCTGGATCCTGGAAAGCGTGGCGGAGGCATTCATCGACTCGTACAAAGAACGAGGCAAGCCGCTGCCTGAAGAGATCTGCAGGGCCGGGGAGATCGTGGTCGCGGCTTGACCCATCGCGAACTCACGCGCAAGCTGCGCCGACTCGGCTGCGAGTTCAACAGACAGGGACGCGGTTCCCATGAGATTTGGTTGAATCCCGTCACGGATACAGAGGCAACTGTGCCAAACTGGGGGCCCAAAGACCTCCGACCTGGAACGATTCGATCGATTGTCCGTGAACTTGGACTTGAGTGGTCGGAGTTTCGACGCGCCTGAATGACCGTCGCCAGGGCGGGAGCGTATTCTCAGTTGCCCTTGTAGATCGGCGGACGCTTTTCGGCGAACGCTTTCGGACCTTCCTTGAAGTCCTCTGTCTTGCGAATGTGCGCCGAGAGCAGCTCCTCCATGCGGATACCTTCGTCAATCGGCAATGACAGACCGCGCACCGCCGCCTCCTTGATCGCCCGCTGGGTCAGCGGAGCGCCGGCGGTCAGCTTCTCGGCCCAGGCGCGGGCCGTTGGCATCACCTCGTCGGCGGGCACGACGCGATTGACCAATCCCACCGTCTCCGCCCGTTGCGCGTCGATGTGCTCGCCCATCAACAGCAACTCCATTGCCACGGTCCAGGGCAGCTGCCGAGTCAGCCGCTGCGTCGCTCCCAGCGTCGGCACGATGCCTCGAATCACCTCGGGCAGACCGAACTGGGCATGCTCCGCCGCAATCCTTAGATCGCAGGCCGAGAGCAGCGTCAAACCGGCCGCCAGGCAGTAGCCATTGACTGCCGCGATCATCGGCTTCCAGATCTGCATCCCGCCGTCAATCGTGTGCCTGAGCGACGGCTGGAAGACCGGCCAGTTGATGTTCTCGGCGCCCGGCCGCGTCGGGATCGTCTTCTTCAGGTCTGCCCCGGCGCAGAAGGCGCGGTCGCCCGCGCCGGTCACGATGCCGACCCAGATGTCCGGGTTGTCCCGAATCTCAACCCAGATGTCCGCCAGCGAGGCGATCAGGTCGGGGTCGAGGGCGTTCATCGCCTCGGGACGGTTGAGAGTGACGGTGGCGACGTGGTCGGAGAGTTCGAAGGTGGCGGTCTCGGTCGTGAGGTCGGTCATAATGCCGGCAGGCTAACGCCGGCTCCGCCGGGTGACTGTGCGGGATCAGGCTCTTGCGGATCGGCGCTGATCAGCCTGCGCACGAACAGGATGAAGACTCCGGTTAAGACGAGGTTGAGCGCGAGCGAGAGCATGGCCACCGTGACAATCGGTCCGCCGATCCCGTAGCTCAGACTGAGCACGAGCACACCCGCTCCGACTTCGCCGCGCGGCCACATACCGATCGCCAGTGCCAGTCTGTGTCGCCAGGGCGCTTCGCGCCGGTAACAGAATGCCGGGAACATCTTACCTAGGTTGCTCAAGACCGTCAGCACGATCACGTGAGAGATGATCGCTCCCCAGCCCATGCTGGGCTGGCTGCTGGTCACGGTGAGTTCCTTGTCCAGTGTTTGCTCCTGATCGTCGACTGCGTCGGCCGGCGCAGCCGCATGCAAACTGGCGGGCGTAGGCTCGACGTGTTGATCGTCGCCTTCGAAGATCTGCGGCATGCTCAGCCCAACCACAAGCATGAACACGGCCGACACCCACATCGCGGCGCGCCTTTCGCCCGGTCGTTCGAGCACCTCGTGCAGATCGTGTTCGACCGCGGCGGCTTCGCTCTCCGGGGTATGCTCAGCGGTCTCAATCTTGCGCCGTCGGGCGAGACACCCCAGCACGAATGCTGGCAGCAGCACCTCGATGTGGATCGGCACCGAGGGATCAATCACCTTGCTGCCTGCGTAGAGCACTTCGCTGACGGCCACGATGCCGCCCGCGTAAAGCAAGACGAACGGCCAGCTCACCGGCATCGTCACCCGGTGCAGCCAGAACCAGGCGATGGCCAGCAGGATCACCATCACGATCACGATCGCGCCAAGCTGCCAGGCCAGGCCTACGATCAGCATCTTGAGCGGGATCATCAAGAGGACCGTGTCAAGGTCGTCGAAGATAGCCAGGATGCGCGCCTTGCGGAAGAGCCAGGTTGCGCCGAGTCCGGCCGCCGCGAGCATGCTGAAGAGCACGCCGGCCGAGGTCGGCGCTGCAAACCGCCCCGCCAGCAGCGTCTCCTTCCAGGTATCGAAATCGGCCCAAAAGCTGGACGGCAGCATGACGAAGACGAAGTAGACCGTGACCAGAATCCAGGGGAACGAAGCCGCCGTGAAGGCGACGAAGTAGTCCCAGCCGTAGGTTCGAGGCTTCGATTTGTCGATGTGAAACTCGAAGCCGACGTGGACCATGATGAAGGCGAGCCCGACCATCGTGATTACGCGCACGACGGTCGCCACGCCGTCGTGCGCCTCTCCGGCAAGGGTCGGCAGCGCCTGAGAGAAGCCCAGTCCGATCAACAGGAGAATCGAGTAGACCAGTACCCGCCGCATAGGATCGAGCGTATATCGCCTCGGCCCAGGTGGCGCGGTGGGATCGGTCAATGTAGGAGGCTGGATGAGAATCATCAGTTGGAACATCGCCGGTCGCGCGGCTCCCTGGGATGTGGTCGTCGAGATGCTGGAGGCGCGGGAGGTCGACGTTGCGCTGCTGCAGGAAGCTCGGCGCCCGCGGAAGTCGATCGCTGACTTCATTGACGTTGATCCGGGACCGTGGAACACGGCGGGAGTTGGGGTCAAGCGCGAATGGAAGGCGGCCGTGGTGATGTTGAAAGATCGCCCGGATATGAGCATCCGTTGGATCGAAGGCAAGTCCATACCCGAGGCGGGCTACCACGAGCTTGCGGTCAGTCGGCCGGGCACGCTGGCGGCTGCGGTTGTGACCCCGGCCGACGGCTTGCCGCTGACCGTGGTCTCGATGTATTCGGCCACTGAGGGTTGGACGGAAGAGTCTGGACGTCCGTCGCACAATGCCTGGATCGGCTCAGCCCATCGCCTGATCTCCGACCTGTCGCGGCTGGTCGGCAAACGAACGCGGCTGATCGCTGCCGGCGACCTCAACGCCTGGCGTCGGTCCACTTCGATCTTCACGCGTATGGACTCGCTGGACCTGCCCTGCGTCGGGCCCAACGCTCCCGACGGCGGGCGACAACCCGCAGAGCCTCGTCATCCGGAAGATGTGGCGACGTTCTACCTACCCGCCGAGCGGGAGCCGGCCTGTGCGACGCAACAGCTGGACTATGTGTTCGCCACGCGCAACATCGCGGAGCGAGTCGAGGTTCGCGCGCAGAATGGCGTCAGCCCCGAAGATTGGGGCCCATCCGATCACTGCCGCATCCTGATCGAAGTCGCCGACTAGGGCCTGTTCACAGTAACTGCAGCGCGTCCCAGACGAGGGCGAGGTGGACGAAGCTGAGGAAGATGACGTCCAGCTTGTCGTAGCGGGTGGCGACCCGGCGGAAGCGTTTGAGCCGGCAGAAGAAGCGCTCGACCTC
>JAJDYG010000026.1 GCA_022822855.1 Dehalococcoidia bacterium
GAGGGTGTGGAGATGGCGATGCCGGGCGACAACGTGCAGATGACGGTGCGGTTGATTTCGCCGATTGCGCTGGAGGAGGGGTTGCGCTTTGCGATTCGCGAGGGCGGCCGCACGGTCGGCGCCGGCGCTGTCACCTCGATCATCGAGTGACCGTGGAATCACGGGACGGCGCGCCGGAATAGCACTGAGCGCGCCAATCGTGCGAAGATGTTTCTAACCAGCCGGACCAGGACCACGGTCCGGCGATCGAGGAAGGGAACTGGCCATGGCGAAGGGTGATCGAGTGTTCATCACGCTGCGCTGCCGGGAATGCCAGACGCACACGTATCACACGACGAAGAACCGTCGGAACGATGCGGACCGTCTGGAGTTGACGAAGTACTGCCCGAACTGCCGCGTGCGCCGGGCGTACCGGGAGACGCGGTGATTCGTGGCCCGATCGCGTGATAGCCGTCGCCGCCGGGGTCGCCGCAGCGGACAGCCGCGGGCGGGTTCTTCGACGCCGCGTCCGACGCGCTCGAGCGCGCCGCGCCCCGAGCCGACAGCACAATCCGCGGACACTGGACCTGTCTCCGGTGGAGCAGCCGAAGCCGCGGCGTTGCCGGCGCGTCCGCGTCGCGAGATTGCGGCGTCGCGGCCGATCACCTCGGATGCGCCGCGAGTTCAGAGCCTGTTCTACCGACTGACACATCCGCGAGCGATCCTGGCGATCATCGACGAGCTGCGTAAGGTCGTTTGGCCGACTCGTCAGGAGACGGCCAACCTGACCGTCGTGGTTTTGGTTGTCGCGATCGCGGTTGGCATTTTCCTGGGCGCGATCGACTTTGGTCTGAATCGCGTGGTGGAAGAAACGTTGCTGCCCTGATGACGACTTCACGAGATACCGAACAAACAGAGGCAGCCGACGGCGGGTTCGGTCGCCGTGAGATTTCGGCAGCAGAACGCGAGCTGCAGGAGGTCATGGCGGCAGCTCGCGCACTGGGCATTGAAGCCGAGACCCAAGAGGCTGAGCCCGAGATCGACACGACCGCCGCCGAGGCCCTGGTGGAACTGGGACTGGATCGTCCGGTCGAGCAAGAGGCGACGCCGATCGCCTCGTTTCTGCAGGGCGATGAGGAGGAAGCTGAAGACGCGGAGCCGGCGGTCTCGCTTGAGGGGATCCAGGAAACCGATGCGGCGTGGTTCGCGATCAATACGTACACCGGACACGAGAATCGCGTGCGCGACGCGCTGGACCTGCGGATCCGCAACATGGATGCGGAGGAGCAGTTCGTCGAGTTGCGTCCGGAGCAAGCGGGCGCCTCGAAGAAGGGGATGGCGGACAAGCGGTTCGTCCTGGTACCGACGCAGCAGGAGGTCGAGATTCGCGGCGGTAAGCGTCGCGAGGTGGAGCGCAAGCTGCTGCCCGGCTACGTGTTGCTGCAGATTCGGCTCGACCAGCAGACCGGCGGGCCCTCGGACGAGTCCTGGCACGTCGTCAACGGCACGGCGGGCGTGACCGGGTTCGTCGGTACGCGCGAGGATCTGCGCGACCGGGCGATCCCCCTGCCGCCAACCCAGGTGGCCAAGATCATCGGTCAGACCCAGGTGGAAGAGCCTCGAGTGCGCGTCGGCTTCGCGGTCAACGATTCAGTCCGCCTGACGGACGGTCCCTTCCTCGACATGGTGGCCGAGGTTGAGGAGATCAACGTCGAGAAGGGCAAGGTCCGGGTGCGGATTTCCATGTTCGGCCGCGAGACCCCTCTCGAGTTGGACTTCGACCAGGTAGAGAAACAGTAAACGGACATCGACGCCGACAGCGAGTAGGCTGAACACTTGCGTTTGCGCGCCGCCGAGGGTTGCTCGGTGGCGGAATAGGGAGATAGCCGGATGGCGAAGCGTGTACGAGCAGTGTTGACACTGCAGTTGGAGGCGGGCAAGGCCAGTCCGGCGCCGCCGGTTGGCCCGGCGCTGGGCCAGCACGGCGTGGGCATCATGGAGTTCGTCAAGAGCTACAACGAGCGCACAGCGTCGAGCGCCGGAGAGTTGATCCCGGCCCAGATCACGGTCTACGAGGATCGCTCGTTCACCTTCGAGTTGAGGACTCCGCCGGCATCGGACTTGATTCGCCGCGCGGCAGGTCTCGAAAAGGGCGCATCGGAGCCACGGCGAGAGGTCGCGGGATCGATCACGTCGGACCAGGTTCGGGCGATCGCCGAACAGAAGATGCAAGACCTGAACGCGAACGACATCGAAGCGGCCATGAAGATGGTCGCCGGGACGGCGCGTTCGATGGGTGTGGAAGTCGAGAACTAACGATGCCCAAGCATGGCAAGCGCTATCGCGGCGCGGTGGAGTCGTACAGCAAGGAAGCGCACTATCCGCCCTCCGAGGCGGTGGCGCTGGTCAAGCAGATGGCGACCGCGAAGTTCGATGAGACGATCGAGCTGCATATCCGCACCGGACTCGACGTTCGCCATGCCGATCAGCAGTTGCGAGGCACGGCGAGACTCCCGCATGGGCTGGGCAAGGAAGTCCGCGTGGCCGTCTTCGCCGAAGGCGACGCGGCGACGGCGGCGACCGAGGCAGGGGCCGAGATCGTCGGCGCGGACGACCTGATTCAGCAGGTGCAGGACGGGTTGACCGACTTCGATGTCGCCGTGGCGCAACGCGAGTTGATGGGCAAGGTCGGCCGGCTGGGTCGCGTGCTCGGCCCGCGCGGGCTGATGCCCAATCCGCGAGCCGGGACGGTCGTCGACCGAGATGACGTAGCCAAGGCGGTTGGCGAGGCCAAGGCCGGCCGGGTCGAGTTCCGCACCGACCGCGAAGCCTCGGTGCATGTGCCGCTGGGCAAGGCGAGTTTTGGTGAAGACCAGTTGCTGGACAATCTTGCGACGATGGTGACGGAGATCGTCAAGGCCAGGCCCTCGGGTTCGAAAGGCAGCTACATTCGCTCCTTGAACATCGCCTCGACGATGGGACCGGGGGTCAAGCTGGAGCAGCAGTCGACCCTCGCGTTGAGGGTGGACTGACAGGGCCGAACCCTGCATGAACTCCGCTGAACCACGCTGAATCAGGCTGAACGATCCTGAACGGCCCGACCAGCGGATCTCCCGTAAAGCACTGGGAATTCGTATCTTTAAGCCGCCGGACAGAAAATTCAGGCTGGACACCTGAACACAGCGAAGGCCGGTTGTCGCGTAAGCGGCTGACGCGAGCCGCAGGGCTGGACTAAGCTGAACGACAGGAAACGGGAATCAATGCCGCCCGAGACCGCCGGCGGACTCCCATACGGGAAGTCCTGAAACGACCGGCGCAGGCAGCAGCCGATGGTTCGCTCGCCGGTGCGCGAGCAGGCGTGTGGTTGCGAGTCTGCGTGGTCGAGCGGGTTGGGGCGGCGGAAGCGACGGACACGCAGGTCGGGAGGCGGCATGGCAACTGAACGCAAGCGGGAACAGGTCGCATTGCTCGAGGAGCGCCTCGGCCGCGCGTCGATCACGATTGGGATCGACTATCGAGGCCTGAGCGTGAAGGACATGCAGGAGCTGCGCCGCGCGATTCGCGCGGAAGCGCCCGAGACCGAGTTGCGCGTGATCAAGAACACGCTGTGGCGGCGCGCGTCGGAAGGCGCGGGCGAACCAGGGGCGGCTGATCTGGCGCAGGAATCGACGGCGATGCTGTTCGGCTTCGGTGATCTGACCGAGGCTCCGAAGGCGCTGCAGAAGTACACGCGCGAGAACCGGCTCGAGATCCCGATTCGCGGCGTGTACGTCGAGGGCGAGCTCGAGGACGGGTCTCAGGTAGGTGCGCTCGCTGATGTGCCCAGCCGTCCGGAGTTGATGGCCAAGGTCGCCGGCGGGTTGAACAGCCCGGTATCCGGCCTGGCTGGAGTCCTGAGCGCAGTGTTCCGCGACGTTGCGGCGATCGTCGAGGCGCGCGCGGAGCAGCTCGAAACTGCCGAGTCGGGCGCCGAGTAACGGGACATCTGCCCGGGCGATCGCTGGCGACCGCTCGGGCGTGCAAACAGAGAAGACACGGTCTGAACGGCCGGCATTGAGTGGAGACAGACATGTCGAAGGTTGACGAAGCGTTTGATCTGATCAGCGCGATGACGATTCTCGAAGCGCGGGACCTGGTCAAGCGCATCGAGGAAGAGTTCGGAGTGACGGCGGCGGCTCCGGTCGCGGCAGTCGCGGCTGCCGGCAACGGCGCTGCGGCGACGGCCGAGGTGGCCGAAGAGCAGACCGAGTTCGATGTGGTTCTGCAGGCGTTCGGCGACAAGAAGATCAACGTGATCAAGGCCGTCCGCGCGGTGACCGACCTCGGGCTGCGCGAGGCCAAGGAGTTTGTCGAGTCTGCGCCGCAGACCGTCAAAGAGGGTCTGCCCAAGGAAGAGGCCGACGCGGTCAAGGCTTCGCTCGAAGAGGCCGGCGCGACGGTCGAACTCAAGTAGGTCCGGCTCCGATCTGGTCCCATCTGACAGCTGCGCGGTCGCACTGCGTGCAGTAGCCGACGTACGTCCGGCGCGTCCGAGTTGCGCTATCGTTAACCCCGCTGTACAGTTTCGCGCCGGCGCGAGCCGTCGGCGTCGATTCCGGGGTCTGCGATGGCGGTTGATCACCCGGTCATCAATCTCCCCAGCGGTCGATGGCCGCGAAATTCGCGAGCTTTCGAGTTGGGTGTTGTGGTCGTGCTGACGGTGGCTGTGGTCGTCGTGGCGGCATTGTGGGGGACATCCAGGGAGGCTGTGGAGTCGACCGGCCAGGGATCTGGGGCTGTTGCGGTTGCGCCGGCGGCGACCCCTGAAGCGAAGTCGGACGTGGTGGAACCGTCGGCGACCCAGGCGGCAGAAACGGACCGACCAGCATTGGCTGTTGCGACAACTCCTGAATCGAGCGATGCCGCCGCGCCGGCGCTGCCTTCGCAAACCGGTATCGTGCCGGGGCGGCCGGATCCGAGCGGCCCCGCGCTGCCGGATTCGTTTGAGTGGTACCAAGTCCAGCGTGGAGAGTCGTTGTTCGCGATTGCCAGCGCTCGGGGTGTGACGGTGTCCGACCTGTTGTTGTGGAACTGGCATCTGGACGAGGATTCGACCTTGATTCGCGGCGAGTGGATCTGGATTCCCCAATGGGACGAGTCTGCGGTGGCTGACGAGTCGGGTGCGTCGGCGGAAGAGGGGAAGAGCGGTCGTGGCGGCGGGTAGATACCACGACTTGCGTGGCACGCAGGCGCCGGATCAGGATCGCGCGAAGCGGGGCATTCTGCGCTCGATGGTGATCTGGACGCCGGCCTTCGGCCTGCTGACGGTTGGCGCCGTGTACATGATGGTCGACGCCCTGGGCGGCAACGGCGGGGCCTGGTTTGGCTTTTCGCTATTCGCGCTGATTGGCCTGCTGTCCGGGTTTTCGGCGCTCTCGGCGTTTCGCGACTGGTTTTCCGAGCCGATCGAGACCACCGGTCAGGTGGCGCGCAAGTGGCGCAAGTTCGACCTGTTGATTTTTTTCCGCGCACACTACGTCCTGGTCGCTCGTCGCGTCTATCGAGTGCCGAGGCTGATGTTCGATGAGATGCCGGAGCCGGGCGGCTGGGTTTACCTGCATCACTACCCGCACACGAACGCGGTGGTCTCCTGGCGGCCGTTGGGCGAGGAAGAGCGTCCGCGCACCGAAGAGGAAGCAGAGCAAGAGGCAGAGGAAGAGGAGCGCTCGCGGAACATCGAGGAAGCGTGGGAACAGCGTCGGCGGGAACGGGAGCGCGAAGCGGCTCCGAGTCGCGAACGGGTCGACCTGCCAACATTTGGCGAAAGCCGCGACGAGTAGCGGCGGGTAACGGGGTGCGAGACCCACTAGCTGAACTCCAGGAGGCTTGGGCCAGAGAAGACGCTGAGCTGGCTCGGCGGGCGGAATCGGATGCCGAGAGCGAGCCCGCGCCTGTGCCGCAAGGCCGAACGCCTCGCAAGCGGTTGGTCGATCACATGGACAAAGAGGACCTGCCGCGCGAGCGGTTGGTCCGCCTGGGCGCTGAAGCGTTGTCTAATGCAGAGCTGGTCGCGATCCTGCTGAGTACCGGGGACAGCGAGCAGAATGTCCTGGAGAAATCGCGGAGCTTGCTCAAGGATCGCGGTCTGGTCGGTCTGTTGCGCTCCGAGGTGCAGGAGTTGAAGCAGGTATCCGGACTGGGCACGGCCAAGGTGACGAGGATCAAGGCCGCGGTTGAGCTGGCCGCGAGAGGACTGGCCGATGACGAGTGGCCGGCCCGGGAACCGTTTCGGACATCGAAGCAGGTGTACGAGCGCTATCGCGGACTGCTGGGTGATCTGGTTCACGAGGAGGTCTGGGTGCTGGTCCTGGATCAGCAGCATTGCCTGATTCGGGAGGAGCGGCTGTACAAGGGAATGGTGCACGGCGCATCGGTGCGTGTTGCCGAGTTGCTGCGTCCGGTCATCGTCCACCAGGGTCCCGCCATGATCGTCGTGCACAATCATCCGTCGGGCTCGCCGGAGCCATCGCGGGCGGACCGGGCGATGACCGCTGATCTAAGCGCCTCCTCGGCGACGATGGGTATCGCTCTGCTGGACCACGTGATCGTGACCCGCTCGGACTTCGTCTCCATGGCTCAGCTCGGAATGCTGGGCCGCGATGCGCAGGAATCGCAGGCCGCCGGTGAGCGTCGGACGGAGAGGTATCGGGGCTAGCAGGCGATTCGAGAGACCTGTGTACAGTGAGCCTCGTGAGTGATTCCGGGCTGATTCTAGGTCTCAGTTGGATCGATCTGGCCATTGTCCTGGTGGCCGTCGGGATCGCTGTGTGGGGCTGGCGGATGGGGATCCTGCGGGCCGGCATCGCGCTGCTGTCGATCGTCGTGGGGGTGCTGCTGGCGGGGATGTATCACGAGCGAGTGTTCGTCGACCTGGCGATTGCGGAGGCGCCGTCTGGACCAATGAAGGCGTCCAGTTTCGTCGTAATCATGGCGCTGGTGTCGGTTGGCGGCTACGTTGTCGGTACGTTCATGCGCGGCCTGGCGTCGGTGCTGCTGTTGGGCTGGGCTGATCGCGCGGCGGGCGCGTTGTTCGGAGCGTTGTTCGGTCTGCTGTTGGCTCAGGCGGCGATTGCGATCGTGGTGATGGCCGGGCTCGACGACGCCAACGGTGAGATCGGCGGCTCGGTCATCGGCTGGGCGATGTTGGACAATGTCCCCGTCGTTCGAGCGCTGTTGCCCTCCGAGTTCGACCTGGCGATCCAGCAGTTCGTGGCCGAAGTAGACACGCTGCGCGCCACGGTTGACGGTGTCCAGGGACCGATCGGCGGCGGTTAGCCGGCAGAATTCGCGGCTCGGTGTCCGACGAAGACCATTTGCGAGCGTTCGCTCGGTGCCGGCGGTGGTACGATCACGTCGGTGTGATGTCGGTTCTGAACAAATCGGTCCTGGTGCTGAATCAGAACTATGAGCCGTTGCATGTCTGCAATGTGCGGCGCGCGGTGGTGCTGGTTGCACGCGGCAAGGCGGAAGTCATCGATCGACTGGATCGAGCCAAGGCGTTGCTCCGCACGGTTGGCGATGAGTTCGACGTGCCCTCAGTCATCCGGATGGTCTACTTCATCCGTCGGCCCCGGCCAGTGATGCGGCTGTCTCGCCGAGAGGTGTTCATTCGCGACCGCTTCATGTGTCAGTACTGCGGCCGGCGGCCGGCGCTGAAGGACCTGACGCTCGACCATGTGCTGCCACGATTTCGCGGCGGCAGCCACACCTGGGAGAATCTGGTCTCGGCCTGCCGGGGCTGCAATCACCGCAAGGCCGGGCGGACGCCTCGCGAGGCACGGATGAAGCTGCGGGCGGAACCAAGGCGGCCGAGGGTGACGCCGGCCAACCTGTTCGGGCAGTACCTGGAGAGCCAGCCGGGCTGGGCGCCGTTCATCCCCGGCGCGGACGGAATGTTGTCGGGCGACTGATTGTCGCGAACGTCAGCTCGGTTGGCAGGTGCGGCAAAAGGAAGTCACCCGGCGGTTGGGAGAGACTTCCGAAATCGCACTCTCGCAACGGGGACAGGGTCTGCCGCCCTTGCGGTGAACGTTGAGGAAGTCGCGAGGTTTCCGGTCGATCTTCCGACCGATCTCGTTTGCCGCAATCTCGGCGGCCCAGTCAAGCGTCTCGCGCATGGCTTCGTAGAGCCTGGTGCGCCGCTCGTCCGACAGGGTTGAGATCTTGGTGAAGGGGTGGATGCCGGCGGTGAACAGAATCTCGTCGGAGTAGGCGTTGCCGATGCCGGCGATGAATTTCGCGTTGACCAGCGCGTTCTTGACCTGCCCGCGATAGCGCTTGAGCCGCTTGAGGAAGACGTCCAGAGTGAGATCCGGGTCGAGAGCGTCCGGTCCCTGCTCATTGAGCACCGGCACGTGGTCAAGGTCTTCGGCGTCGACGAGGTAGACCTTACCGAGGTAACGCTCGTCGATGTAGCGGATGCCCAACGGCCGGTCATCGTCCAGGAATCTCAGAGTGAAGCAGGTTCGAGCGTGAGGCTTCTGCTTGCCGTCCGGGCCGGAGATCCACTGGAAGCGGCCAGTGAGCATGGGATTGACGGCGAGGACGCTGTCGCGATCGGTGTGGAAGAGCAGGAACTTGCCCAATCGCTGGACCGATCTGACCTGAGCTCCGAGTAAGCCGGCCTCGAAGTCCTCCCTGGGCAGGCGAATGACGATCGGCTTCTGAACGTCGATGCTGGTGATCGGACGGCCGGCGAGTTGGTCGGTGAGGATACGTGCGACGTGCTGGAGTTCGGGGATCTCTGGCATGAGGGGAGAGCTTCGTCAGGGCCTGGGAGCCCTAGGGTAGCTACCGATGATGCGGAGTTGTTCGAGGTCGGGTTCCATGTGTTCGAGCGCAAGCGCGAGCGCTGGGTCGGTGCGGTGTCCGTCGCAGTCGATCAGAAACAGATAGGTGCCGAGCCGCTCTCGCGCCGGTCGCGATTCGATCCTGGTCAGATTGATGTCGGCGTCGGCGAAGTGCTGCAAGACGCGGAGCAGGGCTCCAGGGCGGTTGGCAGTGCTGAAGAGGATGGTCGAGCGATCGTCGCCGGTGGGACTATGGTCCTCATGCGCGAGGACGACGAATCTGGTGGCGTTGCGATGATCATCCTCTATCCCGAACTCGAGAATCTGCGCGTCGTGCAATTGAGCGGCGCGCCGCGGAGCGATCGCGGCGACTTGATCGCCGAGTTCGACGGCGCGGGCCACGGCTTGCGCGGTGGAGAGCGTGGCTTCAGTGCGCGTACGAGGGAACCGGCGGCTGAGATAACGCTGGCACTGTCCGAGTGCCTGAGGATGTGAGTAGATCACCTGTAGGTCCGATATGTCGGCGTTGGGTGCGGCGATCAAACAGTGTTCGATGGGGATCACCAACTCATCGCGGATGTACAGGTCAAGCTGGTGAATGATCAGGTCGTGGGTCTCGCCGACGGCGCCGGCAAGCGAGTTCTCGAAGGGGACGACGGCGACATCGGCGTCGCGATGAGCAACGGCCTCGGCGGAGGCGGTGATGCTGGGAAAGGGCATGAGGTTGGATGATGTGCTCTCGCCGGCGAAGAGGGCGGCGGCCTGCTCGGTGAACGTTCCCGCGGGTCCGAGGTAGGCGATGCGGTTGGGACTGGGGCTGGCGTTGCTCATGGGATCAGGGCTCTCCGGTCAGCGCCGTTCGCAGGGCTGATTCGTGCTGGGGCTGAGTGACGGCGACGATTACGTCGGCGGCGTGGATCGTCGTGTTCGGGCCCGGGATTTCGGGTTCGTCGTCTTCGCGGATGATGAGCGCCAGCACGGTATGAGGAGGTAGGTCGAGGTCGCGCACGGTGCAGCCAACACATGGGGCGAGCCTGGGGATGACGTGTTCAGCAAGGACGAAGGCCGTGGAGCGCAGTTGGGTGAGGCGGGTGAGGCCGGCGCTGACCTCCTGTTCGATCGCATTGACGATCGCTGTGGTTGCGGAGATCGTGTAGTTGAATCCCAGAGTCTGGAAGATGCGTTCATTGCGCGGATCGTTGATCCGGGAGATGACCTTGCCCACATTGAAGCGGGTCTGGGCGGTCTGGGCGACCGCGAGGTTGGCCTGGTCGCGTCCGGTGCAGGCGACGACGACGTCGGCGCGATTCATTCCGGCGGCGCGCTGGACGTGAATCTCGGCGCCATCGCCGAGCAGGGCGACCTCGCCGAGTTCATTGTTGATCGACCAGGCGGTGTTCGCGTCGCGCTCGACGACGCAGACCTCGTGTCCCATCTCGATCAGGTCGCGAGCCGCTCCGCGTCCGACCTTGCCGCCGCCGACGATGATGATGTACATGACTAGGTCGCGGCCCCGTTTGGATCTTCTTTGGCGAATGCGGCCTCGCGCACCATCTGGTCGAGGATCGTTGTCGGATTGACGACGTTGATTCCGAGCTGGCGATAGACCTCGGCGCGCTCGGGATCGTAGATGCGGGCGACGACGCGCGCTGCGCGGTGGACGTGTTTGGCGACCTGGACGGCCATGGCGTTGCGGTTGTCGCCGTTGGCCAGGGCGAGGAAGATGTCGGCGCCGGGCACGCCGGCAACTTCCTGCACTTCGATGTCCTCGCCGGCGCCGACGATGGTGGAGCCTCGGAAATCGTCGTCCAACCAGTTAAATGCGGCCGAGTCGATGTCGATGACGGTCACGTTGTGGCCTTCCTGGTCGAGTTCACGCGCGAGGGTGGAGCCCAACCTGCCACAACCCATGATCACGACTCGCATTGACGGTTTCCTGCCTCCCGGCTGTTGCGACGACTAGTCGTCGATGAACCCGCTGTTCAGTTGGCCCGGGTGTTGAGCTGCCGGCTCTCGCACGACGATGACCTCGCAGGGCGCGTGAGAGAGGATGTAGTCGGCGGTATGACCCAGGTCGATGGCGGCGGCGGATCGGCGCACGAGCGCGGTCTGCTCGCCGCCGCCTCGATGCACGGTGTTGGCGTGCGAGACCCCGAGGACAACCAGATCGATCTGCTCAGTTGCTGCGACGTCAACGACGGCGGGTCCCGCACTGCGGGCTTGCAGAAGGATGGCTTCGCAAGAGACTTTGGCCTGGCGGGCAGCCGCTTCCGCTTCGGCCAGGCAGGCTTCGCCCTGGGCCGATTCTTGCGGCAGGTCAGAGTCGACGGGGTGGCTGCGTTCGACTTCCACCACGTAGATCAGTAGGACGCGGGACTTGCGCCGTTCGACGCGAGCCAGATGGAGCGCGACGTCGAGGCCGCGCCGCGCTTCGGGCGAGCGGTCGAACGGAACGAGGACTGAGATACCGGCCATGCGAGTAGCGTATTGGCTGGCGAGGACTCGCGGGTGGAGGCGGGACTGAAACGGCGCCAGCGACGGCGTCAGTAAACGTACTTTGGCTGTTCGCGGATGACGTGGGAGCCGTCTTGGTCGAGCTGTTCCAACCAGGCGTGGAGTCGGCCGTTGTCAATCTCGATGAATCCCAGGGTGCCGAGTCTGGTGTCGAGGTTGCGGGGGTACATTGGGCTGCCGGGATTGATCAGCAGGACTCCGCGAATGGTCTCAATCGAGGCGACATGGGTGTCGCCGTGGACCACGACGTGGCGTGGACCGCCAAAGTAATGGTCCATCATTGATTCGACAGTGCGGTAGGGCGGCCATTCTGGCAGCGCCATGTCGTGGGTGAGTCCGAAGGTGAAGCCCTCGAACTCGAGCGACCAGGCCTCGCGTAGCCGAGGATCCTCGGGCTGGACGGGACGCCCACCGGAGCCGTCGTCGCCATTTCCGCGCGCGACATAAATCGGCGCGACCGCTTCGAGCTTGTCAATCAGAGCGATGTCGTGGATGTCTCCGCCGTGCAGGAGCACGTCAGCGGTCTTGATTCGGTCCCAAAGTTGGGGCCAGAGTTCGGTACCGGCTTCCGGGACATGGGTGTCGGAGATGAGACCGATGCGCATGATTGGTAGCCTAGCGTGACTTACAAGTTGCCTTGCGGGGCGGCCTGCAGGGTGTCTTGCAGGCCGGTATCGGTTGACTCGCATTCGAGCTGAGCGACTGGTCGGCGGAACGGGGGAGATGGGGAGTGCTGGCGAGAAGGATCGATCGTCTCGCGAACGAGGGTTGGCTGCGCTGGGTAGCTCTGCTCGGCTTGATCGCGCTGGCGATGATCGCCGCGTACATCTGCCGGGTGGACAAGGACATCTCGCTGCAGGCGGGAACCGGTGTGCTGCCGCCGACGGATATCCGCGTCGCGATGGTGACGCACGGCGGGATCGGCGATCCGTTCTGGGATGAAGTCGCCGCCGGCGCGTTTGCGGCTCAGCGTGAGTTCGGCATTGAGCTGTTCTACGACGGAGACGGCAACGTCAACGAGCAGGTGCGGCTCGTCGACAATGCTGTGGCGTTGGGATACGACGTGCTGATCGTGTCGCTGGCCGACCCGGATGCGCTGGAGCAGTCGATCCGCTCGGCGGTGGCCGCCGGCTTGTTGGTGATGACGATCAACTCGGGTGAGGAACGCGGTCGAGACTTTGGCGCAGTGACGCATTTCGGTCAGCCGGATGGTGTGGCGGGTCTGGGCGCGGGCGAGCGGATGGTGACGTCGGGAGTGAGCAAGCTGCTGTGTTTGATCCACGAGGCCGGCAATGTAGGGCTGGAGGCGCGGTGCGCAAATGCCGGATTGGCGATGGAGCTGTCGGGCGGTTCCTCGCAGCGCCTGTTCGTCACGGGGACAGCAGACCGTGTCTCGACGACCGGCGAGATTGCTGCGCTGCTGCAGGCAGATCCCAGCATCGACGGCATCCTGGCGCTGAACTCCGGGATCGCCGAGCTGGCGCTGTCGGCGATCGAGTCGTCGGGTTCGACGGCGAAGCTGGCGACGTTCGACGTGTCGCCCGCGATCCTGACCGCGATCGAGGCGGGCGATGTGCTATTCGCCGTGGACCAGCAGGCCTATCTGCAGGGATTTCTACCAATCGCCTTTGCCTATTTCAGGTCTCTGGAAGCTGATGCGGCAACGAGCGGAATCCTGGCCGGTATGGAGCGCTGGGCGGCGACGGGAAGATTGGTGACCGGACCGGGATTCGTGGATCAGTCGAACGTGCGGCGCTTCCCGCAACTGGGGCAGGATTGATGATGGTTCCTCCCAGCGTGTCGCGGCGGTGGTTGGCGATGCTGTTCCTGGTGCTGGTCGGGCTGACGGCGGCCGGATGCGCTGAGGCGGCTCGGGAGCGGCTGGGACTGGGCTTGGCGCCTCCGATGTCGGTGGCCATGATCGTCCATGGAGCAGAAGGTGATCCCTTCTGGGAAGACGTTCGAGCAGGCGCAGAGGACGCAGCCAGAACGTTTGATGTCAACCTGTTTTGGCGATCAACCGACGACTCCGATGAGCGGGTCCGACTGATCGACGAGGCGGTCCAGCAGGGCTTCGAAGTGCTGGTGGTGACGCTGTCGGACCCGGAGGCGATGTCGGAGGTGGTGAGCGATGCGGCTCTGATTGGGGTGACGGTCTATGTGATCAACGTCGGCGCCGACATCGGAGCGCAACTCGGCGCGGACTCGTACTTTGGCCAGGTGGAAACGGTTGCGGGCTTGGCCGTTGGCGACCGTCTGGTTGAGGGAGGGGCCACGCATCTGCTCTGCGTGCAACATGAAGCACTGAACGTGGCGTTGGAGACGAGATGCAACCGTGCCGGCTCACGAGTGGACCTATTGACGACGCTCAAGGTCGAGCCGGGCAACGGGGTCGATGAGCAGATCGAACGGGCATTGCTCGCGGACAGTTCCATCGATGCCGTGCTGACGATGAACACGGTTGTCATGAACGACGCCTCGAGTGCCATCGATCGCGCGCGACAATCTGCTCCGGGGGGACGGACCGTAATCCACGCGGTGTTCGAACTCAACGAAGAGGTGCTCGATGCGATCGAGGACGGGCGGGTGGAGTTCGCAGTCGATCAGCAGCCATATCTCCAGGGCTACCTACCGGTGGCGTACGCACGCTTGGTGCAGTACTCGGAGTTGACCCAAGGTGACGAGTTGGCGGATGCCCTCTTGCAATGGATTGCCGGGCGCGGGGTCCTGCTCGGCCCGGGATTTGTCGATTCGCACAACGTCCAACGGGTGCGCGAGGCGATCCAGCGTTCGCACGAGGGATCGGGCGCAAGTGAACAGGCAACGGAGTAATCTGCCGTAGATCGGTGGAGGAGAGGGGCATCGGTGTCACTGTTGCAGTTACCTGCGTTCGGCAAGGAGCGGCCGTGGGTGCGAACGGCGGTCCTGCGTCCCGAGCTGGGTTCGATGGTCGCGGCGGCGCTGCTGTTCATTTTTTTCAGCATTGCCAGTTCCGGCGCGATGGTCGAGATTCCGACGATCGCTCGCGTGCTGGATACCGCCTGGCCCTACGGCATCATCGCCGTGGCCGTCGGTCTCTTGATGATCAGCGGGGAGTTCGATCTCTCTGCTGGCGTGATGGTCGGAACGGCCGGGGCGCTGCTTGGAGTGATGGCGACCGAATGGGGCATGAACATCTGGCTCGCGTTGGTGTTGTCGTTGGGGGTTTGTCTGGGTCTGGGGTTGTGGAATGGCGTGCTGGTGGTCTGGACAGGATTGCCGTCGTTCGTGATCACGCTGGGCACGTTCTTTGGACTTCGCGGAGCAAACGTGGCCCTGTCGAAGTACTTCACTGGCGACGCCTTGATCGAGAACATCGACGAAGCGGCGGGCTTTGACTCGCTCCACGCGATCGTGGCGACAGTGTTCGGGACCGCTCCTTCAGACTTCCGAGTGTCGCTGCTGTGGTGGGGCGGCTTTACGTTGATTGCCACGTGGATACTGTGGCGGACCAAGATTGGCAACTGGATCTTCGCGACTGGCGGCGATCGTGAGGCTGCGCGCGCGGTCGGCGTCCCGGTGAACGGGACGAAGATTGGCCTGTTCATGCTGACGGCCGGGGCGGCCTGGTTTGTGGGTGTGAGCAACGCAGTGCGCTACACATCGGTTCAGGCGGGGCAAGGCGTTGGCGCCGAGTTCTTCTACATCATTGCGGCGGTGGTCGGCGGTTGCCGGATGGCGGGCGGCTACGGATCCGCCGTAGGTCCAGCGATTGGCGCACTGATCTGGGGAATCGCTTTCGTTGGTATTCCGCACGCGGGCTGGAACTCAGACTGGCGCTGGGCATTCCTTGGCGTACTGTTGCTCGTCTCAACCCTCATCAATCACATAGTGGGCGAACGGGTGCGCACGGCGCGGTCGACCTGAGCGCCGTCGCAGCGGCGCAGAGTTGGAGCAGCAGATGACGACAGAGCAAGCGGTTGAGGCGCCGGAAGCAGCGGGGCATGAGGAGCCTCCAGTTCTGGAGACGCGCGGGCTGGGCCGCCAGTTCGGATCGGTCACGGCCCTGGAGGATGTCAATGTCGCGCTCAATGCGGGCGAGGTGACCTGCGTTGTCGGCGATAACGGGGCGGGCAAGTCGGTGTTCATCAAGATGTTGTGCGGCCTGATTCGTCCTAGCGAGGGCGAGATCCTGCTGGACGGAACGGTGACGGAGTTCGCTTCGCCCCGGCAGGCACGAGCGCAGGGGATCGTCGCGGTGTACCAAGATCTGGCTCTGGCGCCGATGATGTCGTTGTGGCGCAACTTTTTCATGGGCGCCGAGCCCGTCAAGGGATGGGGGATCTTTCAACGATTCGATGTCGAGTACGCCAAAGAGGCGATGCAAACAGAGCTCGACAAGCTTGGGGTCAGCCTGGGAGATCCGGACCGCGCGGCACACACACTGTCGGGCGGCGAGCGTCAGGGCCTGGCGATCGGGCGGGCGCTGTTCTACGGGGCCCGTGTGCTCATTCTCGATGAGCCGACATCGGCATTGGGGGTGAGGCAGTCGGGGGCGGTGCTGCGGCTGATCCGTCGAGCCGCGCAACGCGGGACGGCGGTTGTGCTGGTTACACCGAAGCCGCAGCACGCGTTCTGGGTCGGGGACCGGTTCCTGGTCTTCCAGCGCGGCCGCCTGGTCGAAGATCGGCGCAGCGAAACGCTGACGCTGGAGAGTTTGTCTTACCTGATGGCTGGCGGGGGCGAGGTGGACGAGCTCGAAACTGCGATTGCGACTGCATAGGCGGGGTCAAAGGCGCGATGCGCAGCGATACACTGACGGTGAATCATTCCCGACCGGGGATGGTGGATGGACGGCAGACTGGATTCGGCAGCGAAACGGGGTAGATGACGGACTTGACAACGGTTAGCACAGACACGTTCGCAGCGGCGCGCGGCGATGATCTCGAGGCGCTGCTGTCGACACTGCCGACAGCGATCCGACGGGCGATCGGAGAGCGCGGGGATGAGGATGGGTTGCTGGAGATCGTCCTGGACCTTGGCAGACCGCCGTATGCCAGGTACCTCGAGGGCGAGGTCATTCTGCGAGGGACAGAAGTCACGAACGCTGAGCTGCAGTTAGTGGTGGCTGGTCTGGGAGAGTTTGGGGCGGATAACCGCGCCGGCATTCCACGGACATTGCACCGGATCGCCTGTATCCGCAATCGACAGAAGGGCGTGGTTGGCCTGACGATGCGCGTGGGTCGCGCGGTCACCGGATCAGTAGCGGTGATTGAAGATTTCGTCAAGGCCGGTGCCTCGATCCTGTTGCTGGGTCGGCCAGGTGTCGGCAAGACGACGATTCTTCGCGAGGCCGCCCGCGTGCTTGCTGAACAGGGCAAACGGGTAGTGATCGTCGATACCTCCAATGAGATCGGTGGCGACGGCGATATCCCGCACTCGGGTATTGGCCGAGCAAGGCGGATGCAAGTTGAGCGGCCTGAGCTGCAGCATTCAGTGATGGTCGAAGCGGTCGAGAATCACATGCCGGAAGTGATCGTGATCGATGAGATCGGCACTGAGTTAGAGGCGCAGGCGGCGCGCACGATCGCTGAACGCGGCGTGCAGCTGGTCGCGACTGCGCACGGCAATACCTTGGCCAATCTGATGTTGAATCCGACTCTGGTTGATTTGATTGGCGGGATTCAGACGGTGACGCTGTCTGACGAGGAGGCGCGGCGTCGAGGGACGCGGAAGTCGGTGCTGGAGCGCAAGGCGCCGCCAACGTTTGACGCGCTGGTCGAGATTCAATCGTTCAATCGGGTTGCGGTGCACTCGAATCTTGATACGACCGTGGATGCGCTGTTGCGTGGGGAATCGGTGGCAGCCGAGATCCGGGAAGTGGACGATGACGGGACCGTGCATACGTCGGCGGACTCGGTGGAGTCCATGGTCTCCCACAGTGGGCTGTCGGGTTTCGAGAACTCGCTCAACGACCTGTTCGAGCGGAAGTCGTCCGTTGGAGGCGCGGGTAGCGGGCCGAGTTTTGGGAACGGGTCCTCTCATGAGGCCCCGTTGCTGCGTCGAACGAATTCTCGTCCGCGAACGGCCGCGCGGGGACCGCACCAGAAGGTGTATCCGCTCGGGGTTTCGCTATCGAGGCTGCGGGAGGCGATCAGGGAGACCGGCGCGAACGTTTCGATTGCAGAGCGAGTCGAAGAGGCGGATGTGCTGATCACTCTGCGGGCCGCCTTCCGCCGGCGCCCGCCGGAGCTACGGCTGGCGGAGTCGCGTCGGATGCCGGTGGTTGTGCTGAAGCACAACACAGTGCTGCAGATGGAAAAGAGTTTGCGCGCCCTATCGAAGGGATCGTCCCCGAACGACTCCGTGACTGCCGCGCTTTCAGAGGCGGAGGACGCGATTTCGCAGATTCACTCAGGGCGTCAGTCATCTGTCGATCTGACTCCGCAAGGACCGTACGTGCGCAAACTGCAGCATCAGCTGGCTACCGATCAGGCGCTGGAGTCGGTGAGTCGGGGCCGCGAACCGAATCGTCGAGTGCGGATCCATGCTGGCTGAGGCGGACTCATCGTCGGGCCGAGGTGCGTTCATCACAGTCGAGGGCGGCGACGGCGCCGGCAAGACAACCCTGGCGAAGTCGTTGGCTGACTGCCTGGGACAGGCGGGACGAGCGGTGCGGTTGACCTTTGAGCCAGGGGGCACTCGGCTGGGTAGGCAGTTGCGGACACTGGTCTTGGATCCACAACTCGACATGGGCGACTGGGACGAAACCTGGCTGTTTCTGGCGGCGCGCGCATCGCATGTCAACGAAGTCTTGAAACCTGCTCTGGCGGCGGGAGAATTGGTCTTCAGCGACCGCTACAGCGATTCGACGTTGGCCTATCAGGGGTACGGCCGCGGCTTGGATCTGGAGCGGCTGCGCCGCCTGAACGCAGAGGCCACGCAGGGCCTAAGGCCTGACTTGACATTGCTGCTCGATGTCTCGGCTGAGATTGGGCTGGCCAGGACTCGTGCGAGATCCTCCGAGGGCGACCGGATCGGCGACGCGGACCTGGCATTTCACCGGCGAGTCAATGCCGGGTTTCGAACGCTGGCGGCTGAGCAGCGCGAGCGGATTGTGTCGATCGACGCCAGCCGGAGTGCCTCGAGTGTGTTGACGGATGCGCTAACGATTGTGAACGACTGGTTGGATGCACGCTGTGGCGACTCATAGAATGAGGCGCGATGACTGCTGAGACGTGGCCCGAACATACCGAAACGATCGATCCACTAGGGCCGATCACGGTTCGCGTCCCTGCGACCTCTGCGAACCTGGGCACCGGCTTCGACGCCGCAGGCGTGGCGTTGCAGCGATACGTCACCGTGACTGTGTCAATCGCATCGGGGAACGAGGGTGAACGCTCGCCGATGTCTCGGCACGTTCGCAAGGCAGTTCGCGAGGTGTATCGGGAACTGGGCCGCGAGCGCCCCGAGTCGGAAGAGATCGAAATCTCGGTAGACGCGGAGTTCCCGCTGGGCCGCGGTCTGGGTGCGAGCGCAGCGTGTCGAGGGGCCGGTCTGATAGCGGCCAACTCACTGTTGGGCCAGCCGCTCTCGGAGCACCGGGTGTTGGAGATTGGCTCGGACCTTGAGGGACATGCCGACAACATGGCGCCGGCGCTGTTTGGCGGTTGCCAGATCGTGGCGATGAAGGGCCGGAAGGTCACTCGAGTGGCGTTGCCGGTGGCCGACGGGCTGCGGTTCGTTGGATTCACTCCGAGCTTCAACATGTCGACCAAGAAGGGTCGGGCGCTGCTGCCGGACAAGCTCTCGCGCAAGGATGCGGTGCATAACTCCTGCCGATCGGCGCTGCTTGTCGCCGCTCTGACGACGGGCTCGTGGGATGCGTTGAAGACGGCGACTGATGATCGGCTGCATCAGATTCCCCGCTCCAAGCTGTTCCCAACGATGTTCGAATTGTTTGACGCTGCGGAGTCGGCTGGCGCCTATGCGGCCTATCTCTCCGGCGGCGGATCGACGCTGATGGCGTTGACGAGCGAAGAACGTGCGGCAGATGTGCAGGATGCCTGGAAGTCGGCAGCCTCGGCGCATGGGATCACGGGAGACGCCTTCATCACAGGGATTGATTCAGGCGGGGCGCAAATTCTGTGACGATCGTTCAGAAGTACGGAGGAACGTCGGTCGGCACGCTCGATCGGCTACGGAACGTTGCCCGTCGCGTGGCAGCGAGGGCGGCCGAGGGCGAGCAGATTGCGGTTGTCGTCTCAGCCATGGGCAAGACGACCGATGACCTGCTGTCGCTCGCTCGAGCAGTGAATCCCAGGCCCCCGAGACGTGAAACCGACCTACTGATGGCGACGGGCGAAATGGTCTCGAGTGCGCTGTTGACGATGGCGCTGGTCGAGATGGGCTGTCCGTCGGTGGCGCTGACGGGAGCGCAAGCGGGTGTGTTCACCGATGACACGTTCGGGCGGGCGCGGATCCGCGGCATCGATACCTGGAGAATGGAAGAGGAGTTCGCTCAGGGACATGTGGTGGTCGTCGCCGGTTTCCAGGGACAGAGTCCCCAAGGTGACTACGCCACCCTGGGCCGGGGCGGATCGGACACGTCAGCGGTTGCTCTGGGCGCTGCCCTGCGAGCGAAACAGGTAGAGATTTACACCGACGTGCAAGGCATCTACACGAGCGACCCACGGATCGAGCCGAACGCGCGATGCCTGAAGGACATTGCCTCGGAGGAGATGCTTGAGGCTGCTCAGCAAGGCGCTGGCGTGATGCACCCGCGCGCGGTCGAGTTGGGTTTGTTGTATGAGATTCCGATTTTGGTGGCGTCGTCCCAGGCCGAGTTTGGCTCGGGCAATGGAACGCTGATACGGGGGAAGGTCGAAATGGAGCCCGAAAATCGAGTTCGAACGATCGCGTTGGACCGTGATGTCGCGTCGGTCACGCTGCGCCATATCCCAGATCGGCCGGGGATCGCGTCGCAGCTGTTTGGACCGTTGGCCGACGCGGGGGTCTCAGTGGATACGATCGTTCAGAATGCGTCCGAGTTGCAACTGACCGACCTCACATTCACCGTGACGAAGGACGACTGGGAACGGACCCAGGAGATTAGCAGGCCGCTCGCCGGTGAACTCGGCGCCGCGGATGTGCTGTTTGATCATGACCTGGTCAAGGTGTCGCTGATCGGTACCGGGATGCAGTCGGGGCCTGGTTACGCGGCCACGATGTTCCGCTCTCTCTCAGACGCGGGCATCAATATTGAGCTGATCACAACATCGGAGATTCGGATCACCTGCCTGGTCAGGGCCGATCGGGGCGAGGAAGCGGTTCGCGTGCTGCACTCGGCATTTGCCTTGGATCAGGAGATCTAACGTCTTCCACAGTTGATCGCGATTGTCCACGCCGCTCCCACCCCTTGCCCACGAATCTGAGCGGGAGCCGTTCCGCCGATCCCTCACGCTGGCGCAACATTCATGAGTCCGAAGTGCGATGATTTGAAGGGAGCGGCCGACTCTGATGTTTGCGCACCTGCATACGCATACCGAGTACTCGGAACTGGATGGGTTGTCGAAGATCGCGGCGCTCGCGGCCCGGGCGAAGCACCTTGACCAAGAAGCACTGGCGATCACCGACCACGGGAATCTTTACGGCGCGATCGACTTCTACAAGGCCTGCTCCGATGAAGGCATCCGCCCGGTCCTGGGTATGGAGGCGTACGTCGCCCCGGGCAGCCGTAGCGACCGCTCCGACGGGCGCGAGGCCGCGTCCAACTCATACCATCTCGTCCTGCTCGCAGAGAGCGAGCGGGGTTGGCGCAACCTGATCCAGCTCTCGACGCGTGGTCACCTCGAGGGTTTCTACTACCGGCCACGACTCGATCGCGAACTGATCGCCGACTACTCCGAGGGTCTGATTGCCCTCTCCGGTTGTCCCTCGTCCGAACTCCAGAGAGCGTTGATTCGGGAGGACGACGACACAGCTCGAAAGGTCGTGGATTGGTATCGGAACGTCTTTGAGGACCGGTACTACTTCGAGATCCAGCGACATAAGGAACTGCCGCAGTTCGAGGCACCGCTGGAGCGCACCGTGGCAATTGCGCGGGAACTGAACGTGCCGATCGTCGCAACGCAGGATGCGCACTACTGCGAACCAGGGGATCACGACGCGCACGATCTCCTGCTCTGTATCGGTACCAACGCGGTGCGCACCGACGAAAAACGGTTCAAATTCAGCGGCGAGGATTTCTACCTCACGTCGGAGCAGGAGATGCTGACGACCTTCAGCGATCTGCCCGAAGCAGTGACCAACACGCAGCTCGTCGCCGAACGCTGCGATGTGCATTTGGATTTCGACCGGCTGCGTCTGCCGCAGCCCGATATCCCTCAGGGCATGACCGCGCTCGAGCACCTGACCGACATCGCCTACCGAGGACTGGAACAGCGCTATGGCAATCCACCCGCGTCGCATCGCGAGCGGCTGGCCTATGAACTGCACGTGATCAAGGAAACCGGCTTCGCCGAGTACTTCCTGATCGTGATGGACTTCGCCCTGTTCGCCAAAGAGCGAGGGATTGCGCGCGCGGTGCGGGGCTCGGCGGCTGCCAGCATCGTCCTCTACTGCCTTGAGATCACCGACATCGACCCGATGGAATTCAATCTCGTCTTCGAGCGCTTCCTCAACCTCGAGCGGCGCGAGATGCCCGACATCGACATGGACTTCGCCGACAATCGCCGTGACGAGGTGATCCGCTACGTCGCCGAAAAGTACGGCCGTGATCGGGTCGCACAAATCATCACCTTCGGAACTCTGGGCGCGAAGGCCGCGATTCGAGACTGCGGACGCGCTCTTGGCGTGCCGCTCAGCGATACCGACCGCGTGGCGCGGATGGTGCCGAATCAGCTCAACATCAAGGTGGCGGAAGCGATACAGCAGTCGCAGGACATGCAGCAGGCGAAGCGCGATGATCCCAATGTCGCCGAATTGCTCTCCTACGCCGAGCGACTCAACGGCGTCGTGCGAAACACATCGACGCACGCGGCGGGCGTGGTCATCTCGCAAGAACCGCTGGCCGAGAACGTGCCACTCCGCCGACCGGTGAACGAGTCGGCCGATGGCGACTGGATTCCGATGACTCAGTGGGGCATGGACCAAGTGGCGAAAGTCGGGCTGCTGAAAATGGATTTCCTGGGGTTGACCAACCTCACGATCCTCGAAGAGGCCGTCGCGCTGGTGAAGGAACACGAAGGCCTTGAGGTCGACTACCTGAACCTGCCCGACGGTGATCCCAAGACCTATGAGCGTCTCGCAGCAGGAGACACGTTCGGCGTGTTCCAGCTGGAGTCGGGCGGAATGCGCCGGGTCGTCGAGGACTTGAAACCGACGTCCGTTCACGACCTCGCCGCGCTGCTGGCGCTCTATCGACCGGGGCCGATGGAACATATTCCGCGCTTCATCGAGAGCAAACACGGCCGGGTGGCGGTGACGTACCCACACGACGATCTCGGCGAAATCCTGGACGACACCTACGGAGTGATCGTCTACCAGGACCAGGTGCTGCACATAGCGCGGAAGTTCGCCGGCTACACATTGGGTGCTGCGGACAGCTTCCGCAAAGCAATGGGTAAGAAGATCGAGAAGGAGATGAAGGAGCAGCGCGAGGTTTTTTTGGGCGGCGCGGCAGCGAACGGCTATTCCAAGCAGGAAGCGCAAACGATTTTCAATCTGATCGAGCCATTTGCCGGTTATGCGTTCAACAAGGCGCACGCTGTGTCTTATGCGGCGATCGCCTACCAGACTGCCTGGTTCAAGGCGAACTACCCGGCGCCGTACATGGCGGCGGTCCTGAGGGCAGCGGCGGGGAACAGCGACCGGATCCGGGAGGCGGCAGCCGAGTGCGGCAAGCTGGGGATTCCACTGTTGCTGCCGGATGTGAACCGCTCTGATGCGACGTTCACGTTGGAAAAGATGGCCGATGGCCGCAGCGCCATTCGGTTTGGCCTGGGGACGATCAAGGGCGTCGGCCGAGCAGCGGTAGAGCCGATGATCGAGGAGCGGAAAGAGAATGGCCCCGTCCAGAGCGCTAGCGACCTCGCCGAGCGTCTGGATTCGAAGTCGATGAACCGGCGTGCTCTGGAAGCCCTGGCCAAGGCGGGTGCGTTCGACTCGATCGAATCGCGCGGGGCGATGGTGGCGGCGGCGGAAGACATCATCAAGCGTGCTCGGCGGGCTCAGGAACTACGAGATAGCGGCCAGACTTCAATGTTCGACCTGTTCGGCACCGAGGTCGAGACCCCGACCCCGACGGTAGAGCTCGAGGACGGGATGGAAGCCACGCACTATGAGCAGCTCAATTGGGAACGCGAGCTACTGGGGGCGTATGTCTCGGAGCATCCGCTGAAGGCGGCGATGCTGGCCTTGCAGGGCAGAGTGGACGCTCGATTGTCAGAGCTGACCGAGGACATGGCCGGCAACACTCAGACGGTGGCGGGGTTGGTCAGCGGTGTCCGGCAACTGACGACCCGAAAGGGTGATCCGTTCGCGGCGGTGATGCTGGAAGACCTGTCAGGGACAGCCGAAGTGACGGTCTGGCCGGATCAGTGGGCGACGACGAGACAGATCTGGGAACCGACCCAGATTGTGGTGGCGACAGTCACCATCCGCACGCGGATGGATCGCTTGACGTTGGCAGTGCAGTCGGTGGAGGCGTGGACCGAGCAGACCGCAGCGCCGGTTACTCCTTCGTCGGCAGCGCCCGATGCGTTGAGTGGTTCGGCGCCGGTCGTCGTACCACCGATCCGACAAGCGCCGGCTCCCCCGTGGATGGCGAAGCCTCGCGAACCACTGGAGTTGTCACGGCCGAGCGGAGATGCACCAGTCCCCGCTTCGCCAGAGACGGCTCCAGTTGCATCGGCTGAACCCGAGGTTCCAGTTTCGGGAGCCGCCCTGTGGATCACAATCAACGAGTCGGGCGATGAGGCAGCCGACGTGCTCTTGATGGATCAGCTTGAAGGCGGGTTGAAGTCGATGAAGCTGATGCACGCCGGGGATGCTCCGGTGTATCTGCGGATCCGTCACGGAGAACGTGTCGACGTGATGGTCTGCTCGGACGAGTGGCGATTGCAGGCCAATGAACAGGTGGTACAGATGGTGTCAAAGACGCTCGGGGATCGAGGTAGCGTCAACATCGCACAGCCTCCCGCAGAGCCAGCGCAGACCAGCGATAGCGCCGCTGGCTTGTAAATGTCGTACTTAATTCCTATAGTGGACATGGGTTCGAGTGTGTCGATATGTGTTGGGCCGTTTGCCATGGGTCACTATGGTTGTGGGGTATGTCCGACGGATCGAGCGGAGCAAGCTGATGAAAGTCGTGTTCTTCGAAGAGGTCGAGGGGACCGCGCTGGTAGGAGAGGTCAAAGAGGTCAAGAACGGGTTCGCCCGCAACTACCTGTTGCCCCGAGGGCTGGCTGGTCCGACCACGCGCAACAACATGGTCCGCGCGGAGCGGTTGGCCCAGGCCGACGCCATCCGCCAGGAAAAGCTGGACGGCGAAGCGAGCCCGGTTGCGCTGGCGATTGCCGGAGCGGAGATGACGTTCCAGGCGCGGGTTGGCGAACAGGGCCGTCTGTTTGGCTCAATCACGGCTCGCGACATCGCCGAGCGGCTGTCCGAGATCGCCTCGGAGTCGCTGCCCGGCGCCACAATCGAGCATCGTCAGGTGTTGCTGGCGCAGTCTCTGCGTTCCTTGGGGACCGAAGAAGTGCGCGTGCGGCTGACGCGAAACGTGTCGGCCCAGGTGACTGTGACCGTCGAGCCGGATGCCGACAGCGTCGATCTGAGCTTCGCCGAGGTCGTGGCCGAGGCGGACGAGGCGGAAGCCGCCGAGGCGACCGATGCAGGGGAAGTGAGCGCAGAGGCGGAAGCCGTCGAGGCTTAGGGCAGGCGCTGGCGGCTGCTCTCCCAGAGGGGAGCAGCTGTGGTCTCTAGCGATCCCACATATGACGAGTTGGCCGGGGAGTCCGGCCGCAACGGCCGATCGCGGTCGGCGCCGCGTGGCGTGCCCCAGGATCAATCGGCGGAGGAGTCGGTCCTCGGCGCGATTCTGGCCGAGCGAGGCGTGTACGAGCGCCTGGCTGGCATGCTCGAACCGAACGACTTCATGGATCCGCGGCACAAAGCGATCTTTGCGGCCGTCCTGGCCGTGTTCGATCGCTATGAAGGTATCGACCAGATCACCGTTGCCGCCGAGTTGTCGACGCAGGGGCGTCTCCAGGAGGCAGGCGGTCAGGCGTACTTGAACCAGCTCGTGTACGAGTTGCCGGCCACGGTCGGAGCGGAGCACTACGCGCGGCTAGTGCAGCGAGCGGCGACCTATCGCGACATGATTCGCGCCGCAGGCGAGATCGGGGAGTTGGCCTACAAGGCCGATCCGAATGTCGGCGAGTCGCTGACCCAGGCGGTCGAGCTGCTGTACGGGATACGGGGAGCTGATCGCCGGCAGGACTTTCGGCTGCTGCAGGACCTGCTGAGTGATGTCCTGAGCGACGGCAGTGAGTCGGACACTGGGATGAGGGGTCCGACACGGACGGGATTCGGTGACCTGGATATCTTGCTCAATGGAGGCATGCACGGATCCGACCTGATCGTGCTGGCGGCGCGGCCGTCGGTCGGAAAATCAGCGCTCGCCTTAACCATCGCCCGAAATGCAGCGATCTCGCATCAGTTGCCGGTCGCCATTTTTTCGCTGGAGATGTCTGCGGAGCAGGTCGCGGGAAGACTGGTGTCGGCGGAATCCGGAGTTGAGCAGGCCCGGCTGCAGATTGGTCGCCACACTGAAGACCAGGACAACGAAATCTCCCATGCGATTGGCAAGCTGACGCAGGCTGAGATCTACGTAGACGATACGGCGGGCCAGACGCTGGCTGAGATTCGGGCGAAATCGCGGAACTTGCACACCAGACTGCAAGAGCAGGCCAACCGGCGCGGGGTTGGCCATAGTGGACTGGGCCTGATCATCGTTGATCACATACAGCTCGTTCACGGCTTTTCGCGAGCGCCGGCGGACACGAATCGTGTCAGTGAGATTTCATTGATCTCGCGGACACTGAAGGAGATTGCACGAGAGCTGAAGATCCCGATCTTGGCTCTGTCGCAGCTTTCCCGGGCGGTTGAGCGTCGCCATCCGCCGGTACCCCAGTTGTCCGATCTTCGCGAAAGCGGCTCGATCGAGCAGGACGCGGACGTGGTGGTGTTCATCTACCGCGAGGATATGTACGACCGTGAGGGCTACGAGGACGAGCTAGTGGCAGACGCAGCGAGCAGCGGTCGACACGAGATCGCGCAGTTGCTGGTTGCGAAGCATCGGCATGGAGCGGTGGGTCATGTTGACGTGCGGTTTGTCCCGACAGTGGCGAAGTTCGAAGACTTCTACGTCCGATCCGAGCCGGAAGGGGACGAGTTCTGATGGGATTCGACGGCTTCCGCTCCGGTGCGCCGGTGACGCCGCTGCCGCAGGCATTGCTGCGCGACCTGGCGCCGAAGATGTCGGATCCGGCGGAACTGATCGTCACGCTGTACGTCGTTGAAGCGATCTCTCGGGTGCGGCGATACCCGAGGCGAGTCTCGCTCAAGGCTTTGCGCGAGTCGCGTTCGTTGATAGAGGCATTGGTGAATCTGTGTCCGCCCCGAGAGGTGGATGAGGCGTTTGCTGACGGTTTGAGTGCGGCTGTCCAACGGGGATCGTTGTTGCAGGCGCGCGCAGTCGAGGATGGCGTTTGGACCGATTGGATTGCGCTGAACGACGCCGATGGGCGACGCGCTATCGAGGCGGCATCGATGCCGCCAGCCTCAATGGCTGCATATGGACGGGAGCCGGTCTACGGCTCGGCCCCGGAGATCTGGCAGAGTGCATTTGGAGCGCCGATGCCGCCGATCCTGACCGAGGAGATCAAGGCGGCGGAGTCTCGGTATGGCTCCGACTGGATCCATGATGCGTTCGCCGAGGCCGTGGCCAACGGCGCGCGCAGCTGGCGCTACGTCCAGGCGATCCTTGAACGCTGGGAGACGGAGGGACGCGATGGCGGAGATGCAACGGATCGGTCCGCTGCTAGCGGGTTGGAGTCGTCGCGCTACCGACACCTCTTCAGGGAGTGATCGGCGGGGAGCGCTGGGGGGCGAGGATGCCTTGCCGGCCGAGGAGGGCTCGGCAGACTGCGAGACCTGTGGTGGAGCTGGGTATGTGCGCGTCTCCAGGCCGGTTGGCGATCCGGAGTTCGGTCGGGTGCAACCCTGTGAGTGTCAACGGGTCGAGCAGGAGGCGCTGACGGCGGCTCGGCTGCAGCGGCTGAGCAACCTGGGACCGTTGTCGGACGCGCGGCTGTCGGAGGAGGAGGCGTCGGGCGAGGTCGCTTCGTCTGCCTGTCGCTTTGCCGACGCGCCGGATGACGAACCAGGCTGGTTGTTGCTGACCGGCAGCGCTGGATCAGGCCGGACGCGGCTGTCGGCGGAGATGGCGAATCGACGGATCGCCGATGGAAGATCGGCACTCTACTTTGTGGCAGCCGATCTGCTGGATCGGCTGCGCGCGGCGATGAACGCGTCGAGCGGCGGAGACTTCTCTTATGCGCTGCTGTTTGAGCACGTTCGCGACGCGCCGTTTCTAATCCTGGACGATCTGGATTGTGTCTCGCCGACGGACTGGGCACGGGAGAAGCTGTTCCAACTGCTGAATCATCGCCGCAACAGTGGGCGCCGGTCGGTCTTGGTGACGGAATCGGCGGGTCTGTCGGGGATCGGGCTTCAATCGTTCTTGACGTTGGATGTCGTGAAGTTGGAGCTGGGTGGCGAGTCGTCGGGGAGTAAGTACCGGGAGTTTGGCGGAATGACCAAGGAAGTGCTGTCGCAATACACATTCGACAGCTTCCGGGAGCAGGGACTGGGCGGCCGCCAGGATGCGGAAAACCTGCCCCGGGCGAAGTCGGCAGTGAAGGAGTGGACCGAACAGCCGGCCGGCTGGCTAACCCTGATTGGTGGCACGGGGGTGGGAAAGACGCATCTCGCTGCCGCGGCGGCCAATGATCGACTTGCGAATGGCGACAGCGTCTGCTTCGCTGTGATACCGGAACTGCTTGATGCGCTTCGCGGGTCCTACCGGGACGAGGGTGAGGCGTCCTTCGAGGCGACCTTCGCCTGGCTTAAGGATGTCGACGTGCTCGTCCTGGACGATCTGGGTGCTCACCAGGCGACGGAGTGGGCCAACGAGAAGCTCTATCAACTCTGCGCTTCGAGGTATTTGCGCCGCTTGCCGACATTGATCACAACGAATGTGGCGCCGGAGAGCCTCGATCCCCGCTTGGCGTCCCGGCTATTGGATAGCCAGCGCGGAACGGTGCTGTTCGTGAAGGCCAAGGATTATCGGACCGATCAGCCGGCGATGGTGGTCAATCCGCAGGTCCGTCGACCTCGGCGGCGGGGGTGAGGGATCCTTCGATCCACTCCTCGCCGTCGGTCCAAACTTCTTTCTTCCAGATGGGAACGATGGCCTTGAGTCGATCAATGCCGTAATGGCAAGCCTCGATACCTTCGCCGCGGTGGGCGGAGGATACGGCGACGGCGACCGATGCCTCGCCGATTTCGAGGCGTCCGATTCTGTGGTGCATGGCGATGTCGAGGACGTCCCAGCGGTCTCGAATCTCGCTCGCAATCTGGCGCATGACTTTGGTGGCCATGGCGGGATAGGCGTCGTATTCGAGGTAGTTGACGTGTCGTCCCAGGTTGTTGTCGCGGACGACGCCGACGAACAGAGAGACGGCTCCAGCCTCTGGGGAGAGGACCAACCTGTGCAGGTCGGTGGGGTCAAGGATGTCGCGCGTGATCTTGAAGAAGTCATCGTCTGCGCCTCCGCTGACCGGTGGTATCAGGGCTACCTCGTCGCAGGGCATCACTGGATGGTCGGCGGAGACGTACTCGGCATTGACGGCGAACATAATGGAATCCCGCATCGCATCGAGTTGCGGGAAGCGGTCAACGAAAGCGTCCATGACTAGCGACGCGGTGAGCGATTCGGGTAGGTCGGAGAGTTCGACCTGGCGTGCGCCACAGGTCTCGGCGAGGTTGGCGAAGAGTTGTACGGTGAGGCGCATGATTCCAGTCTATCGGCCGATCGGGGCAGCGCTGGAGGCGTTCGAAGCGCTGATTGAGGTTGCGTTGCCGACGCATTGTGCATCATGCGGGGCGGCCGGCGAGCTGATGTGCCAACAGTGCCGGCATCTGATGCAACGGGCGGATGGCAAGCGTTGCCGTCATTGCTGGTTGCGCTCAGAAGAGCCGGTTTGCCGCGATTGCCTCTCCAGGCCGCTGGCTGTTCGAGAGTTGAGGTCGGGTTTCACTTATGACGGCCCAACGCGGGCGGCGGTGTTGGCGTTGAAGCATCGCGGAGTGAGCAGGCTGGCCGGTGTGTTGGTCGAGATGTCTGGGGACATTCGACCAGCCTCAGACATTGACCTGATCGTTCCGATCCCGATACCGCTGTTGCGCAAGCGGCGGCGCGGCGGAAACCAGGCAGAGTACCTGGCCCGCGCGGTGTCCGACCGGACCGGGTTGGATCTTGACGCTCGGGCTCTGCGTCGTCGCGGGTGGTGGGGCCCGCGGCAGGCTCAAGCGAGTTCGAGAGCGGACCGGCCGCGGATTGTGTCCGGTGCGTTCGCGGCTGACGAGACACGGGTCACCGGTCGGGGAGTGTTGTTGGTTGACGACGTGTCGACCACGATGGCGACGCTGTCGGAAGCGGCGCGCACTCTGCTGTCCGCTGGAGCCACGGTGGTTGACGCCTGGACGGCGGCTCGGGCGGACTGAGATGGCAACGAGTCAGGCGGCGGAATTCTGGTTGACATACAAGCCGTCCTCCGGTCGTTCCGTCCCGGAACTGCTCGTAGACCGCGCTCGAGCGGCGATCCTGGCAGACACGGCCGACAGAGCGCGCTCGGCTGGCTTTACTCGGGTACGGGTCTTCTCGACGGTGGACATCCAGGGTCTGGAAGTTGAACGGACTCAACCGCGCCGGTTGATCGGGAGCATCGTCTCGGAGGCGGCGCGTGAGGCGCGGGGACCCGTCTGCTACGCAGGCTCCGGCATGCCCGCGATGATGACCAAGGACTGGTCGGCGGTCCTGGAGACAGTCGAGTCGGGCGCGACCATCGCAAACAGAATGTTCTCGTGCGACTGGATCGGAGTATCGGATGGGCCGATGCTCGGTTCCGTCGATCGTGAGCGCGTCGACAACAACTTTGCGCAACTCGTGCGAGATCGTAGCGGCGTAGAGGTTCGATCGTATGCGCGATCGGCGCGTTCGCTGCTGGACGTGGACACACCTGCCGATCTGGTCGTGCTGAAGACAGCTGCGCGGGTTGGTTCGCTGGAGCTCGGACCGGCGACCACGGCGGAGCTTGAGAGCCAACGGGAACTGGACGAGCAGGTGAGGGTGGCGATCAAGGTGTTTGAGACCATGACGCGGCGTCGCGAAGAGCTGTTTGTCTGCGGTCGGGTGAGTGGCTCGGAATGGGCGCTCGTCGACCGGAACTCCTCGTGCAGAGTCCGAATGTTGTCGGAGGAGCGAGGCTTGCGTACCCGAGGCCAGCCCGCAACCTCCCTGTTGGCGGGGCTCTACGAGCGGGTCGGGATTCAGCAGTTTGTCTCGCTGCTCGGCAGCATGGGAGATGCAATGATCTGGGACATCCGACCGTTTCTCTCGCATCTGGGTTGGGACGGGTCGCGACCCGAACGATTTGAGGCGGACCTGGGCCTGTGGATGAACATCGAACACGACGGGCTGCGTGAGCTGATTCTGAGCTTGTCTGACTCTCCCGTGTTGATTGGCGGGCACTCCTTGGTGAGTGGCGGTCTGCTCGCAGCAATAGACGCGGCCTGGGGTCGACATGAGTTGACTGGTTGACTCACGATTCTCGACCGCGTGTAAGCTGGGACCGACAGTGGTTCGTGTGCTGTCGGGCGTTCGACCCGGCGGCGGCCCGACTGGTTCGGGTCTTCCTGACGCGAATGGGTGTGAGATGGCGCTGACGCTGGCAGGGGCCGCCCTGGACAAAGTCGACCCCGAGATCTCCTCAGCGATCGAGTCGGAAGCGGCTAGGCAACGCGACGGCCTCGAACTGATTGCCTCGGAGAACTATCCGTCCGAGCCCGTCCTCGCGGCGATGGGCTCGGTGCTGACCAACAAGTACGCAGAAGGCTACCCCGGCAAGCGTTACTACGGCGGCTGCGAGTTCGTTGACGTGGTCGAGGAGGTCGCGATCGAGCGAGTCAAGACGCTGTTTGGGGCGGACCACGCGAATGTTCAGGCGCACTCCGGGACTCAGGCGAACATCGCGGCTTACTTTGCCTTGCTCTCGCCGGGCGACACTGCCATGGGGCTGGAACTCAACCACGGCGGCCATTTGACGCACGGTCTACCGGTGAATATCTCTGGACGCTGGTTTGAGTTCGTCTCTTACGGCGTTGATCAGGAAACTGAACAGATCGATTATGACGCGATGGCGGCCGCGGCTCGTGAGCACCGGCCCAAGGTGATCGTCGTGGGCGCGACGGCCTACCCGCGAGTCTATGATTTCGCACGCGCAGCCGAAATTGCTGAGTCGGTCGATTCGGTCTTGATGGTCGATATGGCTCACGTGGCCGGCTTGGTTGCCGGCGGTGTTCATCCCTCGCCGGTGCCCTATGCGCCGGTAATCACGACGACGACGCACAAGACGCTCCGCGGCCCGCGTTCGGCGCTCATCCTGACGAACTCGGAGATGGCTCGGGCGATCGACCGGGCCATTTTCCCCGGCACGTCAGGCGGGCCGCACATGCACACGATCGCGGCCAAGGCGGTGGCGTTGAAAGAGGCGGCGACTCCCGAGTTTGCGCGCTACGCAGCTCAGATCGTGGCGAACGCTCGGGCGTTGGCCGATGGTTTGCAGTCCGAGGGTTGGCGGCTCGTGTCGGGCGGCACAGATAACCACCTGTTGCTGGTTGATGTCGGCGTCAAGGACTTGACCGGTAAAGCGGCCGAAGCGGCACTCGACCTGGCTGGAATCACGGTGAACAAGAACACAATCCCCTACGACAGCCAGCGACCCACGGTAACCTCCGGGATTCGGATCGGTACCCCTGCGCTGACGACTCGGGGAATGTGCGAGGGCGAGATGCGACAGGTCGCCGGCCTGATTAGCCGCGTCCTCGACAACATCGACGATGCCGAGGAACACGCCCGCGTTCGCGCCGAGGTGCGCGAGATGGCGTCGGGTTTTGCGATTCCCGGCATCAGCAGCTAGATGCAGTTCACGGACATGAAGTCCGATCAGAGGAGCGATACATGGCGCAGGGTGTGACGGAGTACGAAATCATGGTTGTCTTGCATCCCGATATCGTGGGTGAGCAGATCGAGGAGCGGATGGCGCACCTGCGCGGGACGCTGACCGATTACGGCAACGATGTGACTGAAGTGATTGACTGGGGGCGCCGCCGCCTGGCGTACCCGATCAAGCAGGCGTTTGAGGGTCACTACCTGATTGCCCACTACGAAGGCGGTTCGGAGTCGCGTCGTGACGAGCTCGAGCAGTCGTTGCTGATCGATGACCGGGTGCTGCGGCATCTGATCGTTCGGCGCGACCATTAGCCTGCGCACGTAGGATCGCGGGGGAATTTCGATGGCTGGACTGAACAAAGTAATGCTGATCGGCAACCTGGGCGCTGACCCGGAGTTGCGGTTTACCGCCAATGGGGCAGCGGTCGCTAACTTTCGCATCGCGTGTAGTCGAACCTACACAGATCGTGAGGGTCAGCGCCAGGAAGTGACCGAGTGGGTCAGCATCGTCGCTTGGCAGCGGCTCGCCGAGCTAGTGGGTGAATACCTCAGCAAGGGCCGGCCGGTCTTTGTCGAGGGCAGGCTGCAAACGCGGCAATGGCAGGATCGAGAAGGGAACAATCGCTACACGACGGAGGTCGTGGCGAACGACATTCAGTTCCTTGGTGGCCGTGGAGGTGGGGGCGGAGACTTCGCCGGCGGAGGCGCCGGCAACTGGCAAGACGGACCGAGCGACATCGGCGGCGGCCCCGACGCCGGCGATCTGCCGTTTGAGTAAGCACTGAGCGCGCATTCATTTGCGGAGTTTGTGGAGAACGATTGATGACCACTGAACCAGAACCAGTGATCGAGCCGGCGCCGTCGCAGACGCCTGCAGCGGCGCCGACACCCAGGATTACACCCACGCCGGAGTCGGGGGAACGGCTACCGCAGATGATCGAGCGGACGCGGAGACGAGGACGTCGACGCCGTGCGCCCGTGTTCACACCGCAGGAAGTGAAGACGATCGACTACAAGGATGTCGATCGACTGAAGAAGTTGATCTCGGACCGCGGACGGATCGAGCCTCGTCGGAAGACTGGTCTGACGGCGAAGGATCAACGGAAGATCGCACGCGAGATCAAGCGGGCTCGCCAGGTGGCCTTGTTGCCGTACACAGCGGAACACATGCGGCAGACTTCGCGGTTCAGGATGGTGACCAGGATGGCGCAGCGCGCGATGCGGGCGGAGTTGGACGACGCACCGCCCTCGGCACCTGCCGAAGGCGGCGCCGAATCAGATGCGCCGCCGACAGAATCTGCGCCGGTAGAGGCGTCCGTGATTGAGACGCCAGTGGATGAGACAGTGCCAGCCGAGGCTCCGAGCGAACCAGCAGTCGAGCCCGCGGTAGATGCTCCAGCCGAAACGACTGGCGACTCGGCCGGCGAGGAGCACGCGGAGGAATCTGGGACCTAATGGCTGACTCCCTGGGAATTGGGCTGCTCGGCCTGGGCGTCGTGGGACGCGGGGTCCTTGACGCATTGCAGTTCAACGCCCAGGCCTACGAAACCCGTTGCGGTAGGCGGCTTGAGGTCCGCGCGGCAGCGGTGCGTAATGTCGCGGCGCGCACCAGCCTGGCGTCGTCGGGATTGTCGATTTCGGATGCTCCGCTGGTGTTGTCCACGCTCGACGAAGTCGACATCATCGTGGAGCTGATGGGTGGCGAAGAACCGGCGACCGACTGCATCAGGGCAGCGTTGTCGGCTGGCAAGTCAGTGGTGACGGCCAACAAAGAGGTGATGGCGAAGCATGGTCCGGAGCTTCTGGAGCTGGCGGAGCGAAGCGGCGGGGAACTGCGCTACGAGGCGAGCGTCGGCGGCGGCATCCCGATCATCGGGGTGCTGCAACGCGATCTGCAGGCGAACGAAGTGTCGTCCGTCCGGGCGATCATTAACGGCACGACGAACTACATGATCACGGCAATGTCCCGGGACGGGAAAAGCTATGACGCCGCCTTGGCAGAGGCGCAGCAGTTGGGGTATGCCGAGGCTGATCCAACGAGCGATGTTGACGGGATCGACGCTTCTTACAAGCTGGCGATTCTCGCCTCGTTGGCCTTCCATTCGCAGGTCGGCCCGGACGATGTGTATCGCGAGGGGATTCGCTCGCTGGAGGCCCGGGACTTTGTCCATGCTCGGGAGTTGGGTTACGCCATTCGTATGCTGGCGACTGCCCGGCAAACCCCTTTTGGTCTTGATCTCCGCGTGCATCCGACACTGATCCCGACCAGTGATCCGATGGCCGGTGTGGAGGGCGTACTGAACGCGGTGGGGGTCTCCGGAGACCCGATTGGTTCGGTGGTGCTTGAAGGACCGGGGGCCGGTGCGGGCGCCACATCGAGTGCGGTCGTGGCGGACATCCTGGAAGTGGCTGGCCGATTGGCGTCGAGTCAGGCTCCCCGCCATCTGCGGCCTATCGACCAATCGCCTCGCTTGGCTCCGCTGACAGATATCTGTGTGCGAACTTATCTGCGGCTGGAGGTTCCCGACCGGGCAGGGGTACTCGCAGAGTTGGGGACGGCGTTCGCCGCTGAGGGGGTGAGCATCGCCTCGGTGCTCCAGACACCGCATCCTGAGCGGGCCGAGTCGGCAGATCTCATCGTGACAACGCACTCGTGTGCTGACGGCGCGCTGGATCGCGTGTTGACGGGGCTCACTCGCTCCGATTCGGAGATCGAGTTGGGCGTGCGGCTTCGGATTGAGGACGGCTGTGACAACGACTGACCCGGTTGAAGGCGCCGATGCCCGCTACATGCGGTTGGAGGAGACGATTGCGGGGCTACGCAATCGGACGGCAGAACTGGCGCAGTCGCACGTGCGAGATGAACGGGAGTTGGGCAATCTCGATCAGCGCATGCGCGATCTGGAGGGCAAGGCGATCTCGCTCGCTGCCGAGATTGGGACAGCCCAGCGACAGTTAGACGAGCTGACGGCACTGCGCGAGCGAGTGAACCGATTCAACAGCGACCTTGACGAAAACAAGGAACTGGCAGAGGCATCGATCCGACAGTTACGACAGGAAACCGACGGACAACGTGAAGCCGGCAACGACGCCAATCGTCGGTTGCAGTCGAGCGAGAAGGGGCTCAGCGATCTGCGCGAGAGACTGGGCGTGTTCGACGAGGCAATCAGGCGCGTCAACAGCGAAGGTGGTGAGATCGCGCATCGCCTCTCGCAACTAGAGAATGGCCAGGTCGCGCTCGGCGCTCGCATCTCGGCCAACGCAGATGGTCTGCGCCGAGCGGCTAGTGAAGAGAGCTCCTTGGAAACTCGAGTGGAGGCGCTCGAGCGCCAACTGTTTGGGCTCACGGAGCGGGTCGACCTTTCGTATCAGAATCTGCGGCGTGTCCAGGAAACAGCCGAGCAGTGGGATGACCTGCGTAACAACGTGGAGGCGTTACGAGGGCGAGTCGAGGAGTCGCTGCAGGCGTTGGATGCATCCAAGGCGATCGTCTCGGCGGTGCAGCGGGGGTTTGAGGCGCTGGAGGAGCGCATTGGCAACGTTGAAAGGGTAGGCGAGCAGCTGCGGGCGCGAGATGCGCGGCGTGAGCGGTCTGTCGCGTCACTGGGCGACAAGATCGAGAGCGTGTCGACCCAGTCGGCACAAGAGCAGGATCGATTTGTCGCGATGCAGGAACAGATTCGTCGGCGTCAGATCGAGGAGTTGGAGCAGGAGATCCGGGAGCTGAAGTCGTACTTGCGAGTTCGCGGCGATGGCTAGCAGCGCCTTACGATCAGACACCTGGATCGGCGGTGGCGTGCTTGAGCGCTACGCCGACTGGTTGCCCCTGAGCGAAGGGACACCGTGTGTGACCCTTGGCGAGGGCAGCACGCCGCTGGTGCGTGCCGAGAGCCTGCAACGCGCCACCGGCGCAGACGAGGTCTGGTTGAAACTGGAACTGTGCAATCCGACTGGTTCGTTCAAGGATCGCGGGATGGTCGTCGCGGTCGCGAAGGCGGTGGAGCAGGGTGCGTCGGCCGTGTTGTGCGCATCGACCGGCAACACGAGCGCCTCCGCGGCTGCGTATGCCGCGCGTTGTGGCTTACGCGCTTTCGTGCTTGTCCCGGAGGGGCGAATCGCGCAAGGCAAGCTGGCCCAGGCGGCCGCTCACGGAGCTCGGATTCTGGCTGTTGACGGCAACTTCGACGACGCGTTGAAGCTGGCAAAGGATCTGACCGAACGCTTGCCCTTGGCTCTGGTCAACTCGGTCAATCCCTACCGGATCGAAGGCCAGAAGACGGCGGCGATGGAGATTGTCGACTCCCTGGGCGACGCGCCGGACCTGCACTGCATCCCGGTAGGCAACGCGGGCAACATCACCGCGTACTGGCAGGGTTATTCGGAGTACTTTCGTGCGGAAATGGCGACGCAGCGTCCTCGCATGCTGGGCGTACAGGCTGAGGGCGCCGCGCCTCTCGTTCAGGGCCTTCCCGTGCCGAAGCCTGAGACAATCGCCACGGCGATCCGGATCGGTGATCCGGCGTCGTGGGATGGCGCGGTGGCGGCGCGAGATGAGTCCGGAGGTGAGATCATCGCGACGACGGATGAGCAGATCCTCGAGGCATATCGCCTGCTGGCGGACGCCGAGGGCGTGTTCTGCGAACCGGCCTCTGCGGCCTCTGTGGCGGGCCTGCTGGCCCACCACCACGACGGCTCGCTAGCTGGTCGGCGAGTCGTCTGCACGATCACTGGTCATGGGCTCAAGGATCCGGAGCGGGCGGTGCAGTCAATCTCGGCTGACATCGTCGAGATCAGCTCTGAGTACGAGGCAGCGGCGGCGGCGATCGAGGAGGAATTGCGATGAACGGACGGGTCGACCGAGATCGTGCCCAGGCAGCGGTGAGGGAGTTCCTGATCGCGATCGGAGAAGACCCTGACCGTGAGGGTCTGGTCGATACGCCGCGACGTGTCGTCGCGGCCTTCGAAGAGACCCTGGGCGGTCGCGATGTCGACATCCCCGAGTTGCTCTCGGTCGGATTCGAAGAGGGTCATGACGAGATGGTGATCCTGCGCGATGTTCCTTTTTTTTCCACCTGCGAGCATCACCTAATGCCGTTTCACGGTGTCGCGCACGTAGGCTATGTGCCGAACGGGCGCGTGGTCGGACTGTCCAAGCTGGCGCGTCTGGTGGACGCGATTGCCCGCCGGCCACAGCTGCAGGAGCGGCTGACGGCGCAGATTGCCGACATGCTGATGAAAACGCTGCAGCCTCAGGGCGCCGCCGTGGCAGTTGAAGCGGAACACCTCTGTATGCAGATGCGAGGGATCAAGAAGCCGGGTTCGCGGATGCTGACATCGGCGATGCGAGGCAGCTTCCTGGAACAGGAAGAGACGCGAGCAGAGTTTCTCTCGCTGGTGGGGACGCAGCGCCTGTGAGTCTGACGGTGGTCCGCGGGGATTTCACGGAGCTGGGCGAGCGCTGGGCCGAGTTGTGCCGCAACTCCGAGGCGATGCCGTTCTCGACGCCACAATTCGGTGAGGCGTGGTGGTCGGTGTTTGGCGACACCGGAGGGTCCGAGCTGCAGCTGATAGGACTGGAGAACGGGACCGGCGAACTCGTCGGGCTGGCACCGCTCAAGCGGTGTGGAACGCACTGGTCATTCGCCGGCGATCACGAAGTATCCGACTATCTTGGTCCGGTCGCCAGGACCGGGCAGGAGTCGACGCTGGTTTCGGCCGTGTTGCATCAGCTGGACGAGGCTGGAGCAAAGACCGCTGAGTTTCGCGGGCTAGAGCCGGGCTCGGATTGGGCTGAGGCATTCAGCGTTGCCACTCAGCGCGGCTGGAACGTCGAGGTTGCAGACGAAGCGGTCTGTCCAACGATCGGCATCGAGGGAAGCTGGGACAATTATCTGGCCTCGCTGCGGTCGCGTGACCGTCGCGAGGTGCGGCGCAAACTGCGCCCGTTGCGGCAGCTACATGGGGCAGTGACGTTCGAAGCGGTGGAATCACCGAGCGAGGTGGCCTCTCGAATGCCGCAATTCATGGAGATGATGGCCGAGTCCCGAGGGGACAAGGCGGATTTTCTGACCGATGAGATGCGAACGTTCTTTGAGAGGTTGAGTGCCTCGCTGTCGGAAGTGGGATGGCTGCGTCTTTATGTGATGTCAGTATCGGGCGAGGCGGCTGCAATGGTGTTGTGCTTCGTCGCGCGGAATCAGTTGCTGCTGTACAACAGTGGCTACGCTCCCAAGTTCCGCGACCTGTCGGCGGGACTTGCATCGAAGGTCCTCTGCATTCGTGACGCGGTGGAGCGGGGAATGACGAGCGTGAACTTCCTGCGTGGCGACGAGCCCTACAAGTACGAGCTGGGTGGGAAGGACGCGGTCGTGAAACTGCTGCGACTGAACCGGGACATCTCCTAATGCTCCGACGCCGACGTCTGGCTGTGATGTCGACCCACACGTCTCCGCTGGCTCGCGCGGGGACAACCAAGGCAGGCGGCATGAACGTATACGTCGCCGACTTGTCCAGGCATCTGGTCGAGATGGGCTGGGATGTGGATGTCTTTACTCGCCGCGACCGGATCGATGCCCCCGATGTTGAAGAGCTGGCTCCGGGTGCGCGGTTGTTTCACGTTGATGCCGGCCCTCCATTGGGCCTGCCGCCGATTGAGACAGCAGGCCACGTCGCGGAGTTCACCGCCGGCGTCGAACAGATTGCGTCCGGCAATGAAGCGTACGACTTGGTTCATTCCCATTACTGGGTCGCAGGGCTGACCGGCATCGAGCTGTCTCGTCAATGGCAGGTACCGCATGCCGTGATGTTCCACACCCTGGGGGCAGTCAAAGAGGTGTTTCAGCAGTCGGAGTCTCCGTTCAGAATTGCGGGCGAACGAAGAGTCATTGCCTGCGCGGACGCTATCATTGGCGCGACCTCTCACGAGCGTGCGTTTCTGATCGGGCAGTACCAAGCCGACGCCTCACGCGTCCGGGTCGTGCCCTGCGGGATCGATCTCGAGACCTTTCACCCTGCGGGCGCAGAGGAGTCTCGGTACCGGGTAGCGGCGGCGCTGCCCGAGCTCGGTGTGGGTGACGGTCCGGGAATCCTCTTCGTCGGGCGTTTGGAGCAGGCCAAAGGCGCCGATCTCTTGATTCAAGCCCTCTCGAAGATCGAGCGTCAACCGTGCGCTTCGCTCTGGATCGTCGGAGGGGATGAGCGAGACGACGACGAGCGTGCGCGGCTGTGGGCGCTCGCCGACGAATGCGGCGTTGGGCAGCGAGTCAAGTTCGTCAGCGCAGTCGACCGTCAGCAGTTGCCCGACCTCTACCGAGCTGCAGCAGTCTGCGCTGTACCGTCTGCGTACGAGTCTTTCGGGTTGGTGGCGGTGGAGGCGATGGCGTCGGGGACGCCCACAGTGGCGACTCGAGTCGGTGGCTTGGCCAGCACTATCTCGCACGGCAAGACCGGATTCCTGGTTGGCGACCGGGAGCCGGAAGGGTTTGCCTCCGCGATTGGCCGACTACTCGGAGACGATGCCCTGCGTCAGCGGATGGGCGCGGCGGCCGCCGAAGAGATGAACATCTTCTCCTGGCGAAGTGTGGCTCGGAGTATCCTCGGTGTATACGAGGAACTGCTGAGCGAACGGAACATCGCAGGCGCAGCACGCGAGTCCTGCTGTCCGGATCCAGTGGAGTCCCTGTTGGTGGCGGCGAGCTAGCCAAGAGCCTGAAGAGTCGGACGGGGTGCGAAGATGCCGGACGCCGAGGCTCCAGCGGATCCGCGCCGGGCACTCGTGGTGATGGCGCATCCCGATGACATCGAGTTCACCTGCGGGGGTACGGTCGCGCAACTGTCGGACGACGGCTGGCACGTTACGTTCTGCCTGGTCACCAGCGGCGACAAGGGCACCAAGGATCCCATGCTGGGCCCGGCCGACCTCGGCGCGCTGCGGGAGGCGGAGCAGGAAGCTGCCGCGTCGGAGCTCGGAATCCAGCGCTGCATTTTTTTGCGCGTGCCTGATGGTCACGTGGAAGACGGGTCGGAGTTTCGCGGACGGCTGGTGCGCGTGCTACGCGAGGTGCGGCCGGAGTTGATGATCACCTGGGATGGGTATCGCGGATTCAACCATCGCGACCATCGAACGGTCGGTATCGCCGCGCTCGACGCGGTGTTTCCGCTCTCCCGCAATGCAAACTCATACGCGGAGCAGGTCGCGACCGGGGCAGAGCCAGTGCGCGTCAACACCGTCTTGCTGGCGGGCAGCAATGAGCCGAACTACTTCGTCGATGTCTCCGACCAACTGGACCGACGGATCGATGCGCTCTTGCGTCACGCGTCGCAGGTGCAGGCGCCGAATCGCGAAGAGATGTCCAGACGAATGCAGAATCGGTCCCGGCAGGCCGCTCGAGTGGGCCGAATTCCGTGGTCCGAGGGTTTTCGTCGGTTGACCTTCGGCGGCGTAGCAGCGCCGCGCCGGGGCGATGCCTTGAAGGCGGACGCCAAGGCCCGGGCTCAGGCGGAGCAGGCCGATCAGTCCAAATCATCGGCGGCGTCCGATGGCTGACGGAGCCCTGTTCCTGCTCTGGGCAAGCTTCGTCGCGGCAGGTTGCGCGGCGGTGGCTTCGGTCCTGTACGCCGTGCAACCGAGATTCCGCTTGGCCTGGGCGTCGAGACGAGTAGCCGCGACCGAGCCGTCGCTGCCGGCGCTTGACCTTGGTCCGGCGCGCTCGCCGACCCTGGGCGGGATTGCCACGCTCAGCGTCTGGGCGGCGGCCGCTTTGGGGATCGGCGGGTTGGTGATGAGGTCGGTTGCTCTCAATCATGCTCCGTACAGCAACCTGTTCGAGTTCTCGATGTCGTTCGGTATCGCGATCGTGCTGCTCTACGGAATCTTCGAGCTACGGTCGGGGACCCGGCTAGCCGGAGCATTCGTCTTGCCCGTGGCTTGCGGTCTGTACGGCTCGGCGCTTGCGTTTCCCAGTGAGGGACAGGACATTCTGGTGCCCGCGCTACAGAGTCCGACCTTGCTGACCATCCACGTGGCGCTCATGATCCTCTCCTACGCCGTTCTCGCGGTGGCGTTCGGCGGCGCCGCGATGCACTTGGTGCAGGGATTCCCGCAGCGCGTCGCTGCACAGGGGGGGCGCTATAGCTGGCTCCCGACAGAGGAGCGCTGCGACGAGCTGACCTATCGCGCGGTGCTGGTGGGATTCCCGTTGCTAGCGGCGGGGATTGCGCTGGGCGCGTTCTGGGCGAACGATGCCTGGGGTCGGTATTGGGGCTGGGATCCAAAGGAAACGGCGGCTCTGGTTACCTGGTTGATCTTCGCCGTCTACGTTCACGGCCGTTGGTTGCGCATGTTTCGCGGTGCGCGCAAGGCTTGGATCGTGGTATTGGGCTTCCTCGCCGTGATGTTCACCTACCTGGGCGTCAACCTGTGGATTTCTGGTCTGCACTCGTACGCCGGCGTCTGAGGTTCTGCCGACTGTAAGCCCTGACGATGCCTGTGACAGTTGAGCAACAGTGGTCCGTGGTCATCTGCAGGCGCTGAAGCGGGAATTCTTGCAGGCGTGGCCCAAACTGAGATATGGTTGGGCTTCACGCGCCTGTGGCCGAGTCGGTTTGGCGTGTGGGAGGGTCGAGGCCGACCTGAGGTTGAAGACCACCGGCAGCAGCCGGTTCGTTCAACCAGCGGCTTTGACCCTGTACTCGTGCCAGGGCATGCCTAGTGCACCTGGTGCGGAGCCACAGAGAGCGGAGAACGAGCAGCCGTGCCGACGATCAATCAGCTCGCCCGCAAAGGGCGCAAGAAATCTCGCAAGAAGGCCAAGGCTCCGGCGCTGCGGTTTCGCTACAACGCGTTGACCAGCCGGACCACTCAGGACACCGGCTCGCCGCAAAAGCGGGGCGTCTGCACAGCGGTGCGGACGGTCACGCCAAAGAAACCGAACTCCGCCCTGCGCAAGGTCTGCCGCGTCCGCCTGACCAACGGGATCGAAGTCACAGCCTACATCCCGGGCGAGGGCCACACACTGCAAGAGCACTCGATCGTGCTCGTGCGTGGCGGTCGCGTCCGCGATTTGCCCGGTGTTCGTTACCAGGTGGTACGTGGCGCGCTCGATGCCTTGGGCGTCGCCGATCGAAAGCGTGGCCGATCCAAGTACGGAACGCGCAAGACGGCAGGACTGGCAACCGCGGCCACCCACTGATGGGTGATCGTTTTAGTGTTGCGGGCCGCCTCGGCCTTGGCCGGGGAGTGCTCGCGTTAGAGATGGACTGAACAACGTGCCGCGACGACGACGGCCCGACCGACATGAAATCCGACCCGACGCGGTCTACGGCTCGCAGCGAGTGCAGATGGTGATCAATCGCCTGATGCGCAACGGCAAGAAGGGCACGGCCGAGAAGATCGTCTACCGCGCACTGGACATCCTCGAGGAGCGAGTCCGCCAGGATCCGCTCGAGGTCTTCGAGCAGGCGCTGAACAACATCACGCCTGAGATGGAAGTCCGCCCCCGACGCGTCGGCGGCGCGACGTACCAGGTGCCGGTCGAGATTCGCCATGATCGGCGGACTTCCTTGGGGATTCGTTGGCTGGTGACGGCCTCGCAGTCTCGCAAGGGACGCCCGGCGCATCTGTCGTTGGCCGACGAATTGCTCGACGCGTACAGCAACAGCGGCGCCGCGGTGCGGCGCCGCGAAGAAACACATCGCATGGCGGAAGCCAACCGGGCATTTGCGCACTACCGCTGGTAGGTCATTGACGCCGAGTTGGACCGAAGAGCACAGGAACTAGCAAGTTCAGACGACTGACACCGCGCCGTTGGATGGCGCGCTTGCCAATCCAGAGAGACCGACCAGAGAGCTGACCAGAGGACAATAGCCACATGCCCGCTGACCCGCCTATCTCGTCGCTCCGAAACATCGGCGTGATTGCCCATATCGACGCGGGCAAGACGACGGTGACTGAACGAATCCTGTATTTCACCGGCCGCACGTACAAGATCGGCGAGGTGCACGACGGTACCGCCGTGATGGACTTCATGGAGCAGGAACGCGAACGCGGCATCACGATTATGGCTGCGGCAACGTCCTGCGAGTGGAACGAGCATCGGATCAACATCATCGACACGCCCGGCCACGTCGACTTCACGGTCGAGGTCGAGCGCTCTCTGCGCGTGTTGGACGGCGGCGTGGTCGTGTTCGACGCCGTCGCCGGAGTAGAGCCGCAATCTGAGACGGTCTGGCGACAGGCGGACAAGTACGAGGTGCCGCGGATCTGCTTTGTCAACAAGATGGATCGGATTGGTGCTGACTTCTGGCGGACGATGGAGATGATTCGCGATCGATTGGGGATGATGCCGGTACCGGTACAGATCCCGATCGGCTCGGAGGACAACTTCCAGGGTGTCATCGACCTGATCAGGGAGCGAGCCTGGTTTTTCAGCTCCGACCGTGATGCAGCACCGGTTGAGGGCGAGATTCCCGAGGACTACGTCGCCGACGCAGGCCGCTGGCGAGAGACGATGATCGAGCGGATCGCCGAGTTCGATGAGCAGGTGATGATCTCCTACATCGAGGGTCACGCGCTCTCAGTGGACGAAATCTTGAAGGCGGTGCGCCGCGGGACCATCTCGAACGCGTTCACGCCGGTCTTGTGCGGCTCGGCGCTGAAGAACGTCGGTGTGCAGAGATTGCTTGATGCGATTGTCGATTACCTGCCGGCCCCTGACGAAGTCCCGCCGGTTGAAGGCATCAGTCATGACGGCCCCGAGATTCGACGAGCCGACGCATCGGAGCCGCTAACGGCGTTGGCCTTCAAGATTGTGACCGACCCATACGTGGGTCGGATCGCGTACGTGAGGATCTATGCCGGCACTCTGAAAGCCGGGGCGAGCGTGTACAACTCGTCGCGCGACGAGAACGAGCGGGTTGGTCGGTTGCTACGGGTTCATGCCGACGACCGTGAGGACATCGACCTTGTGTCCGCCGGCGATATCGCGGCCTTCGTCGGTCCAAAGCAAACTTTCACCGGCGATACGCTCTGCGCCCGCGAAGCGCCGCTCTTGCTGGATCAGATCGCCTTCCCCGAGCCCGTGGTCTCAATCGCGATTGAAGCGAAAAGCGCCGACGACCAGGATCGCCTGGGCGCGTCGCTACGCAAATTGGCCGAGGAAGACCCGACCTTCAAGGTCGAATACAACGACGAGACTGCCCAGACCGTGATTTCCGGCATGGGCGAGTTGCACTTGGAAGTGATCGCCGACCGATTGCGCCGCGAGTTCAACGTGATGTGCAACGTCGGCCGGCCGCAAGTGTCCTACCGCGAGACGATCCGCCGCAGCGCTGAGGCCGAGGGCCGTTTCGTCCGTCAAACCGGCGGTCGCGGGCAGTTTGGGCATGTCGTGCTGCGGGTCGAACCGAATATTCCGGGCCAGGGGTTCGAGTTTGAGGATGAGACCGTGGGCGGAGTGGTACCGCAGCAATACATCGGCTCGGTGCGCAAGGGAGTCGAGGATTCCATGCGCTCCGGCGTCGTTGGCGGATTCCCGGTCGTGGATGTCAAGGTGGCCCTGATCGACGGTTCATACCACCAGGTTGACTCGAACGAGATGGCGTTCGCAACGGCCGCCTCGATCGGTTTCCGCGAGGCGCTGCGCAAGGCTTCTCCGGTGCAACTGGAACCGATGATGAAGGTCGAAATCTCGACTCCCCGAGACTACTTCGGCGAAGTGGCCGGGGATCTGTCGAGCCGTCGCGGTGCGGTGTTGGGCACCGAGGAACGCGGCGCAGCCCAGATCATTCAGGCGCAAATGCCGCTGGCGAATCTGTTTGGCTACACCACGGCGCTGCGTTCTATGACCCAGGGGCGGGCGACGGCCAGCATCGAGTTCGACCACTACGAGGAAGTCCCGCAGAGCGTCCTGGCGGAGGCTCGCTAGGGCGTCATTCGAGACGACAACCAGCAGGAACAGCTGAAGCTACGAAGCGACAGGCAGGAGCAACGAGATGGCGCGACAGGTATACGAGCGAACGAAGCCGCACGTGAACGTGGGCACGATTGGTCACGTGGATCACGGCAAGACGACGTTGACGGCGGCGATCACGAAGACGCTGGCGCTGGCGGACGAGAACGTG
>JAJDYG010000042.1 GCA_022822855.1 Dehalococcoidia bacterium
CAACGATCGGGGAGGCGTCGGCTACTTCGGCTTCAGCTACTACGCCAACAACTCCGACGCGCTCAAGGCCGTTCCGGTCGTCAACGACGCCGGCGAGGCGATCACCCCGTCCAACGAGACGATCAACGACGGAACCTACAACCCGCTCTCGCGGCCGCTGTTCATCTATGTCTCGGTGGCCTCGCTCGAGCGTGAAGAGGTCGCCGCATTCGTCGAGTACTTCCTCACCGACGGCACCTGGCTCGTCGACACGCCCGAGGTCGGCTATGTCCAGTTGCCCGAGCCGATCTACCTGGCCGCGCTCCAGCGCGTGCAGGACAGAGCGACCGGATCCGCCATCGGAGACGCCTCCGAAGGAGCGACGCTCGCGGAGATCTACGCTGCCGAGTAGACCCGGTTCGACTCGTTCCCGTCGAACAGTCAACGCATCCCGATCACACACACGATCGGGGTGCGTTTTCTGCTTGTCAGAGACATCAGAGACAGCCGACGGCTTACTGGCCGTTAACCGACGCATAGGCGGGCGCTCATAGGTTTCGTGCATAACGACTCCCAAGCGCGGTGGGCGATGACTCGCCCGACATCCCGGTCCCTGGCGGTTTGACATGGCAGCACAGGCGCCTCGCATGGATGGACCGGAACGCGACACCGTCCGCTCGCTGCTGGCCGAGCTCTGGCGCGAGCGGCTCCAGCCGTCGCGGCCCGGCAGCGGCCGCGAGACGCCGACCGGCAAACTGATCCATGGCCTGCTCTTCCTCACCGCCCTGCTCTCCGCCTTCGTCACCGTCGGCATCGTCCTCGTCCTGATCTTTGAGACGGTCGAGTTCTTCCGCGAGGTCCCGTTCATCGACTTCTTCGGCTCGACCAAGTGGTCGGCGCTGTTCGCCGAGAAGCAGTTCGGTGTCTGGGCGCTGGTCTGGGGCACCGGCATGATCGCCCTGATCGGTCTGGCGGTCGCAATTCCGCTCGGCCTGATGGCCGCCGTCTTCCTCAGCGAGTACTCGCCGCCCCGAGTCCGAGCGGTCGTCAAGCCGATCCTCGAGGTGCTCGCCGGCGTGCCGACCGTCGTCTTCGGATACTTTGCCCTGCTCTCCATCTCCCCCGTCATCCGCGACATCTTCGGCCAGGATGTCGGCATATACAACGCGCTCTCGGCCGGCATCGTCGTCGGACTGATGATCGTGCCGATCATCGCCTCGCTCTCCGAGGACGCCATGAGAGCCGTCCCGCGATCCTTGCGCGAGGGCGCGTACGCCCTCGGTTCGACCCGCATGGAGGTCTCCCTCCGCGTCGTCCTGCCCGCCGCCTTCTCCGGCGTCGTCGCCTCGATCATCCTCGCCTTCTCTCGGGCGGTCGGCGAAACGATGGCCGTGACCATCGCCGGCGGCGGCAACCCGCAGTTCGGCGTCGGACCGCTGGAGGCCGTGCAGACCATGACCGCGATGATCGTCCAGCTCTCGCTGGGCGACACGCCGACGACGTCGATTGAGTTCAAGGTCCTGTTCGCCGTCGCGATGACGCTCTTCGTGCTCACGCTGGGGATGAACTTCATTGCCCAGTGGGTGTCGCACCGCTTCCGGGAGGAATACGAATGAGCGCCGCAAGCCCAACGGCCGGGATCACCCCCTACGCGCCGCGCATTCGCGCCCGGCGCGGCCTCTCGGTCGGGTTCATGGTGATCGCCCTGCTCGCGATCACCGCCTCGATGCTGATGCTGGGCGCGCTGATCGTGGAAATCCTCGTCGACGGCGCGGCACGGCTCTTCACCGACGGATCGGCCACCGCCCAGGAGGTGCGCGGCGCAACCCTGATCGACCTGCCCACGCCCGAGAACATGAACTGGCTCGCTTGGGCGATGCCGGTCTCGATCCTGCTGCCCTTCCTCGGCCTGCGCGTCGTCCGCAGCCTGATTGCCGACATCCCGGCGCTCGCCGAGCGGGCGATCGGATTCGCGACGACGCTGCCCGTCGCCGTGTTCGTCCACATCCTCTACGTGCGCTTCGAGTCCGCCTACTACATCGAGTACGCCAAGGCGATCGGCGTCGATGGAGCCTCCGGCAACATCTTTCAGCTCTTCGCGGAAGCGTCCGGGTTCCAGTTCGTCCGCCTGATCGTCGCCGGCCTGATCCTTCCGCTGGGCATCATCGCCGCCGGATGGTTCTGGTCCAATCGGCTGCGACGGCCCTCTCTGCTGCTGCCCGCGATCGCGACCGCCGCCTGGGTCGTCTACCTCTTCCTTGACCCCTTCTTCCTCTCCTCCTACCCCTCCCGACTGCCCGCCCAGGCCGGCCTCTTCTCGGCCATCACGGGCACGCTCTACATGATGGTGATCACGGCCGCCGTCGCCTTTCCGCTCGGCGTCGGCGCGGCGATCTACCTCGAGGAATACGCCCGACGCAACTGGTTCTCGCGCATGATCCAGGTCAACATCTCCAACCTCGCCGGCGTGCCCTCGATCATCTACGGACTGCTCGGACTCCAGGTCTTCGTCCGCGTGCTCGAGTTCGAGCGCTCCGTCCTCGCCGGCGCCTGCACCATGGCGCTGCTCGTCATGCCGATCATCATCGTCTCCGCCCAGGAAGCCCTGCGTACCGTCCCACCCTCCATGCGCGAGGCCGCCTACGCCGTCGGCGCCACGCGCTGGCAGGTTGTCAGGTTTCACGTCCTGCCCTACGCCTTCGGCGGCATGCTGACCGGCAACATCCTCGCCATGTCCCGCGCGATCGGCGAGACCGCCCCGCTGATCGCGATCGGCGCGCTCACCTTCATCGCCTTCCTCGCCGACTCGCCCACCGACGACTTCACTGTCATGCCGATCCAGGTCTTCAACTGGGTCACCCGGCCCCAGTCCGGTTTCCACGAGATCGCCGCCTCGGGCATCATCGTGCTGATGCTCGTCCTGCTGGTCATGAACGCCGCCGCGATCATCATGCGCCAGCGAACCCGCACCGACTGGTAGATACACTGACAGGCAAGGAGACGCCATGCCGCGCAACTTCTTCACCCTCATGAGGTCAAGCGCTCCCGTCGGCACTGCCGCCCCCGCTTCCAACGGAGCCCTGCTTGAGCCGCCGCCCAGCATGAAGCGGGATGCGGCCGACGGCGTCGGCGTCCATCTCGATCCCAACCTCGAAGCCGTCCGCCACGAATTCACCGAGGAAGTCGAGACGGCGCTGCAACTGCGCAACGTCTCCGCCTTCTACGGCTCCTTCCAGGCCATCGACAAGATGACCATGCCGATCCCGCGCAACCGCGTCACCGCCCTGATCGGACCCTCCGGCTGCGGCAAATCGACCCTCTTGCGCTGCTTCAACCGCATGAACGACCTGATCCCCGGCGCCCGCATCGAAGGCGAGATCGAGTTCGAGGGCCGCAACCTGATCGATCCCAACGTCGACGCCGTCGAGGTCCGCCGGCGGATCGGCATGGTCTTCCAGAAGCCCAACCCGTTCCCCAAGTCGATCTACGAGAACGTCGCCTTCGGCGCGCGGATCAACGGCTACTCGGGCGACATGGATCGCCTCGTCGAGGACGCCCTGCGCCGCGCCGCGCTCTGGGACGAGGTCAAGGACGAACTCGACAAGTCCGGACTCGCGCTCTCCGGCGGTCAGCAGCAGCGGCTCTGCATCGCCCGCGCGATCGCCGTCCAGCCCGAGATCATCCTCATGGACGAGCCCGCCTCCGCCCTCGACCCGGTCGCCACGCTCAAGATCGAAGACCTCATGCGCGAACTCGCCGAGGAGTACACGATCGTCGTCGTCACCCACAACATGCAGCAGGCCGGCCGCGTGTCCGACTACACCGCCTTCCTGCTCGCCGGCGAGGAACGGGTCGGACGGCTGGTCGAGTTCGGGCCGACCCAGGACATCTTCACCAACCCGCTCGACCAGCGGACCGAGGACTACATTACCGGGAGGTATGGCTAACCTGCTATGTAGAGTGCATAGCGAACCGAGCCGAACCGCGAGAAGCGTATGTCGACCGTCCGGCTGACGTATAGCGCCGATCGGGCCGACATCCTCGACCGCCTGCGACTGCAGCACGCCCGCGCCGACCGCTCCATCGTCGACGCCATGCAGGCCCTCCTGCGCCGCGACCTCGTGCTCGCCCGCCGCGTCTGCGAGGCCGACAGCGACGCCAGGGAGGTCCGCTACGGGATCGAAGAGGCCGTCACCAGCATCATCGCCCTGCAGCAGCCCGTCGCCGGGGACCTGCGCGAGCTGATGTCGATCGTCGCGATCACGCTCAACCTCGAGCGCATCGCCGGACACGCCGAGGGCATCGCCCGCAACGCCATCTTCCTCGAGGACAACCCCGTCGCCGCGACCGAGCCCGACCTCTGGCGCATGGCCGACGTCGTCCGCGAGATGCTTCAGTCCGCCACCCGCTCCTTCCTCGACCGCGATCAGCATCTGGCCCGGCTGACCGTCGACCGCGACGACGAAGTCGACGACATCTACGCCGACATCCACGAACGCCTGATCGCCAGGATCGCCGAAGCCGAGGGCGACGCCGACGAGTCGGACGCGATCACCCACGTCCTCTGGTGCTCGCACAACCTCGAGCGAATCGGAGACCGGGCCCTCAACATCTGCGAGCGGACCATCTTCCAGGTCACCGGCCGCTTCGAACGCCACGACGCCCTCGAAAACGGCAGCGACTGATCCCAGTCCCCCGACTTGTTCGGGGGCCCGCTCGGCTCCCCGCACGCCCATTCTCCAACCAGTCCCCCGACTTGTTCGGGGGCCCGCTCCCTCCCCCTCCCCCTACCAGACATACCCCTCCCCCCGACCTCTAGCCTGCCTCTCATGGAAGGCCTGGTCATCGCCCTGATTCGCGTCGCCGGCTCCTTGCCGGTGCTGCGTTGGGCCTTTGTCGGCGGCCTGATCGCCGTCTTCATCGATCTCTCCGACCTCTTCCTCCGCCAGGCCATCGACCTCGGTGGACTGTCCAACTACCAGGAGTGGGACAAGTGGGTCGACCAGGTCTACATCTGGCTCTTCCTGATCGTCGCGCTGCGCTGGTCGGGCTGGGAGCGCAAGGTCGCGCTGGGACTGTTCGGTTGGCGCTTCATCGGCTTCATCGCCTTCGCCCTCGGGGCCGGCCGCGAGGTCCTGATCTTCTTCCCTCACGTGTTCGAGTTCTGGTTCCTCTTCGTCGCCGCCCGCCCGCACTGGCCGGCCAAACTCCGCCCCGGCTGGGCCCAGGCCGCCGACAGCACGCCCGCGCCCCTCACCCGCCCCGAGGCCGTCCGCTGGCTGCTCTTCCTCGCCGCCCTCAAGATCTTCCACGAGTACACCCTGCACACCGGCAAGTGGTTCGACAAATGCAGCCCGATCGAGTTCCTGGAAAACATCAGCCGCTGCATCGGCCCGGTCTAGACCCCTCCTCTCCCGCTTCCCCCCTCCGATGCCCCGTGCTTGACACGGGGCCCAGAGCAACCAACTCCGCCAAGGCGACTATGTCCCGCCTCAGCTCCACAGCGCCGAAAGCCCTCCTTCCCCTTTCTCCCCCGCTCCAAGGGGGAGATGTCACGAAGTGACAGAGGGGGTCCCCCCAACGCCGGCCCCGCAAGACCAAACCCCGCCAATCAGCACCCACCCCGATCCCCTCCCCGATGCCCCGCGCCCCGACGCGGGGCCCAGAGCAACCAACTCCGCCAAGGCGACTATGTCCCGCCTCAGCTCCACAGCGCCGAAAGCCCTCCTTCCCCTTTCTCCCCCGATCCAAGGGCGAGATGTCACGAAGTGACAGAGGGGGTCCCCCCAACGCCGGCCCCGCAAGTCCAAACCCCGCCAAACAGCACCCACCCCAATCCCCTCCCCGATGCCCCGCGCCCCGACGCGGGGCCCAGACCGCCCAACTCCGCCAGGCCAACACCCTCCGCCTCACCTCAGACCCCTCCCTCCCCAGTCCCCGACTTGTTCGGGGACCCGCTCCCTCCCGCTCCCGCCCCCTCCGCAAACCCCAACACACACCCGCACCCCACATCGAACGCCGGTTCGCATACCATTGTCCCATTCGCACCGCAAGAACAGGAGTTCCGCCCAATGCCCCGCGACGCCGCCATCGCCTACGCCAACCCGCCCCTCCCCTTCACCAGGGACGCCATCGTCAACCAGCTCCGCCACCAGGCCACCAACGGACCCGCCTACGTCCAGCACAGCGCGACCAAAGCGCTCGCCCACCTCAAGGGCCTCTACGCCGAGGCCCGCTACGAGGCCCGGCTCGCCTACGAAGCCGCCCGCGACGCCCTCCGCGACGTCGCCCAGGAGGTGACCGAGAAGATCAGCCCCGGCTACCAGCGCATCGCCGACATTCAGAACGGCTCACCGCTCACTGAGGAAGAA
>JAJDYG010000019.1 GCA_022822855.1 Dehalococcoidia bacterium
CACACCACAACCCACCTTCTTATTTTGCCCCCGCCTGGGTGGGTGTGCTGTCGCCCGTCTCGTGGGGGCCCCCCACGCCAAGAATCGCCCCACCACCCACCCACCCCTGAGTCCCTCAGCATCCCCCGACACTCCCAAAAGGAACACATATTCCGATATCATGGTCTCTAAAGGAGACCCCAAATGCCCAACCCCTACCACTACCGAGCCAAGATCGACCGCCTTTGGAGACGCTCAGGCGACCACAACCCCGGCTACATCCGACTCAAGGCCCTCAACGCCATTGTCCGAGAACTGTTCGCCCCCAACGAGCGAGCCCGCCTGAACCACGAGATGTACCTCGCGACCGACCCCTACGACGTCGCCCGACACCAGCTCCGAGACCTCTACGACCGCCCTGAACCAGCCCGATCCACCTCCGAGAGTTCCCTCCGGCCCCCTCTCCCTCTGGGAGAGGGTTGGGGTGAGGGTCCCCCCGGCGAGGAGGAATCCGCCGAGGAAGACGACGACCCCTTGTAACCCTCCTCGCTCTCTTTTTTCTCGCGTTTTCTTTTTTTTCCTGGGGGCCAACCGACCCCAGGCTTCCGCACGCCCCCGCCTAGGCGGAGGTGAGGGCCCTCCCGGCATCGCAGACATCCATCGACTCGGGTAGACTCTGCCTAACTATCGAGTGACGGCACGGCTAACGCCTGCCCGGAAGGACTTGCGCATGGTTACCGCTGAACGACCCTCGGCCGACCCGGTCGGCTATGAGATCCCCGAGCACCGAACCCTCACGCCCGGCGTCGAGGGCTGGACGCGCACCGCGCGCCCCGGCGACCCGACCAAGTACTTCATGGTCTCGGCCGACTGCCACGTCCATGAACCCGTCGACCTCTGGGAACGCCGCGTCGAAGAGAGATACCGCCACCGGCTACCCCGGATTGAGGTCGATGAGGACGGCGTCCGCTGGCAGGTGACCGAGGGTCACCGCCCGACCAAGATTCGCGACCTCAAGCTCGCCGGCGAAGACCTGGTCCGTGACAAGCACGGCAACGCCTTCCCCGAAGAGCGCGTCCGCGACATGGACCGCGACGGCGTCGACGCCGAGATCATCTTCCCCAACAAGGGACTCTCGATGTGGGCGACCGACGACCCGGTCTTCGCCAACGCCATGTGCAGCGCCTGGAACGACTGGGCCTGGGAGACCTTCGGCGACACCTACGACCGTTCGTCGCCGCTGGCCTGCGTCGCCACCGGCGACATCCCCGGCGCCATCGCCGAGATCCAGCGCTCCGCCGAGCGAGGCTTCCGCGGCTTCTCCTTCCCGGCCAAGCCCGTCTGGGGACCGACCGGCGAGGACTCCCGCAACTACAACCTGCCCGAATTCGACCCGCTCTGGGCGGCGGTCGAGGAGACTGGCCTGCCGATCACGTTCCACGTCTCGACCGGACGCGACCCGCGCGGCGCGCGCGGCAACGGCGGCGCAGTCACGAACTACGTCTTCCACTCGCTGGCGATGACCATGGAGCCCGTCATCAACATGTGCGCCTCGGGCGTCTTCCAGCGCTTCCCGGGTTTGCGAGCGGGAACGATTGAGGCCGGCATCGGCTGGATCCCGTGGGCTCTGACGGCGATGGACGAGGCCTATCACAAGCATCACATGTGGGCCTTCCCCAAGCTCGAGGGTCTGCCCTCGGACTACTACCGCTCACATTGCTTCGGTTCCTTCCAGGACGACGGCCCGGGCGTTGACCTGGCCCGTAAGTATGACCTGGTAGACAACCTGCTCTGGGCCAACGACTATCCACACCACGAGGGCTCCTGGCCGCACTCCGCAGCCGCAATCGAGCGAACGATGGGTGACCTGTCGGACGAGGAGCGGGCCAAGATCCTGGGGTTGAACGCGGCCCGACTGTTCAACTTCGAGGTTCCGGAGGACAAACGCTAGCGGCCGAGATGCGCATCTCTGCGGCAGAGCGAGAGCTCCTCAGCAGATGTGTATAATCCGCCAATAGCGAAGCCGATTTGGGCGAGCGTTCGGAAGGTCATGAAAGGACTGGTGGTGTCATGAGATTGCCAAGTTTGAAAGGACGGCGGCTGGTTAGCGCCCTGCTCTTTGCAGGTGCCGCGCTGGTCGCTGGCGCTGTCATCGGCGCATGTACGTCGGACGAAGAAGACCAACAGGCGCAGGCGACCGACCAGCAGCAGCAGGTCATGCAGCAGCAGGATCAGCCGCAACCGCGAGCGCAAGCATCGGGCGAGCCCCGAGGCGACACCATTCAGCTCGTCATGGATCGTGGAACCCTGAAGTGCGGTGTCAAGCAGACGCAGCCGCTCTTCGGCTTCCGCGACGACCAGGGCAACGTGACGGGTTTCGATATCGAGTTCTGTAAGGCCATCGCAGCCGCGGTGCTCAAGGACGCGGACGCCGTCGAATACGTCGACGCTTCCGACGCCTCGACCCGGTTCGAGTTGCTGGCCGACGGTCAGATCGACATCTTGATCCGTACCACAACGATCACCAGCTCCCGCGACATGGAACTGGACGTTGACTTCGCTCAGACCACCTTCTACACCGGTCAGGGCTTCGCCGTCCGCAAGGACTCCGGCATCAACTCCACCAGCGACATGGCGAACGCAGCCATCTGTGTGCAGACCGGTACGACCACCGAGCAGAACGTGGCCGACCACTTCACCGACATCGGACTGGACTACGAGCCCACTGGTGGCCTGAGCCAGGATGTCGCCGCGGCGTTCTTCGAGGGCCGCTGTGACGTGCTCACCGCCGACGCCTCCGACCTCGCCTCGCGCATCGTCGTCCGCGATGACGCCGATGACTACAAGATCCTCCCGCAGATCATCTCCAAGGAGCCGCTGGCTCCTGGCGTGCGCGACTACGACAGCGACTGGAAAGACGTCGTCAACTGGGTCGTCCACGGTCTGCTCCGCGCAGAGGAAATCGGCATCACGCAGGCCAACGTGGCCGCCATGGCCGCCAACCCGCCCAACACCGAAGTCGCCCGACTGCTCGGCGTTCCCTTCGGCGACGGTGAGGTAGCGGCGCTCGGATTCGACGTGGTCGACGCGCAGTTCATCCAGCGCGCGATCGCTGCCGTTGGCAACTACGGCGAGATCTACGACCGCGAAATCGGCAACGCGATCCCGCGTGACTGCACGCTCAACGCGCTGGCCCGTCCGCTGCCCGCCGAGGCCGTGGACTGTGGTCCCGGCGAAGGCGGCATCATGTACGCGCTGCCCTACCGCTAAACCGTTCACCTACGGTTTCCAAGGCAAGGGGCCGCCCGCCGGGCGGCCCCTTTGCTATTCCCCGCTCCGGATTCGCTATCGCGAACCGGCCAATCTGCTCGCTGCTCGGCTAACCTGTGTCGAAACTCAAGCGAGTCGGCGAGCCAGCGAGTAACGCGAACCCAAACGGATGTCGACACAAGCACCCGCTTCCCCTCCATCCGCCGGCGGCGGTCTACCCCCCGACGGCGGGGTACCGCTGATCTATCGCCGCGGTTTCCGGCGCCTCGTGCAACAGGGCATCTATGTTGCCGTCACCGCGCTGGTCGCCTGGTACGTCTACGACTCGCTCAATCTGCGCGAGTTCGGCTTCGGCTTCCTCGATGACCCCGCCGCGTTCAAAGTCGGCAATCAGTGGCTCACCGATGTCGACGGCGTCACCAGCTCGCGGATCGAGATGTACCTCGTCGGCGTCTGGTCGACCTTGCGCGTCGTCTTCGTCGCCATCCTCCTCTCCACGCTCGTCGGCGTCATCGTCGGCGTCTCCCGGTTGTCCTCCAACTGGCTCGTGGCGCGTCTGGCGATGCTCTACGTCGAAATCTTCCGCAACACCCCGCTGCTCGTCCAGGTTGTCCTCGTCTACGCCATCTTCCTCGTCGGCGCCCCGATCATCCAGGAAGTCCTCAATATCGGCGATTTCGCCTTCGTCTCGAACCGAGGCGTGGCGATTCCCTGGCCCGTACCCGACGGCGGCTGGTGGGGCGCTCCCGACTGGTTCGTTGGCGTCTGGGTCGCCCTGCTGATCGCATTCGGCGCGTTCGCGATGTCGGTGCGCGCCAAGCGCCAGGATCGGGAGCGCGAGACCGGCCAGCCGCAGTTCGCCAATCGCTGGGCCTTCGGCATCTTCGCAGTCGCAGCCCTGGTGACGTTCGTCGCCCTGGGACTGCCGGTCAGCATCGATCGACCGTTCGTCGAAGGCACGCGCTATCTCGAAGGCATGGTAATCAGGCCCGAGTTCGCCGCCCTGACGATCGGCCTGACCCTCTACACCGGCGCGTTCAACGCCGAGATCGTGCGAGGCAGCATCCAGGCCCTCCCCAGAGGACAGTCCGAGGCGGCCAACGCGATCGGCCTGTCCGGCTACCAGCGTCTGACCCTGGTCATCTTGCCCCAGGCCCTGCGTCAGATGATCCCATCGATCACGAATCAGTACCTCAACGTCAACAAGAACTCGTCGCTTGCCTACGCCGTCCTCTACGACGACCTCTTCCGCGTCGCCGGCATCATCCAGAACAAGGCCGGCCACGCGCTCGAGATGTTCTTCGTCATCATCGTCACCTACATGTTGATCTCACTGGTGATTTCCATCGTGATGAACTTCATCAACTCCCGCGTTACGCGGGTCGGGGTCTGAGGGGAGGTCGAGATGTCTGAGCTGCCGCCAATCCCGCCTCCAGAGCAGCGCCCCTTACCCCCCGTTCCAGGAGCAGCAGGCCAGCGCCGCATCGTACTGCCCCCGCACCGCCAACGAGCGAGGCGGCCCCGCTCGGTCCGCGCGCGCGAGTGGGTGCGCAAGAACCTCTTCAACTCCCCAGGCGGCACCTTGCTGACCATTGTCGCGGGCGCGATTATGGCGGCGATCGTCTTTGGTCTCATCGTCTTCGTCTTCTTCAGCGCCAACTGGGAAGTCATCACTCACAACCGCTGGCTCCTCTTCGCCGGCGGCTTCCCGCACGAGGAGGCCTGGCGGTTGTGGGTCAGTATCGCGGTCGTATTCGCGCTGATCGGGGCCGCCTACGGCACCTGGTCCTCATTCGGCCGCCGAGACCACCTCTTCGTCCTCCTCGTCGGCGGCTTCGTCATCTTCCTCATGGCCCACGGCGGTGCCGCGATCTGGTCCACGATCTACTTCCTGATCGCCATCGGCTGCATGTACCTCGGTTACGCGCTCACGATCTGGATGCCTCGCGAAACCTCAACCTTGCGCACGGTGCAGCAGCGCATCGTCGGCGGACTCCTGGCGATCTCGCTACCCATCGTGCTGGTCATCCTGTTGGTCGGCGGAGAAGTTGGACCGCGCCATCTCGATGGCTTTGTCCTCAACCTGATCCTCGCTCCGGTCGGCATCGTCGGCGGCATCGTGATCGGCATCCCGCTCGCGCTCGGACGCGCCTCGCGGCTCCGCACGATCTCGCTCACCTGCACCGCCTACATCGAGATCGTCCGCGGCGCCCCGCTCCTCGGCTGGCTCTTCGTTGCGCTCTTCATCCTCGACGACATCATCGGCGGAGACCTCATCATCCGCGCTATGGTCGTCATGGCCGTGTTCACCGGCGCCTACATGGCCGAGTACATCCGTGGAGCGCTCCAGGCCCTGCCTCGCGGACAGTACGAAGCCGCGCAGGCCGTCGGGCTGAACCAGACCCAGAGCACCCGCCTGATCATCATGCCCCAGGCGCTGCGTATCTCAATCCCACCGATGGTCGGTCAGGCGATCTCTATCTGGAAAGACACCACCCTCGTCACCGTCATCCTGCCCCTGCGCGAACTCAAGGGAAACGCCGACTCGGCCATCGCCCAGTTCGAGTTCACCCCCGACCGAATCGAAGCCTACGTCTTCGTGGCCGTCATCTTCTGGATCGTCGCCTTCGCCATGTCCCGAATCTCCCAGAGAGTCGAGCGAGCCCAGGGAATCGGCGAACGCTAGCGGCTCAGTCCGCAACCTCCACCGTCTCGCTCAGGGCAGGACTCTCGTAATCCTCGCTGTCGTCATCCGGATCCCAAAGCGGATACTCAGGCTCCGCGAAACGCGCCCCGTCGGGTACGTTGACCTCAACGACCGCCGCGTCCACGCAGGTATGCGCTGGAAGCGGCTCGTCGTCTTCGACGTAGCTTTCGATGTGGAACTCAATCGCTTCGCGGATCAGCTCTTTCGTCTCTTCCAGAGTGTCGCCAGCCGCCACACACCCCGGCAGATCCGGTACGAATGCACACCAGTTGTTCGACGCTTGCTCAAAGATCGCAACGTACTTCATCGCAAATCCGCTTCACTCAGACCGGCTTGTCTCAGGATACCCTTCCAGGTCGTGGTTTTCAGATCGCTTGAGGGATGACCGGCAATCGTCACTATCCCCGGCTTCGTTGGGTGCTTGAATTGTCGGTGACTCCCTCGCTGACCGACGAAGTACCAGCCGTCCGCCTCTACGACTTCGATGGCCTTCCTGACTTTCGGCATCAGTGCGGGACGGTATCAGAAACCTCAGCGTTTCACAGCGAGACCAAATCGCGTTCCGGCCTGAGTACCATTAGCATCGCAGCAGGTCGAGGAACGCCGCGAGGAGCTTGAGATGCCAGACGAACTATCGCCGGTGGACATCATCGCCGAATCGGCCGGGCCGAAAGGCGCAGACGCGGCTCCCCAGACCGACGATCCCGAAGTCTTCTCACCCAGGCTCGCCGGCTCGAAAGACATGATCGTTACCGAGCACGTCGACAAGTGGTTCGGCGATTTCCAGGCCCTCGACGACGTCTCCCTGCGGATCAAGGAAGAGGAAATCGTCGTCATCCTCGGACCTTCGGGCTCCGGCAAATCGACCTACATCCGCTGCCTCAACCGACTCGAAGAGCACGACGCCGGACGCATCGTCATCGACGGCATCGAAATGAACGAAGATGTCCGCGCCCTGGCCGCCATCCGCTCCGAGGTCGGCATGGTCTTCCAGCAGTTCAACCTCTTCCCCCATCTCTCCGTGCTCAGCAACATCACCCTCGGACCGCAAAAGGTGCGCCACATGCCCAAGCTCGAGGCCGAGGGCCTCGCCATGCAACTGCTCGAGCGGGTCGGCATCCCCGAGCAGGCCGACAAGTTCCCCGCTCAGCTCTCCGGCGGACAGCAGCAGCGCGTCGCCATCGCCCGAGCGCTCGCGATGCAGCCCAAGATCATGCTCTTCGACGAGCCCACCTCGGCCCTTGACCCCGAGATGATCAAGGAAGTCCTCGACGTCATGCAGGAGCTCGCCGAGTCCGGCATGACCATGATCGTCGTCACCCACGAAATGGGCTTCGCCCGGGAGGTCGCCGACCGCCTCGTCTTCTTCGACGAAGGCGCGCTCGTCGAGCAGGGCACGCCCGAGCACTTCTTCACCAACCCGCGCGAGGACCGCACCAAGCTGTTCCTCAGCCAGATTCTCTAGACATAATTCACCGCTCCCCCTTGCAGGGTGAGCTGCGGAAGGCTGAGGGGGTCCCGCCCGCCCGAAGGTCGAAGAGCCGTGACCGGGTCGAACGTGAAGGAGAAAGCGGAACAAAGTGACTGACCTCAGCAACGTCCGCGCCCTGACCTTCGATGTCTTCGGCACCGTCGTCGACTGGCGCTCCTCCGTCTCGGCCGAAGTCGAGACCTTCCTCAAGCGCTACGGCGTCCAAGCCGATCCCGGCATGTTCACCGACCGCTGGCGCCGCGAAGGCTACGCCGGGGGCATGAGGCTCGTCCGCGACGGGGAGCTTCCCTTCCAGACCGCCGATCAACTCCACCTGCGCATGCTCAACATCCTCCTTGAGGAACTGGGCATCGACGCTCCAGAGGCCGAAGTCGCCGAACTCAACCGCGCCTGGCATCGACTCCATCCCTGGATCGATTCCCCCGGCGGACTCCAACGCCTGCGCTCAAGATTCGTCGTCTCAACGCTCTCCAACGGCAACGTCGACCTCCTCGTCAACATGGCCAAGTTCGGTGGCCTCCCCTGGGACTGCGTCCTCTCCGCCCAGATCACCGGAGCCTTCAAGCCCGAGCCCCAGTGCTACCAGCGGGCTGCCGAGCTCCTCGGCTGCGATTCCGGGGAAGTCATGATGGTCGCCGCCCACCAGGGAGACCTCCTCGCCGCGGCCAAGACCGGAATGCGAACTGCCTTCGTTCCCCGACCCGACGAGGCCGGCCCAAACTTCCCCGTCGATCTCACCCCAGACCCCTCCTTCGACATCGTCGCCACCGACTTCCACGACCTCGCCACCCAACTCAACTGCTAACCCTCCTCCCGTTCTCCCTCCGATGCCCCGCGCCCCGACGCGGGGCCCAGAGCGCGCTCCATCGCCCGCGAGGCGAAGTCCGTCTCCCCTTCGGCACAGAGAAAGCCCCGACACACGACACCCACCAACCAGAACAGAAGTACGGTACACAATCCCCCAACACAAACCTGGCCGAGTCACGCAGCGAAGAGGGAAAGGAGCCACGCCATGACCAACGCCTCCTTTCCTTGCGCCAACCGCGCCCTCCCACCTTCCACACCCTGTCCTCCCGCCGATGCCCCGTGCTCCGACGCGGGGCCCAGAGCAACCAACGTCGAGCGCGAGGCGAGGTCCATCTCGCCTCCCCGCTGCGACCCACACCTCTGTCTCCGCCCTCGGTCGAACAAGGCCGAACAGACCCGAACCCGCCGTCCGACCTTCCACACCCGTCCTGGCTCCGATGCCCCGCTCTCCGACGCGGGGCCCAGAGCAACCAACGTCGAGCGCGAGGCGAGGTCCATCTCACCTCCACCCCGCGCCCGCAGATCTTCCCTCAGCCACAGCGGTCAGGCCAACCTGAACACGGCTGGACCAGGCTGAACGATCCTGAACACCCTGAACACCCGATCCCCCGCAAAACACTGGAGATCACGCCTCGAACGCCGCAAAAGGAAATTCTCGCTGAACACCTGAACACCGAGGCTTTAGCCTGACCCCACCATCGAAGTTCCTGGAGCTCTCTATGACCCTCAACCCCGACGCCTACACCACCATCGACATCGACAAGCGCTCCGACGGCGTGACCATCGCCACGCTCAACCGGCCCGAGAAACTCAACGCTGTCAACTCCGCCATGCACCGCGAGCTCGCCACGTTGCCCGTCGACGCTAACCGCGACCATGAAGTCCGCGTCCTTGTCCTCACCGGCGCAGGACGAGCCTTCTGCGCCGGAGGCGATTTCTCCGCCGACCGCGACGAACCGATGGGCGGCCGCTATCTCAACCGCATGAACGAAGCCCGGCTGATCGTCGACAACTGGCTCGACTGCGAAAAGCCCGTCATCTGCGCCGTCAACGGCTACGCCCTCGGTCTGGGCGCAACCGTCGCGCTGATGGCCGACGTGGTCTACATCGGCCGCTCCGGTGTCCTCGGCGATACCCACGTCAACATGGGCATCGGCGCAGGAGACGGCGGCGGGGTCATCTGGCCCATGCTGGTCGGTCCCTCGCGCGCCAAGTACTACCTCATGACCGGCGAGCACATCCGCGCCGACCAGGCCAAGGAACTCGGGCTCGTCCAGGACGTCGTCGAGGACGACGAGCTGATGACCACGGCGCTCGCCTTGGCGGAGCGCCTGTCGAACGGCCCGCTCGGCGCGATCTCGGCCTCCAAGGTGCCGATCAACAAGTGGATCAAGCACGTCTCGAATTTGGTCCTGCCCCTGTCGCTCTCAATGGAGGAGGCCACCATGTCCGCGCCCGACGCCGCCGAGGCACAGGCCGCCTTCCGCGAGAAGCGACAGCCTGTCTATCGAAGTTAACCCTCAATTCCGATTCCTCGATAGGCTGATGCGTAGTGCGGGGTGCGCCGCGTCCGGCGGGCAGTGACGCGGCCGGGCATCGACATTGATGATTGGCAGGCTGTTCTGTATGGCGCTGGGTCTCTCGCTGTCCCCCCGCGGGGCGTTCATCGCCGCGTGGTTGCTTCTGGCTCTCCCCCTGCTCGCGTTCAGCGCATGCACCGACAGCACTTCGGAGGAGCAAGACTCTCAGTCCGACCAGCAGCAGATCCAGGCGCAGCAGCAGGAGGCCTCCGCGCAGCCGCCTCAGGATCAATCTGCTTCGGCGCAGGTCCAGCAACAGTCCGAACAAGAGCAAGCGGACGCCGACGGACAGCAGGAGCAAGAGACCGAGCCATCGGCCGCCGACGCCATGCAGCGAGATCAGCAACAGTCGCAACAGCAAACCCAGACCCAGAGCTACAACAACGACGATCCATACGGCGATGCCCAGCAGGGCTCCGAGGACCAACAATCCGCCGCTCCCGTGGCGCCCGTGCGCAACTGGTTAGCCGAGGGATTCCCACTCGCGCCCAGCGTCCCAGCCGCACGGGACGAGTACGGCTGGTCGGCGGTGATCGAAGGCGACGTGATCGCCGTTGGCGCTCCCTACCACGATGAAGAGGGCGAAGACACCGGCGCAGTCTTCATCTTCGAGCGGATCGACGGCGACTGGGTCGAGACTGCATACCTCTTGCCGCCGTTCCCCGATCCCCTCGGTTGGTTCGGCCGTTGGCTCGCAATCGGCGACGGCCGCATCGTCATCGGCGCACCGTACGAGGATGGCCGCTCGCCGGACGAAGGACGCATCGATGACTCGGGCGTCGCCTACGTCTACGAAAAGGTCAACGGCGAGTGGACCCGAACCGGCACCCTGCTCCCGCAGGTACCGAATGCCGGAGCCTCATTCGGCTGGAGCGTTGCCATCTCCGGAGACCGAATCGCCGTATCGGCCTGGGAAGACCCCCTCTTCGGCATGCAAACCGGTTCGGTCACCACCTTCAAACAGCACAAGGGCCTCTGGCAGGCCGAGGCCGTGCTCCAGCCCGCAGAGGCCAGCGAACGCATGATGTTCGGCCGCGACATCGAGCTGCACGACAACGTGCTCGTGGTCGGCGCGCCCGGTGACGACACCATCGCCGAGGACGCTGGCGCCGTCTACGTCTGGCACTTCTACAACGACGAGTGGAACTTCGCCGGCAAACTTGTGGCCTCGGACGGAATCGCGGGCGACAAGCTCGGCTCCCAGGTCGCGTTGGAGATGCCCTGGCTGGCCTCCGGTGCCTACGACCACGACGATCCCTTCTGGAGCGCCGGCGCGACCTACGTCTGGAAGCTCGATAACCTCTGGAACTTTCATACCAAGCTCGAGGCCTCCGACATGCAACCTGGCGACTGGTTCGGCTATTCGGTCGACATCAAGGGAGACCGCATGGTCGTCGGAGCGCCCCATCGCGCCCACCCCGAAACAGGCACCTATCGCAGCGGCGCGGCGTACGCCTTTGAGCTCATCGACGACGAATGGGTTGAGGTCGGCGTGCTCGGTCCCGTCGACGCGATCGAGGCGGGCGAGCGGGCCGAGTTCGGCTGGGTCACCGAGATCGACGGCACGACTGCCGTCGTCGGCGCATGGCTCGCCGACACCGAAGCCGGAATCGACGCCGGAGCAGCCGCCGTCTACGAGCTACCGACCAACGGCGAAGAAGCCCAGGAAGACCAGGAACAGTAGCTAGCGGTCCGGCCCGCGGACGGTCACGCCGCCGTCGACCGGCAGAATCACGCCGGTCACGTACTTGGCCTCATCGCTCGCCAGATAGACCGACGCCCAGGCAATGTCCCACGGCTCGCCCTCCTGCTTGAGCAGGCTGGCGTTCTTGCGACGCTCCCGCAGCTCATCCGACATCCCGCCCGAGTACACCATCGGCGTGTATACCGGACCGGGCATGATGCAGTTCGCGCGAATCCGGTCGCGTCCATGGTCGACCGCAAGCGCCTGCGTCAACGTGGCAACCGCCGCCTTGCTCACGCTGTACGCCGTCAGCCCCCGAGGCCTCAGCGCAGCAATCGACGAGACATTGGTGATCGCCCCGCCGCCGCTCTCACGCAACGCCGGCACGGCGTGCTTGCAGGTCAGCATCATCGATGTCACATTGACCCGCTGCACATGCTCCCACTCGACCTCCGAGACCTCCTCGACCGTCCCGCGTCCGCCGATCCCAACGTTATTGTGCAAGACATCCAGCTTCCCGTAACGGCTCACCGCGTCGGCTACGATTTGGGCGCAATCTTCCGTCGAGGTGACATCGGCCACCGCGACCGCCGCATCGTTGCCCTCGGCCCGGATCATGTCCAACGTCGCCTGAACCGCCGCCTCATCGCGGTCAACGAGCAGCAGGTTCGCTCCCTCGCGGGCAAACAGGATCGCAGTCGCTCGCCCATTGCCAATCCCCTCAGCGCGGGATCCCGCACCCGTCACAATCGCGGACTTTCCAGCAAGTCGGTCGGGCATATCAACAGTCCTTTCGGCTGCTAGTCAAACTGAATCGGTCGCGGCAGCGGAGCCGACCGGCGCTGCGGCTTCCACAGCACTTCGCGGAGCAGAGCCGGAATCGCCGGCGGCAGCTTGAGCCGCCCCCGCTCGTTGCGGTCGGCCCGCACCCAGAGGAGCATCACGATCAGCAGCAACGGACCGAAGAAGGCGGACAGACCAAGGAAGACCGTCGGCAGCGGATGATCGTTGACGACCTGCCCGAACACAGGCAGGAAGGGCAACATGATCAGAGCCCAGCCCATGTGGTTCAGCGAGAGGGCAGTCGCTCGCAGGCGCGACGGCACGCGCCGATTCAGGTAGCCCTCCATCAGCGGCAACTGCGCGCCCCGCGCTAGTCCCAGAATGACGAACAGCGCGATGGCGCCAAGATGATCGAGCAAGCCGATTCCCACGTACACCAGCACAACCCAGAATGGCATCGACGCCAGCGTCCGCACGATGCCGAACCGGATCGCCAGCCAGAATGCCAGAGCGGCCGCAACCACCGTCGCAATCCGCGCCGGCGCTTGCAACGCGGAAAACAGCCAGCCGACCTCGACGCCCTGTCCCTGGAGGAACGGCTGCAGCAGGTAGAACTCGGGAACCATCGACGCAACCAGCAGAGCGCTGAAGATCAGCGAATAGCGGATCGTCGGCGTGCTTCCCGCAAGCCGAAGCGTCTCCTTGAGCAACTCCACGTACGACGGACCATGCGTATCCTGATCGCTCTCGTGCCTCGGCGGTTCCCGGAACAACAGTGAGATCATCAGTGCGAGTCCCGTGGCCGTTGTCCCCGCCAGGAGCGCTCCTCGACCGCCAATCTCGCCGGCGATCACTCCACCCGTCAGCGTCGCCAGCACCAGGGCGACCGATCGCACGGCGAACGCCCGCCCTGCCTGACGTTCGAAATCTCGCTCTCGCCCCAGAGCCTGCAGCGTGTCGTGCAGGAATGCGCTGTCGGTGCCGGTGATCGCCACCATCGCGAGCCCCCACAGCGCCCACGCAACCCCGGCCATCCAGAACGAGTCCGAGAACGCAAACCAGATCGTGAAGGCCATGAAGATGACCAGCGATGCGCGGATAGTCCGCACGCGGCCGAATCGATCCGCCAGCGCCCCAGCCAACGGCTGCCCGAACGAGGTGATCACATAAAACGCCGGACCAATCGCTCCGAGTTGGGCGAACGTGAGTCCCACCTCGTCCGTGGCGAAGATGATCCAGACCGGCATCCAGAAGTGCAGATCGTGGAAGAAGTAGAAGATCGGATAGAGACGCAGATTGCGCCGCCAGCGCGGCCGAAGATCGACACCGTTAAGGCTGGGTTGAACACTCACTTCGGCAGGGTAGGGCGTGGCGTAACCAGTTAGTCGGATGATGCGGCGCGGAAGAGGCGGACCGGGTCGGGGATGCCCTTCATCACGACGAGGCCGATTTCCTCGAAGTCGGAGCCTGGTTGGTCGAGCTGGTGCACGGTCTCGTCAGAGAGCAGCAGTTCGGACGGCCCGGCCTGGTCGGCGATCCGGGCAGCGAGATTGACATCGTGCCCAATCAGGTCGTCGCGGCGTCGAGTCTGTCGCCCCCAATGGATGCCCATCCGCACCCAGAGCGGTTGCAGGGTCTCCATCGAGTGTTGCTCGAATCTGGCGAGCAACTGCAAGCTGGTCTCCACGGCGGACTGCGCGCTCGGGAACCAGAGCATGAGTCCGTCACCCAGTTCCTTCACCAGCCGCGCATCGTTAGGGAGCAATTCATCGACAATCGCCTCCTGCGCCGTGAGCAATTCGTTGGCCGCCTCGTCGCCCTCGATTGCTGTGAACTCGGTAAAGCTGACGATGTCGGTGAACACGACGGCCCCTTCGATCGTCGTCGGAGGCGCGCTGGCGGTAGCGGGTGCGATCACTGGTCGATGCTCGTGCTCCTTCGCTTACGTCTTCACTCGCAAGCGATGATTGCCGACATGGACGGAACCGGAGACGGTAGCGACAGTGATCGTGAGATCGTCGCCTTCCTCGCAGTTGACCGTCTGGCTGCCCGACTTCTGCCTGGTGCGAACCCTGGGGCGTCGATCTTCAGGAACGCGGATGTCGACGGAACCCGAGACCGTGCCCACGCGAATGTCGCCGGCGCCATGCGTTTTGACTTTGACCGCGCCGCTGACGCTCATGGCATCGACTTTGCTGCGCACATCCTGTAGATCGATGCTTCCGCTCACCGAGGCGGCGCGCGCGCTGTGAGCTTGCTGGATGTCGACCTTCCCCGAAGTAGTCGCCGCAGAGACCTTCCCGTGAGCGACGACGATCGAGATCCGGCCATTGGTCGTTCGCGCCTCGACCGAGCGTGCGCGCTCGACCTCGATCAGGCCGCTATGCGTGTGCAGACGGACATCTCCCAGGTCGCCGCGCAACTTGACGTGCCCTGAACGGCTTGCGGCGCTGAGGTCAGCCCCGACGGGACAGCGGATAGTGAGCGAACTGCTGCCTCGACCCGGCCGGATGTGAAGCCGGCCGCCTTCTCGCCAGATCTGACTTCGGCGGCTCTGATCGAGCAGCCCTTCGACCTCGACGTTGACCCTGCCAGGCTCGGCGATGACAAGGAGTTGACCGGAGCGTGTCGTGACTTCGAGCCCTTGGGCGTCGCGCAGTTCTACGGTTCGGCTCATGCGTCAGAGCCTAGGGATGTCGCCACCTCGTTGTGGCCCGTGGTCTGGCCGCCCGGACGGGTCGTGTTTCCCGCGACATATAGACTTGGCCCACTACAGCACACAAAAGGAGACGCGTGAGCAATGACCTACGAGCAGATCAAGACCGAGACCCAAGGCCGAGTCGGAGTGATCCGCCTCAACCGTCCTGAGAAACTGAACGCCTGGACCGACCAGATGGCCAGCGAGATGACCGACCAGATCCAGTCCTGGAATGCGGATGACGGCGTCGGCGCGATCGTGATCGCAGGCGAGGGCCGCGCCTTCTGTGCCGGCGCAGACCTCCAGGGCTTCAACCAGCGCCTCGCCGATGACCCCGACGCCACCAACCGCGATCGGGGAATGCGCCTGGGCACGAACTGGACCCAGCTCATCCGGGAGTCCAAGCCGGTGATCGTCGCGATCCACGGTTACGCCGTCGGCGTCGGGCTGACCCTCGCCCTGCCCGCCGACGTCCGCTACGCGGCCGAGGAAGCGAAGCTCTCAATCCGCTTCGTCAAGGTCGGCCTGGTCCCCGAGCTCGGCTCCACCAGACTCCTCGCCCAACTCGTCGGACTCGGTCACGCCACCGACATCTGCCTCTCGGGGCGCATGGTCCCGGCGGACGAGGCCGCCCGTATCGGCCTGGTCTCCGCCGTCGTACCCAAAGATGAGCTGTTCGCCACCGCCATGGCCAAGGCCGAGGAGCTGGCCAACAACCCGACCGCCGTCGTGCGCAAGATCAAAACGCTGCTCAACGACAACGTCACCGAACCAGATCTGACGCGAGTCATGGAGCGAGAAGGCGCCCGAGACCGCGAATCGCGCCGCCTCCCCTCACACACCGAGGCCGTTACCGCATTCCTCGAAAAGCGCGAGCCCGTCTTCAACCAGTAGGCGAACTCACTCGCTAGCTGCGACTTCCAGTCCCGGCCTCCGAGCCGGGACCCGCTCGGTCGGCGTTGGCTAGTGGCTATGCCTGTCGTGGACGGGTAGAGGAGTGCGTCCTCGCTCGGAGGCGAGCCCGGGCGACTCTGTCAGACGTCAAACAACAGCCGCTGCACACCGACAAGATCCTCCGCCGTGTGCGTGGCCCCGAAGCGTCGCAGATAGCCCTCATCCCGCACCCCGATGATGCCGATCACGCCCGCAAACCCGGCGTTGCGACCCGCGCCCATGTCCGACTCCGTATCGCCCACCATCACCGCCGTCGACGGCTCGCCCTTGAGAATTTCGAGCGCATGAAGTAGCGGAGCCGGATGCGGCTTCGGATCGCTGGCCGTGTCCGCGCCGATGATCGTCTCGAAGCGTTCCGACCAGCCCAACAACTCGACCGTCTTGCGACCCGCATCCTCGCGCTTGTTGGTCACCACCGCCAGGGGAACGTCCGCCGCTTCCAGCGCGTCCAGCAGAGACTCCGCCCCTGCCAGCGGACGCGTCTGCGGCATGTACACGTCCTCGTACCGCCTCAGATAATCCATATAGATCACATGCGACTGCTCGCCGTCCAGCCCAAGCATGTTGTACAGCATGACCGGCAGCGGGGGGCCGATAAATTTGAGCAACTGCGCCTCGTCGACCCCGTGGCCGTGCGCGTTGATCGTCTCCAGCATGCAGCCGAGCACCAGCGGCTCGGTGTCCGCGAGCGTGCCGTCCAGGTCGAAAATGACCGACTCGTACCGAGGCGTCATGCCATCGATCATTTGAGCCGGATGCGCCAGTCGTCCGAGCCGGGCTTGTCCCGCTCGCAGACCGCCAGCTTCCCGTTGACGAAGACGCTCACACTGAGCGCCGGTCCGGGAATCGTTCAATCCCGCGCCGAGGGGCGCTCGGCTTCGGCGGCGGCGTCACGAATTTCGTCGAGCAGCGCGTCGGCGTCAACATTCAGGATGTCCGCCGCATTGCTGATACTGAGTTGTTCTGTCGGTGCAACCATGCCAGAAGAGTAGCGTAGGGTTCGACAACCCCCGTCCGGTTCGGGGGACAGCACTGTCTGTTGTGTGACGGAGAGTGCAGGGAGTCCCTTCGTGATTGAGTATCTGCTGCTCTTGGTGGCGTTGCTGGCCCTCTCGGCGTTTTTTTCCAGCTCCGAGACTGCCTATCTCTCGATTGAGGGCGTGCGCCTCGAACATGAGCGTCGCCGCCGCCTGCCCGGCGCAGACCGCGCCGCTGCCCTCCTGGCCGAGCCGCGACGCCTGCTCGCCTCGATCCTCGTCGGCAACAACCTCGTCAACACCGGCGCCGCCACCGTCGGCGCGGTCATCGCCCAGGAACTGATCGGCGGCCGCGGCGGACTCAGCATCGTCGTCGCCACCGTGGCCGTCACCGTCCTGCTCGTCATCTTCGGCGAGATCGGCCCCAAGTCGGTCGCGCTGCACCACAACATGACCGTGGCCCGGTACTATTCCTTGCCCCTGATCTGGTGGTCCCGGCTGATCGCCCCCGCCGTGGCCGCGCTGGACTGGCTCTCGAGAATCTGGCTGCGCATCGTCGGCGGCGCCGAGGAAGCCCATTCCGCCCTCTCACTGGGCGAGCTGCGCACGGCCATCGTGCAGGCTCGCGAGGAGGGCGAGCTGGAGGGCCAGGACACCTCGGTGCTGCTCGGCGCGCTGCGCCTCGGCGAGACCCAGGTCCGCCGGATCATGACCCCGCGCCCCCAGATCGCGTCGATCGACTCCGCCGCCACCCTCGAAGAGGCCGGACGCGCCTTCGGCGAGGCCGGATTCCTGCGCCTGCCCGTCCGCTACGGCTCAGCCGACGACTACATCGGCTACCTCCACGGCTCCGACGTCGTCGCCGAGCTCGGCCGAGGTAATCGCGAGCGCCGTGTCCGCGAGGTCATGCGCGACGCGCCCGTCGAGTCCGAACGCGCTTCGGTCCAGCGTGTCCTCACCGCGATGCAGGCGACGGGACAGCACCTGATGCTCCTGATCGACGAGTTCGGCGCCACCACCGGACTGGTCACGCTCGAGGACATCCTCGAACTGGTCGTGGGCAACATCCGCAGTGAGACCCGCGCCGGCTCCGAGCCGGTCCCCGTGCGCATCGCCGGCGAAGAATTCGTCGAGGGCCGCCGCGGCCTGACCGACTTGGGCGCGGAGCTGGAGATCGACCTCTCCGACGAGGAGGCGGAAACCGTCGCCGGGATGCTTCTCCAGCGCTTCCGCCGCATTCCCCAGGCCGAGGAGTCGGTCGACCTCTACGGCTACCGCTGGACGGTCGCCGAGTCGGACAACCGACGCATCCGCCTGGTCCGTTTCCGTAAGTTGAACCCGATTCAGGCCCATCGCGACGACGGCGACCCCCGCCACGACCCCCGCAACGACGCCGTCCGTGAGTCCTGATAGTCTGGTTCAAGCGCGCCGAGGTGGCGGAATGGTAGACGCGATGGTCTCAAAAACCATTGGGCGTAAAGCCCGTGCCGGTTCGAGTCCGGCCCTCGGTACCAGGCACACCGAACATTGCCGAGTAGTGTAACGGTAGCACTAGGGTCTTTGGAACCCTCAGTTCAGGTTCGAATCCTGGCTCGGCAGCCAATCACTCTTGAATGTTACATCGTGTTGCGCACAAGTCAGATTCTGCTATGGTATTGCTGAACCATCAAGCTCCATGGAGGCTACGAAATGTCAGTCCAGCAATTCGAACTGTTTCACGGCGCTGCAATCGTGAAGCTTCTTAGAAAGAAAGGTGGCAATCCACCAACGCTTAGAATGATCGAAACCAATCCTTCCACTGATTGGGCCACTTACAAACTGAATGGTGAGTTGTCTCTCTTCCTCAAGCTGAGGACGACCTCGAGGATTCTGAAAGGTGATGTGAGGACCTGGACCTTTCAGTTTCCGCGCGACAAGCTTGAGCTTCTAGCAAGTAAGCAATACGCAGCGGTCTTGATTTGTGGAATCAACAGCTTGGATGCAGCCAAGCATATGGAGACTTGCCTATTGCAGCCTGATGAGCTGAGGCGACTGTTGGATCTTACTGATCTCGGCGGCGCGCAAAGCAGGAGCATTAGCGTGCGCTGTGAACCAGGCACACAATTGCATGTGTCCTCTCCGCAGATCGAGGATGAGGTAATCGTGGCAAGAGGCGCACTTGATGTCTGGGAGGTCCCCGGCAGTTAGGCCCCGAACCAGTTTAGAGTGTTGTCCGTGCCTTGTAGAAACTTCTGGTGGCAGCTGAGCGGGCGCTACGTCGGTAGGGTGAGAAACAGCGGGACACCAAGTGCCATCGGTGGCAGTTCGAATAGAGGAAACCGGCCGGAAAAGGGGACCTCGCGCCCTGAGGAGCCGCGTGTGTCTTGCGTTCCGCGGGCCTATCAACGCGTCAGATTGACGGCCGAGTATTGGTAAGCTAAGCTGAGCATCGCCAAACAAAGGTGGTCGTCCTCGACCATTCGTCTGCGATGGGACGCGCTGTCCGCGTGTCCCCTTCCGAGCTAATGGCGCGGACTCACCTTTGTTTGGCGACAGTGTATCCCGTCGTCGGAAGGGGGCTCGCGTGCCAGATGCCGCAATTGCAGTTGCTGTCATAGCGCTACTTGCGTGCGGAGCGCTTGGTTGCATCGTGCTTTCCAAGAAAGGGCACGGAGCCGGACTAGGGTTCCTGCTTGGTTCGTTGCTTGGCTTGTTCGGAGTCGCTATCGCCTTGGCCATGTCGCCCACCATGGATCGGCAGGTGGAACGGTGGCGAGCGGTCGAGAAAGAGATTCGTAAACGCGAGGAGGAAGGGGATCGCGGGATACAGGAACGGGGCGGACGGGAGGTGTCCTCAGCCACGTACGCGGAGAAACAGGAACTGCTGCGCAGACGATATGAGGAACAGCAGAGGAGCAGGGGCTAGTTTTGGAAAGGCGCTCTGTTGGCTTGGGCCGCTTGTCGCGACGCGCTGTTGCGACCATACTGCGACTCAGCCGTCAGGCCGATGGCGTGACTAGTTCCCCGGCAGGCTGCGGGATTGGTTTACCGATTCGTTTTGCGGCTTCGAGCCAGTGACCAATGGCGGCCTGGGCTTCAGCCAATGCTTCCTCATGGCTATCTCCATGCGCCATACAACCCGGCAGCTCAGGGATGTCTGCCACAAACAGATCGTCCTCATCGCTCCAGTAGATGATGATTTCGTACTTGTGCATCACTCGTCCTCCAGGAGCTTGGAGAGTTCGTGCTGAATGAACAGATCTCGCAATTGCCGTACCTGGTAAGGCTTGGCGTCGCGGCCTCTGGGTTGCAGGGTAACGACTTCGAGCAGATCCGGTATCTCGTAGATGTGATGACTTCCCCGGATCCGCTCATCGAAACCGAGGGCCAACATCAGAGCTCTGAGATCGCGAAAGCGGATGTTGGCGTCTGCCTGGCCGCTCAGAATCCGTCGGAGCAAACGCTGGTGGCGATTCAGTGTGCTGCTCCGTCATCACGGTAGTCATGGCTGCCCGGGCAGGACTTGAACCCGCAACCTAGCGGTTAACAGCCGCCCGCTCTACCAATTGAGCTACCGGGCATCGCCTTAGCCATCTTAGCGCGGCACAGCCCCTCGATCATCCCGGCACTGACTCGCCAGACGCACTGCGCCGCCGCACCGACGCTCCCGCTTCACCCTCCCCGGGACAAGGCCGGATACTATGAGAACAAATGCACGAACAGATTCGCGAGGCGCGCTCCATGACCAGTACAGACCCCGCTCCGAACGCAGCCATTCCTGTCCTCGCCTGTATTTTTCTGGCCGAAATCAGTCCAAATCGAGCGGAGCCTGATCCTATCTGCCCAGATCTGACCAAACCTGACCATCTGACCGCACGATCACCAGCACAGGACACGAAATCAGACAGAATCGCCCGGATTTCTCAGCCCCTACCGCCCGCGCACCGCAAACCGTCCTTACGTCGCCGTAGACAGACCGCCCACTGCCAGGGGATTTGCCGAAAGCGGGTCGTTGATCCGCAGGCTGATCCGGCCCTCGAGCGCGTCGAGCAGCGGTTCGGCGCAGACCTCGCCTCGCCAGCCCTTGAGCAGCGGCGGCCGGCCCTCCGGCGAGCGGCCGTTCTCATTCCACGAAACCAGCGCCCGCAGTTGCGCGCTGCCGCCCACCAGGTCGGCGTCGATCTGCTGCTCCGCACAGGCCGCCGCGAGCACCGACTCGAGGAACAGGACCACCATCCGCGACGGCTTGCCGCCGTGATGGCGAGTCGTGCGCGTGGGCAGATCCTCTTCGGGAATCGCCAGGGCCGCGTCGATCGCTTGAAGGACTTCGGGGAAATGGGACTGCTTGAGTTGCTTGACCCCGCGCACGCTCGACAGTTCCGCCCTCGACGTCGGCCGAGTGGCCGCCATCGCTACGAGCAGATCGTCCGAGGCGATCCGCCGGAAGGGAACGTTGCGCCGGCTCGCCACAGACTCGCGCCAGGCCGAGAGCTCGCGCAGCGCGGCCAGCGAGCGGGGCGAGAGCTTGTTCGCTCCCGAGAGCCGCCGCCAGCGGTCGGTTTCCCGGCGGCTGAGCCGATTCAGCCGAGCATTCGTCTCTTCCTGCAGCCAGCCGAACCGCTGCTGGTTGGGATCATCAGTCATCCGGCTGAGGAAACGGTCGTGCAGCCGGAACAGCCAGCGCACATCCTCGGCGGCATAGCGGCGCTGGGCATCGGTCAGCGGTCGCTGAAGCCAGTTCGTCCGCGACTGCGACGGCCCGACCCCCCGCCGCAGTTCGCGCCCGACCAGCTTGTCGTAGGCGATCGGGTAGTAGTGACCGCTGAACGCGGCCGCAAGCTGCACATCGAACAGATCGCCGGGCGCTCGTCCCGTGCGCTGCATGCAGAACTGGGCCTCCTGGTCGTGCGCATGCACGATCGTGCGCACCGACGGGTCGGCCATCGCATCCCAGATCGGCTGGTCGGGCGCCTCCTGGATATGGTCGGCCAGCGGATCGATCAGGAAGATCTCGTCGCGCGTCGCGACCTGCAGCAGCGCGAGCTGCGGCTGATATGTGCGTTCCGAGACAAATTCGGTGTCGAGCCCCATCACGCCGTCGGCGCGGATGCGGTCGGCGAGTTCCGCGACATCTTCATGTCGGTCGAGCAATTCGCCGGCCGCCTGCGGTGCGCGCGCGTTATGCGAGGGGCTCAAGGGCATAAGCAGTTGAAGATTCGTTCGTCCGTCCCCCTGAGGATAGCGACATGTCGGTGATACGTCTGCAACAGACCCGTCAACTGGCGGCGCGCCTCGCGCATGTTACGATCTCCCCAGAGCAGCAATCGGAGCCCCCATGAAGGTCAGAGCATCGGTCAAGAAGCGCTCCCGCGACGACCAAATCGTGCGCCGCAAGGGCCGCGTCTACATCATCAACAAGAAGAACCCGCGCAACAAGCAGCGTCAGGGCTGATTGGCCCAGTTCGGTCGGGTGGTGTGGCGGACGCCGCGGTGACCCAACAGTCAGCGGAAGAGCGAGCGCGCATCGAGCGCGCGCAGGCAGCGCTATCCGCCTGCGGCGTCGGCGGTGCCGTGTCTAGCATCGAGCGTCTCAAGGGCCAATCTCACATCAGTTGGCGCGTAGAACGCATCGACGCAACCCCCCTCGTCGTCCGAATAGAGCCCAAGCGAGGCATCCTGCCGCCCTACGATCTGCCCTCAGAAGCCCGACTGCTGACTCTGCTCGACCGGGCCGGAATCCCCGTGCCGAAGACGCTCGGATCCTGCGCCGATCTCGGTCCTTCCGAGGACGCCGGTAGGGGCTGCATCGTCGTCGATTGGGTCGATGGCGACGTGCTGATCAAGCATCGCCTCGAAGCGGACGTCGCCCGCGCCTACTGCGAGACGCTGCGGCAGATCCACACGCTCGACTGGCGGGCGGCCGGACTGGACTGGCTGCCGCTACCGCCTGAGTCAGGCCCCGCGATCCATGAACGAGAACAGATCGCGTCGCGCCTCAAGGCCTTCGGAGTTTTCGATCTGCCGCACATCCGGCGCCTGCGCGAAGCGCTCGACGGCCGAGCCCCTTCGGCCACCGAACCAATGCTCGTCCACTGCGACGTGAACTTCGGCAACTTCATCCTCCAGCCCGGGCAGCGGGATGAAGCGCCCCGGATCGCGGCCGTGCTCGATTGGGAACAGGCGCATCTCGGAGACCCGCTCCTCGATTGGGGCCGCCTCGCGGCTGAGGACCTGCTCGGCAATCTCGACCTATCCGACGCCGCGCGACAGGTCATGCGCTCATCGCTGGAGAGCTACGAACGAAGCGAGGAAGATCTGCACTATTGGACGCTGCACCAGCTCTATAAGCACTCCTCGGCTACCGGAGCGCTCCTTGTCCTGAGAGGCTGGGACGCGGACCAGATCGCGGAGATGTACCAGGAGCCAACAGAGCGGTTGCTCTCCTGCTGAACACGGAGCTTGGAGGGGCAGGCCTTAGACTCCCCGGTATGCCCGACGACATCCAGTATCTGGTCCCTTTGCCCGAGATCGAGTCCCGCTACGGGACCAACTCCCTGTTCGGCGAGCAATTCACGGAAATCTCGCGTGGTCGCACCGTGCTGGAGATGCCGATCACCCGTCATACCGCGGGCGGAGCCAGGGGCGGGGTCCACGGCGGCGTCCTCGCCTCCCTAGCGGACATCGGAGTCGTGGCTGCCGTGCTCTCCACATGCCGCGTCGGAGAGCAGATGCAGGGCACGTCGGAGTTGAACATCTCCTATCTGCGGCCGGCGGTGGGCTCCAAGGTGCGGGTCGAGTCAAACGTGATCAAGAAGGGCCGGACCCTGGCCGTTGGTGATGTCGATCTACTCAGCGACCAGGGCAAGCTGATCGCCAAGGCGCGGGTCACTTACTCAATCTCGCAGACGGGCTGACTCGATGGACATCGAACTGACGCCAACGCTGGCGACCGAGGCGCTGAGGGCTTGCGGCGTTAACGGACAGGTGCTCACGGCCGATCGTCTCGACGGCGGCGTCTCGAACCTCACATGGCGCATCGAACGCGCCGACGACGCTCCGGTCGTGCTGCGGCTTGAGCGGCCGAGTGGAATCTTCCAGCCCTACGACGTCCAACGCGAGGCTCGTGTCATCCGTTGCCTTGAACGGTCGCCGGTTCCGGTGCCGCAGGTCCTGGGAACCACCGGCGCGGATTCACCGCTCGGAGCGCCGTACGTGATCCTCTCGTGGCTCGACTATCCACACATGGGCATGGTTCCGATGACGCCTGAGGTGGTTGACAGTTATCGCTCAATGGTCGAGTCGATCCACGCGCTCGACTGGCGATCGCTGGACCTGGACTTCCTCGACCCACCTGCGGCAGGCCACGAGGCGGCTCTGCGCGATCTGGACGCAGTTCGTGCTCGCGCGATCGCTTTCAACTGTCAGCATGACCATCTGATCGCTGAGATCGGAGCGACCCTCAATCGGCACCTGCCCGACAGTCCTGAGCCGCGACTCTGCCACGGCGATATCAATGTCTTCAACTACCTCGTCGACGACGATGGGGCGATCGCCGGCGTGGTTGATTGGGAACAGGCCCAGCTTGGCGACCCGCTCTCGGACTGGGGTCTGATCACGGCGCTCGGTTCGCTCAAGGGGATGAACGCCCCGCCGGAAGCGCATCCGCTGGTCGCGCCGGTATTCCAGCGCTCGGGTCGCGATGCTCGCGATCTGCGCTATTGGATGCTTCACCAGATGTACAAGCTGGCGGTGATTCACCGGATCTGGTCGGAGATCGGCGACTCTCCGCCCTGGTACTCGTGGTCCGACGTCGAGCGCGTCTCTGAGAGCGCTCTGATGTACCTGGGCGAGTGACTAGCCAGTTAGCGAACCCAGGTGTTCGACTGCGTGGAGCATGCTGCGCTCGTTTGGCGCCGCCAGCGAGACCAAGCGGTGGGCGCCGGCCTCGGCATACTGCTCGACGGCTTCTGTGGTCAGACGGGCCGGCGGGGTGATTGTGATCTCCAGGTCGCCGAGGCTGTCGGGTCTGTCGACCTGCTCGGATAGCTCTCTGATCCTCCGGACGTAGTCGGCCGTTTGCTTCGGATCCTGCATCCAGCCGTACCAGCCGTGACCTCGCTCTGCGGTTCTTCGGAGGGCGGCTTCGGAGTGGCCACCGATGTGGATTGGAACTCCGCCGGGATTGGTTGGCCGGGGATGCGCGTCGATGCCGCTGAACTGCCAGAACTGGCCCTGGAAGCTGGGATCTTCTTCATTCCAGAGCGCGCGCATGGCGTCGATCGCTTCGTCGGTGCGGCGACCTCGCTCGCGGAAGGGCGCTCCGATGGCGTCGAACTCGGGCTCGAGGTAGCCCGCTCCGAGGCCGAGGATGACGCGGCCGTTGGAGAGGACATCGGCGGAGGCGAACTCCTTGGCCAGGACGAGCGGGTTGCGCTGTGCGATCAGGACGATGCCCGTGCCCAGCTTGAGGGTCTCGGTGCAGGCGGCGAGGTAGGCCAGCACGACCGATGGGTGGAGGAAGTGGTGCTCGGGATCGGCCGGCGATGGCGCGACGCGCGGTTTGGGCAGGACGACGTGCTCGCCGCACCAGAGAGACTCGAGACCGGAGGCTTCCGCGGCCTCTGCGATGTTGCGCAAGGAGGCCGGGTCCGAGACGCCGGTGCCCATGTTGAAGATGCCGAGTTTCATGTCTTTCCCCCCTCTGCCTTCGGCATCTCCCCCCGCTCTGCGGGGGGAGAGGAGATATGGCCTAGGCCTTGAGCAGGTCGTCGGTCAGGGTGACGTCGTAGTTGCCTTCGATGAAGGGTTGGGCGTCGAGGACTCGCTGGAGGAAGGGGATGTTGTGCTTGAGCCCTTCGATGCGCGAGCCGTCGAGGGCGATGCGCAAGCGGTCGAGCGCCTGGGGACGGTCGTCGCCGTAGACGATCAGTTTGGCCATCAGCGGGTCGTAGAAGTGCGAGACCTCGTCGCCGGAGGCGACGCCGGCGTCGAGCCGGAGCCACGGTTCGTCGGGGACTTCGAGGATGTCGATTGAGCCGGGGCTGGGCAGCAGAGTCTCGGGATCCTCGGCGTAGATGCGGGTCTCGATCGCGTGACCCTTGATTGGCGGCGGGTCTCCGAAGCCGGGGAGTTCGGAAAGCGGCTCACCTGCGGCGATGCGGAGTTGCCACTCGACGAGGTCGAGGCCGGTGACCATCTCGGTGACGGGATGCTCGACCTGGAGCCGGGTGTTCATTTCGAGGAAGAAGATCTCGCCCGAGGCGTCGAGCAGACACTCGACGGTGCCGGCGTTGCGATAGTTGAGTCCGGCGACGGCGGAGCGGACCTGGTCGTACAGGCGTTGTCGGAGATCGTCGGTCAGGTGCGGGGCTGGGGCGGGCGCTTCTTCGATGACCTTCTGGTGGCGTCGCTGGACGCTGCATTCGCGGTCGCCGAGGATGGCGGCGTTGCCCTGGCCGTCGCCGAAGACCTGCAACTCGATGTGATGCGGCTCGACGAGCAGCCGCTCGAGGTAGACCTCGCCCGAGCCGAAGGCTCGTTGGGCCGAGGAGCGCGCGCGGCGCAGTGCGCGGCTGAACTGATTCGCCCGCTTGACCGTGGCCATGCCGATCCCGCCGCCTCCGTAGGAGGCTTTGATCAGGAGCGGGTAGCCGACCTCTTCCGCGACCGATTCCGCGTCCTCGTCGTCGACCGTGGCGGCGGAGCCGGGGATGACGGGCATGCCCAGGTCGCGCATCGTGGCGCGGGCCTGGTTCTTGTTGCCCATCAGCTCCATGTGCGCGGCGTCAGGGCCGATGAAGGTGATTCCGCGCTCGTCGCAGGCCTGGGCGAAATGGCCGTTCTCGGAGAGGAGGCCGTAGCCCGGATGGACGGCGTCGCAACCGGCCTGAACTGCGGCATCGAGCACGGCGTCGACGTTGATGTAGGACTCGGCGACGGGCGCTGCGCCGATATGGGTCGCGCCATCGGCCTCGCGGACGTGCAGGGCGTCGGCGTCGGCGACGGAGTAGACGGCGTGCGACTCGATGCCGAGGCGGCGGCAAGTGCGCGAGACGCGGGCGGCGATTTCGCCGCGGTTGGCGATGAGGACGCGTTGGAACATGTTGCGCGTTGCGTGGGCGGCGCCGGTTTCGGTCGTTAGTCGCTGATGGTGACGAGGACGTCGCCCTCCTGGACCTGGTCGCCCTGGGCGATGTGGATTTCGGCGACGGTGCCGTCGCTGGGCGCCTCGACCGGGATTTCCATCTTCATCGACTCGAGGATGACGAGTTCATCGCCTTCCTCGACGGCATCGCCGACGGCGGCGATTAGCTCGAAAATGGTGCCGGCCATCGGCGACTTCACATCGGCCATGGTTCCTTCTCCGCTCTCGTTGTTGTCTGTCGTGGTGTGGATGTCGGGCTGAGATCGTTTCGCGTTGGCGTACAGTATTGCAGTATGCCCGCAGCGCTCGGTATGCGCACGAGAAGTGAACGCGCGGTGTTGCATGAGACGAGAACTGGTCGAGCAACTGGTCTGCCCGGTGACGCGGGAGCCGCTCACGCTGGAAGTGACGCAAGAGGATGAGAACGGCGACGTGATCGAGGGCGCGCTGGTATCTGAGCGGATCAATTTCCGGTATCCGATCGAGGACGGGATCCCGAATCTGTTGCCGCCGGACATGCAGCGTCGGGCGGATGAGCCGGTGTAGGTGGGCGGGGGGAGCGGGGAAGGGGAGCGGGTCCCCGAACAAGTCGGGGACTGGGGATCAGGGTCCCGGGTCGAGATTGTCGCGGCGGAGCGCGGTAGTGACGACAATATGGTTTGCGCGCAGGTCTCTTACGGGCCAGCTTCACGCACGCAAGATCTGCGCATAACCCCACTCCCACCTGCGGGGCGGGATTCCTCGTGGAGGCTGTGAGTGGCCCTCTGGCGTCGCGAGCAGATGAAGGGCGGCCGGGGAGGGACCCCCTCCGCCTTCGGCACCTCCCCCTGCAAGGGGGAGGAAATGAGTTTACCCGCAGGCCTCCCATGGAGGAAGCTGGAAAGGGGAGCGGGTCCCCCTGAACAAGTCAGGGGCAGGCTCCGAACAAGTCGGGGACTGGGATTAGCCGGCGGCGTCGGCGTAGGGGATGGGGTCTTCTTCCTGGGTTGGGTCGGTGAGTTGGTCGAGGAAGGTGAGGATGTTGTCGGGTGACTGGCCGTTGAGGTGGGGGAAGAGGGTGCGGGCCTCCTCGATGAGGGGGTCAAGCAGCGAATCGGGGAGAGATTGGACGGTTTCGGGCGGAATTTTTTCTTCGGAGGCGTCGGGAACCGCGATCTCCTGCTGTGGCTGGGGCGAAGCGGATTCCGGCTGGACAGTTTCCGCAAGTTTTGGCGTGGTTTCGACGGGTTCCGGGACGGTTTCGGTCTCTTCTGCGTAGAGGTCGGGCTGGGCTTCGCGCTGTCCGGCGCGGCGCTGGACGGCATCGATCGTGCGGCGCGTCTCGCGGATGAAGGCGAGGACCTTGGCGTCTCGGGCGTCGCAGACCTTGATGTATTCGGCGACGGTGATGTGCTTGCCGAAGGTTTCGAGCAGGTTCTGGCCGGCGATTCGGGAGATTTCCTGGCGCAGCAGGTGGAGCTGGTCGAGCAGCAGGTCGTCGGCGGCAGGCCCGGCGATGTCGGACCAGTGGGTCTCGATCAGTTGGAGGTCAGAGCGGACGGTGGCGTGGGAAACGTTGAGTTGCTCGCCGATCTTGCGTTGGGAGAGTCCTTTCATGCTGAGGTGGTGGATTTTGAGGCAGCGTCGGCGTCGCTTGGGGGTGATGTGCATGGGGGGCTCCTATCCGGCGAGGTACAGATGTTCTGCTCAACTGTACTGGAGTGTGGTTTCGTACGGGTGTTCCGTAGTTGACGGAGGAGTGGTTGTGTGTGGGTGGTGGGCAGGGGTTGTTGCTGAGGGGGACGGTGTTGCCACAGCGGGCTTGGGTGCTCTGGGCCCCGCGTCGGGGCGCGGGGCATCGGAGTGGGAAGGAGCGGGTCCCCGAATACATCGGGGACTGGGAAGGGGGACTGGGGTTGGTGCTGAGAGGGAGGGTGTTGCTGTGGCGGGGGTGGGTGCTCTGGGCCCCGTGTCCCCCGGTCGGGCCGGGGGCAGGCGAGCACGGGGCATCGGAGGGGGTGGGTCTGAGGTTGTGTTGGTGATGTCTAGCTGCGTTGGGCGGCCCCCTCCGCCGCTTCGCGGCACCCCCGCATCAAGTGCCGGGCAGGCTCCCCCAACGGGGGAGGTCTTTGGGTGTGGGAGTGGACTCCCCCTTCCCGGGGGGGAGTCCGGGGGGTTAGCGGGAGTAGCCGGGGTCTTCGGCTTCGTGTTCTTCGGCGATGGCTCCCATGGCGTTGAGGAGCTTGGCGAGGTCCTGGCCGGCCTGGGTGTTGCGGAAGTCGAGGGGGAGTTCCTCGAACCACCAGGCGATCTCGTCGAGATGCTCGGCGGCGAGGGCCATGGTGTCCTGGCTAAGGCCGTCCTGGCCGAACCAGCTGTAGCGGTCGGCGGCGAGGGCGACGACGGAGCCGATGTCGAGCATGGCGTCGTCGCCGAAGCGGGAAGTGCTGCTGACCATTCCGACCTGCTGACTGCGGGACTCGTCGGACATGGGGACTACCCACTTCAGTTCGATCTCGCCCAGCTCGATGGCCTCGCGGCGGAGCGCTTCGGCGGTCAGTTCGACCTCGAAGAACATGGTGGTGGCGGAGCCGATCGGGATTTCGGCGAACTCTTTGCGGTCCTGCTCGAAGTTGCGGTCCGAGGTGACGCGGTTCTCGTAACCGACGAGCCGCCAGGCGAGGACGGAGTCGGCGTCCCAGCGAACCTGGGCTCGGGCCTGATCGGCGAACGGGATCGAGAGGGCGAGCCAGTTGTCGCGGCTGAAGGTTGAGCGGGCCTGGCCGACATCCTGCAGGTAGCGGTACCAGCCATTGCCGTACTGGGCGAGCTGCTCAAGGAGGACATCGTTGTAGTTCTCGATGCCGACGCCGACGGTGATCAGACGCAGGGGGTTGCTGTCGTCGCGATCTTCGGCCGTACGCAGGATTGCGAAGGGGTCGGTGGCGTCTACGTTGGCTACGCCGTCGGACATGAGGATCACGTAGTTGTAGGCGTCGGGGCGCTGGCGGCGGACATCGTCTGCGAACTCCACACCGAGGTTGAGTCCGGCCTGGACATTGGTCGAGTTGGTTGGATGAAGCTGATCGATGATCCGCATGATGTTGCGACTGTCAGGCCGCTGGTGCTCTTCGTAGTCCACGATGCGGTCGGAGAAGAGCACGACGGCAATCCGGTCATCGTTGCTCAGTCCGCGCCGGATTGATTCGGCGGCGGCGCGGGCGATCTCGACCCGATTGCCCTGATCCATTGAGCCGGAAGCATCGAGGACCAGGGTCACGTTGAGCGGGGTGTTGTCGACGAACTCGGGCGCCTGGGTGGCGATACGGACGAGGTGGAGGTCGTCGTGCAGGGGGTGCTCGACGATGTCGGTGGTGACGGCGAAGCTGTCATTGGTCCTGGGCAGCTCGTAGTTGTAGTTGAATGCGTTGATCCACTCTTCGGCTCGGACAGAGGCGGGGTCGATCGCATATCCGGCCTCGACCCAGTTGAGGGCGAGGAAGTAGGAGGTGCGATCGACATCGAGAGAGAAGGTGGAGGTGTCGTCGTCGACGGTCTCGCGCCAGCCGGTGGTGGCGTAGTCCTCGAAGTTCGTGGAGCCGGGGAGTGAGCGACGCGGAGTCTGGCGCTCGTCGCTTGAGCGCTGGCCTCGCTGTTGGTTGCGGGAACGGGAGCTATCGGAGGAGGCTTGCTGCTCCGCTTCCTGTTCCATCGCTTCCTGCTGAGCCTCTTCGTACTCGACAGCCGCTTGCTGGGCCTGTTGTTGGGCTTGTTGTTGTTGGTAGGCCACTTCCTGCTGTTGCTGCTCCTGCTGTTCGACCTGTGCTGCGGCTTGTTCGACGCGGGTCGGCTGTTCGCTCTCAGCCTGATCCGTGTCGTCGCTGCAAGCGGTGGACAACATCGCCGCGACTACCGCCAACACGACCAACGGCGGCGCGAGGATGCGGATCCACTTGCGGGACTTCGCTCTGGAGTGGTTCTGGTTCACTTGGTCCTCCTGACCGACTGCTGCGGATCGACAGTGAAACGACCGTCCGTCGATCCGTTGAGGAGTTAGACGCTGTAAACCACGCAATAGTTCCCGACTCGATAGTCGGTTGGGGATCTACAGATGCGGGGAGGTCGGAGGTGAGGATGGCGGGCGGAGGTCGAGGTCTAGGCCCCGCGTCCCCTGTTCAAGCCAGGGGCAGGCAAGCGCGGGGCATCGGAGGGGAGAGGCCGGGTGCGCGCTCGGGGGCTGGGATGCGGGAGAGCCCCCTCTGCCTGCGGCATCTCCCCCCGCTCCGCGGGGGGAGAAAAGGGAAACTGGTGACATCTCCCCCCGCTCCGCGGGGGGAGAAAAGAAATGGAGCAGCAGAGCCCACCGTAGAACGGGGAGAGAAAAAGGAAACTCGTGGGATCTTGTCACGCAAAGTGGGGGAACCAAGCGGGTCCCCGAATAAATCGGGGACTGAGAGAGTCAACCGATTGATGTTCGCCTATTATTCGCTCAGATTTGCAAGCCAACGATGAAAAGAGGTCAAGATGGCCAGCGCTCCGACTCGTGTTCATGTCGTGACGGGTGGATTTCCTCCGGGGCAGCATGGTGGGCATGACATGGACTTTGCCCGGCTACGGCTGCTCGACATGCTGTATTCGGATGGGAATGTTCGGGCGACAACGGGCAACGACTTCACGGATATGTGGAAGTGGTTGCCGGTGACCGACGTGCTGATCACGTACACGGCGGGTCCGTACGCGGATGACCCGCAGAACGAGATTTTGCGTGACTGGATCGGCAACGGCGGACACTGGGTCGGGCTGCACGGCACGTCGGGCGGCAAGGCTGCTCGCATGGGCGAGGGCAAGCGCGCGATGGTGAAGATGGAGCACCACGAGACGCTGGGCGGCTTCTTTATCAACCACCCGCCGATTAAGCGCTTCACGGTCGATGTGAAGAATGTGAACTCGCCAATCCTCGAGGGTCTGCCGGAGCAGTTCGACGTGATCGACGAGCCGTACATGATCGAGATCACGGACCGTCCGAACACCGACATCCTGCTGACGGCGCCGATCGGTCCGGACAACTATCCGGACTTTGGCTTCGACTACGAAGAGGACACGGCGCTTGAGGCGGACGGGGTCACCCGGGTGTTTGGCTACACGCGTGGGATCGGCGAGGGCGGCGTTTGTTACATCGCCCTGGGCCACTGTCACTCGCCGTTGACGAACTCTCAGCCGTTTGTGGAAGAGAACGCTCGCGACGAGAACGGGGAGATGCCTCGGACTCTGCGGTTTACGTGGGAGACCGAGGAGTACGGTCAGTTGCTGAAGAACAGCATCAACTGGGCTCGGAGCTGATCTCTTCGAGACGTGAACAAGAACCGGGCGCTCCTCGTGGGCGCCCGGTTTTTCCTTGCCCTGGTCGAGTGGTTGGAGCGCTGCGGGAGCCCCCTTCGTCACTTCGTGACACCTCCCCCAGCGGGGGAGGCAATGGGATTACGCCCAAGCCTCCTCAAGGAGGAGGGAAGCACCAGCAAGGGCGCCCACAAGGGGCGCCCCTACAAGGTCCGATGTGGAGTTGAGCTACTCGCCGGCGAGGGGTTCGGGGAGGACGTCGAGGAGGGGGGAGAAGATTTCGGAGTCTTCTTCTAGCGGGGCGGTTTCGACGGCGGGGACGGTTCTGGGGATTCTTGGGCGGTCGCTGAAGAGGTTGTTGAAGATTGACTCGGCGTGTTCGATGAAGCCGAGGGAGCCGACTTCCTCCTTGTAGTAGGGAGTGCAATCGGGGAGTTCTGCGGCGATCCGGCGGCCCATCTGGATGGGGTGGGACTCATCCAGCATGGCGTGCCAGAGCATGACCGGGAAGTTGACGTCGCGCAGCTCGAAGCCCCACGGTTCGAGGTGATGGCGGGCTTCGTCGCCGGCGGCGGCGGGTCCCTGGCGGAAGGCTTCGCGCAGGTCGGTGATGCGGTTGGTGAGGGTTGGTTCCGAGCCGAGAATCTTGCCGTCGACGGGTGGCATTCGCTTGATCTGCTCGGCGACGACGCGCTCGGGCCGCTTCTGGACCGAGCGTCCGTAACCGCGCATCCAGAGCGAGGCGAGGCGTTGCGACTTGAGGAAGAGGGTGTAGATGAGGCGCCACTCGTAGGACATGCCTTCGAGGACATCGCCGGAGTCGATCGCCCCGAGTCCCGAGATCAGAGCGACGCGGTGCAGGCGCTCGGGCATCTTGAGGGCGCAGGCGAGTGTGTAGGGCAGACCGGCCGAGATGCCGGCGACCGAGAATTTCTGCAGCTCGAGATAGTCGGCGAGTTGTCGGAGGTCGGCGGGCCAGTCGAGGATCGTGCGTCCGGGCAGCGGGTCGGAGTAGCCGAAGCCGGGTCGCTCGGGCGCGATCAGCCGGACGCCGGCGCGGGCGGCTCCCGGTTCCATGACGGCGGCGGCGACTCGCGAGGAAGGAATGCCGTGGTGGAAGAACAGCGGCTCGCCGTTGGGATCGCCGTACTCGGCCCAGCTCAGCGCTCGGCCGTCGGATAGCCGCATCACACTATGTGGCGGCTCGGGATCGTCGTCGGTAGTGCGGCTGGAGTGCTCGGCGATTGTCATGTGGTGGGATCGTATCACTCGCTGCGAAGAGGGAGTGGGATCGGCGGCCCTCACCCTAACCCTCTCCCAGAGGGAGAGGGGACCAGAAGGGGAGGGGAGGAGCGCTAGTCGGCCTTGATGGGTTCGGAGACGAGTAGCTCCGCTTCGACGTCGTCGGCGAGGTTTTCGATCACGGGCGTCTCGCCGAGGCAGCCGTCCTCGACCTGCATGTCGAAGGCATCGGCGAAGTAGCGGTAAGACTGGTACTGGTCGCCGTACTTCATGTGACCTGCCGTGTGGTGCGCGGCGGAGAGCAGGAGGGTATTGCGCATCTCGGAGGAGGTGCGGCGGTAGTCCTCGAGCATGCACAGGCCGATTTCCTGGTTGTGCGGATCGTTGCCCTGCTTGGCGATGCCGTCGGCGAGGGTCTCGACCAGCGGTCCGTCGTCGTAGCCCTGCTTGAGATAGTTCTCGACCCAGAACACCGACTGCTCGGTGTCGAGCGCGAGCATGGCCTCGTTGAGTTCGCCGAGCAGCTTGCCCTGGGTCATGGTCGGGGCGTCCTCGTCCATGGCGTAGCCGGCGAAGTAGGTGGCGGCGCCGCGAGTCTTGTTGCCCTTGGAGTTCGTCACCCAGTGGGCGCACTGGTTGATGAAGTTGGCGGCGATGAAGAGCAGCTTGGTCCGGTGCGGGTGGTCGAAGTTCTCGTAGAACCATCCGAGCATGTTGGTGTACTCGTAGCCGTGCTGGGGCATCGAGAAGTTGGCGGGGAGGCCGCATTCGAGGACGACGCGGGCAGCGGCGATCTGGATGGCGTCGAGGATCGACTTGGGCGAACGGCCCGCCTTGAGCAGCGCGACGATGTCCTCGATGTAGGACTCCTCCGGCTCGCGGATGATCGAGCGGATCAGGCCCTCGGCCTCGGGCGGGGAGAGCGGGATTTGATTCTTGAAGAGCTCCTGGTCGCGGGTCGACTTCTGGGTGGCGTTGAGCGAGGACGCGGGCGGCTCTTCTTCGAGGTGGTACATCATGATCTGGCAGGCGGACTCGTAGAGCGAGTACCAGCGGGGGCCGACGGCGATGTCGGGCACGCCTGCGTAGAGCACATGGTGGGCGTTGTCCCAGCCGATCGCGCGTCCGAGCTGGATGGTAGCGCGGGCGCGGAAGGACTTGTGGCCGGTCGTGTAGGAACGGTTCCAGAACATCCTGTCCTGGACGTCGATCAGGCCGGCGAACATCATGTGGCCGAGGATTTCCTCGCGGCGCTCGGGGAATTTCTCCCAGAGTCCGAGGAAGAGCGAATACTCCTCGTTCACGTGTCCGTACTGGACCATCGTGAGCCAGTCGTTGAGGCCTTCTTCCAGGGAACCGTCGTAGTCGGTCGGCTGCTGGTCGTCCCAGTGAGCTGCGGGCGGAGCGGGGCCATCGGGGAACTTGTCGGGGTCGTAGGTACGACGCGAGTAGTGTCCGGGCATGCGGCCCTTGAGCTGATTCCAGATGTCGAGGCCGGTCGGCACGTACCAGGCGGTCTGGCTGAGCGGCAGGTGGCGCATCTCCTCGGAGACGAAGTTCTGCAGTCCCAACGTGGCCCGCGAGGAGAGCAGGCAGTGGTCGTTGTTGACGAAGCGCACGATGCCTTCGTCGATTCGCTGGTGATAGGGCACGTGCGTGTAGGGCGCGTGGGCGCGGATGGTCTCGGAGAGGATCTCCGTGGTCGGCCGGCCGGTCTTGATGAAGTCGAAGGCCTGGTGCAGCGCCGTGGTGTTGTCGCGCTCGACGATGGTCTCGCGGTAGCGGTCGTAGGCGGTCGCGGTCTCGCGGTCCATGTAGGCGGGCGAGGAACCGCTGTCGCCATTACCGGATGTCTTGTGCAGGCCCATAGAGCGCTCCAGGCACCGAATGCGGAATTGCTGACGTTGGTGCGCAGTATAGCGAGGGGTTGGTTGGTCGCTTAGGCGGAGAGTTGATCCAGCCGACGGACCAGCGTCTCCACACCGGTCAGGCCGCGCTCGATCATCCGCCGGGTTTGCGAACCCTCGTAGAAGTTCATATGAAGGGCGCTCGCCACCTGGAACAGATCGATGAGCGTGGGATCATCCATTTCCTCGGCCAAACGCTCAATGGTGCGAAACAAGTCTCTATGCGCCTGATGCTGCCAGCCACGCTGCTCGGCCGTTGCCTTGACGATCTGCGCTGCAGCGCCCCACCCCTTTTCGGAAGCCTGCACCAGGTCCCCGGCAACCAGCTCCGAGCGAGCCTGAGCAAGGAAGGTATGGGCCGTCTCGGTGTGGTAGTCGGATCGGGTGGTCATGGGTTCATCCTAACTGAATAGCTGATTGCCAAGACTGCTATGGCGGAACGAGAACAGGTCCCCGCTCCGATGCGGGGACGGTTGAGATGCTTGTCGAAGGCACTCTGATATGTCCTATATTGCCCCTGTAGAGCAATCGCGCGGGCTTGAGCGATTTTTCGTACCTGCGCACGGACGGTTCTGGAGAGGTACCACACATGTCTGACGACCAACGGGCGCTGGTCGCCCACCTGATGCGTCGGGCCGGCGCGGGCGCGACGCCTGCCGAGCTCGATGAGCTGGCGAAGCGGCCGTATGCCGATGTCGTTGAGGATCTGATCAATCCGGCACTGGCCGAGGACGATGACGATCTGGTGTTCCGGTACTTCCCGGCGCTGGCCAACTCCGATACGCCGTGGCCCTGGAGCGGCCGCTGGATCTACTGGATGGTGAACTCTGAGTCGCCGCTTCGGGAGAAGATGGCGCTGTTCTGGCACCACGTGTTTGCGACGGCCTGGTTCAAGTCGGAACACGGACCCTCGATGCCGGTTCACATCCAGATGTTCCGTCAGCACGGCCTGGCCAACATGCGGGTGCTGCTGGAAGAACTGTCGCGCGACCCGCTGATGATTTTCTGGCTGGACAACAGCGAGTCGGTCGTGGGCGCTCCGAACGAGAACTATGGACGCGAGCTGCTTGAGCTCTTCTCGATGGGCGTGGGCAACTACACCGAGGACGACATCAAGGCGGCGGCGTACAGCTTCACCGGCTGGACCTTCCAGCAGCCGATTCCGCTGTACCCGCACGGCGGCTACCCGGCTCGCTTCGTCTACCGCGACGACCTGCATGACCACTCGGAGAAGGAGTTCCTTGGCCACAAGGGCGACTTCAACGGCGAGGACATCATTGACATCATCGTCCAGCAGCCGGCGACCGGCCGCTTTATCGGGCGGCACCTGTACAACTTCTTCGTCAAGGACGAGCCGGGCGTTTCGGCCTGGTCGGTGACGGAACCGGGCAACCCGGAGGCCGTTGCCGAGTTGGCCTCCGCCTTCGCCGAGTCGAATGGCGACCTACGCTCCGTGATGCGCGTGCTGTTCAACGCGGAATGGTTCAAAGAGGCGCGCTACGAGCGGGTCAAGTGCCCGGCCGAGTGGGTTGCCGGCGCGTACAAGCTGTCCGGCAAGCTCGGCCTCCCGCAGCCCGAGATGTGGAACCTGCACATGACGATGGGCGCGATGGGTCAGAGCCTGATGGACCCGCCCTCGGTCGAGGGCTGGCACACCGGCAAGGAATGGATCGACGGCGGCACGCTGATGGAGCGGATCAACTTCGCCTCCAAGCTGGTCTCCGACCCGTCCACCCCGGGCGTGCAGGAGCTGGTCAGCCGACTGCAGCAGGTTGGCGCGAGCAGCGCCGAGGAGCTGGTCGACGTGACGCTCGACTTCGCCGGCCCGCTGGAGGTCTCGGACACAACCCGCGAGGCGCTGCTTGATGCGGCCTCAGAAGGCGGCGAGCTTTCCTTCGATGGCGACGAGGCGGTCGAGGCGGCCGGTCAGCGCGCGGCGCAGACGCTGCGCCTGGTGATTGCTTCGCCCGAGTACCAGTTCGCCTAGGCGGGCCCTCACCCTAGCCCTCTCCCAGAGGGAGAGGGGACCAAAGCAAGCAACGGAACGGAACACCTCAATGAGCGGCAACGGACACAGCGAGAAGAAGGATCCCGTCCTGGTCATTGTCCAGCTTTCGGGCGGCAACGACTTCATGAACACCCTGGTCCCGTACAACGAGGGCCACTACTACGACGCGCGGCCGTTGGTCGGCGTGCCTCAGGACGAGGTGATGCCGATCAACGACGAGTTGGGCTTCAACCCGGCCGCCGAGCGGATGAAGAAGATGTACGACAACGGCGATGTGGCCGTGATCCAGGGCGTCGGCTATCCGAACTCGTCACGCTCGCACTTCCGCGGCATGGACATCATGCACACCTGCGAGCCGGACCGGATCTCAACCGAGGGCTGGGTCGCGAAGCTGATCCAGCGGCTCGACCCGGACTCGGAGAATCCGCTGACCGGGATCAACATCGGCCGCGGTCTGCCGCGCGCGATGGTCTCGGCGGGCGTGACGGCGACGTCGGTGGGCGACCTCGACAACTACGGCCTGATGCCCGACATCCAGGCCGAGGAAGACCGCAACCGCGATCTTGAGATCTTCAAGCGGATGTACACGCCGGCGATCGGCGCGGGCATGGTGATGGACTACCTGCGCCAGACCGGGATCGACTCGCTGGCCGGGGCCGACATGCTGGCACCGGTTCCGGGGATGTACGAATCGTCGGTCGAGTACGGCTCGAACCCGATCGCCAAGGCGCTGCGCGACGTCGCGCGGATCCACACCGCCGGGCTGGGCGCTCGCGTCTTCTACACGAACCACATCGGCTACGACACGCATTCGCACCAGCCGCCGGTTCACCCCGGTCTGCTGCGCGACATGACGGGCGCGCTGGACGACTTCCTGACCGACCTGCGCGAGCACGATGCGGCCGAGGAAGTCTCGATCTTGGTGTTCACCGAGTTCGGCCGGCGGATGAAGGACAACGGCTCGGGCACCGACCACGGTTCCGGCGGCGGCGCGTTCATCATCGGTGAGAACGTCAAAGGCGGCTTGTATGCGGAGTACCCGTCGGTCGACCCGAAGGACTGGCTGAACGGCGAGGACCTGCAGCACACGATCGACTTCCGCGGGATCTACGGCACGATGCTCGAGCAATGGATGGGCGTCGAGCCGGAGGAGATCGTGGTCGGCGACTTCGAGCAGGTCCAGCCGTTCGAACGGACGATGCTGCCGAACTGAGGGGGATCCTCACCCTAACCCTCTCCCAGAGCGAGAGGGGATCGGAGTGGCGAGAACCGTCGGCAGCGGACCCCCTCAGTCGCTGCGCGACAGCTCCCCCAGAGGGGGAGCAAATTGAGAACCTGCAGGAGGACTCAGATGGCTTTTCCACACGCGATGTTGCGTTGCGGATACCCGTATGAGCGCGTGCTTGGCATGCGCCGCGTGACGACGTTCCCGGTTGACGTGGCGATTGGCGACGACCGGATCTACGTGATTGGTCGGACCGAACTCGGCGTCGGCGGGAACATCCGGATGGTTTCGCTGAAGGACGACGACGAGCTGGGCGACGACCTGACGCACGGCGACATGGGCACGATGGCCGACACCGGGCACCTGTGGCCGGTTGGGATTCTGCGCACCGACGAGGGCAACCTGCACGTCCTTGACGAGGGCAATCACAACATCACGACGTATTCGCCGGAGGGCGAGAAGCTCAATCAGTGGGGCGAGCACGGCTCGGAGCCGGGCCAGCTCGACCGGCCGTCCGGCTTTGCGTTTGACGCCGACGGCAATGTATGGGTGGTCGACACGCTGAACAACCGAATCCAGCAGTTCTCGTCGGAGGGTGAGTACGTCGGCGGATTCGGCGAGGCCGGTGACGGCCCCGGACAGTTCAACATGCCCTGGGGGATCACCTTTGACTCCGAGGGCGATGTCTACATCTCCGACTGGCGCAACGACCGCGTCCAGAAGCTGACTGCGTCGGGCGAACACATCATGGACTTCGGCACGCGGCCGGGTTACGAAGTGGTCCGACCGTGCGGGATCGCGGTCGACGAGCACGGCGACCTGTACGTTGCCGAGCGCAACAAGCATCACGTGGTGATGTACGACCATCGCGGTCGCTACGTCGAGTCGTTCCAGGGCGCGGCGACGCTGGGTCGGATGGGTCGCGAGTACATTCGCGCGAACCAGAAGACGCTGCGTCTGCGCGAGATGACCTCTCTCGAAGAGCAGAAGCTGCTGCGCTTCCCCCAGGGCGTTCGCTACCACGAGGGACGGCTCTACATCTGCGACTTCGGCAGCCACCGCGTCCAGATCTACAAGAAGGACGCTGAAGCGCTGACCGAGCAGCAGATCATGGCCGAGTTGCGGGCTCCGACGCTGTCGACGACTTAGCCGCCGACTTCCCTCTCCCTCCGCCGCGCGGGGGGAGATGTCACGGAGTGACAGAGGGGGGTCCTCAGATGCCGATGGTGTTCGGCTTCGCGACACACCGCCGCCAACAGCTCGAGGCGGAGTTCCTGCGTATGGCCGGCTCGATGCTCCAACTGGGAGCGGAACGATTCTGGCTGGCTGGCGACCTTGCCCGTGACGACGTCGGACCCGACTCCGAGCTGGAGTTGCTCATTGTTCACGAGACCGAGCGGCCGTTTCATCGCCGCTCAGATTTCTTCCAGACCCACCTGCGGCCGCAGGTCGGCACGACGTTCACTGTCTATACGCCTGAGGAGTTTGCCGAGCACTGCGAAACCGATCGGCTGATCATTGAGGCGACGAGTCTCAGCGATGAGGTGATCGTGTGAGTGCTGCGCCCGAGGCGGCACGCTGGCTGGCGCAGGCCGGTCATGATCTCGAGGCGGCCGAACACGCGATTGACGGTGACTTCCATGCGTTGGCCTGTTTCCTCTGCCACCAGGCGGGAGAGAAATCGGTGGCGGGGTTTCTGTACGCGCACGGCGCCGATCATGTCTGGGGACACGCTCTCGCCGACCTGTGCGAGGATGCGATGCAACTGGACAACTCGTTTGATGTGATCAAGTCGGTCGCGATGCTGCTGGACAAGTATCATCACCCGACCCGCTATCCGACGGGTCTGCCGGGCGGCGTTCCGCACGATGTCTACGATGGCGACGATTCCGGCCGCGCGCTTGAGATCGCGCGCGACGTGCATCAGTTCGTGTCGACCAAGCTCCAGTCTCTCGACCAGTGATCCAGTTCCGACACGTCCGACTGAACGAGTACCACTGCGCCATGCTGGCAGACCTGATGGAGCTGCAGGACGCGCCGGCTCCAAAGACAGTGATCGTCGAGGACGCGGTGGCCGAGAACGGCCTGGTCTTTCGGCCTCAGTTGCGCCACACGGGTTACCATCCCGGAGTGTTGGCCAAACTCGCCGAGCACGGTCTCGTGGATCTGACGCATGTCGGAGAATCGGCGTACCGGGTGTACGTCACGCCGGTCGGCCGGGACTGTTATGACGATATGTGCGGCCTGACCTGAGCACGATGCCAGCGAGATCCGAGCAGCCGGAACTGCCGCGGCCACTGTCACCGCAACGCCTCGGGGCGATTCGCAAGCGGCTGTTGCAGTGGTACGCCGAGCATGAGCAACCCTTTCCGTGGCGCCACGCCAGGGATCCGTATGCCGCGCTGGTGGCGGCGGTCTGCGCGCAGCAGACCCAGATGTCTCGGGTACTGGAGATCTACGATCGCTGGATGGAGGCGTTTCCGACAATTCAAGCGTTGGCTGAGGCCAGCGATGCGGATGCGATCCGAACCTGGGGCCGGGCCGGATATCCGCGACGAGCGATGTACCTGCATCGGACGGCGCGAATCGTCTGCGCAGAGTATGACGGTCGGCTACCGAACGATCGGGCCATGCTGGAAGCGCTACCAGGTATCGGGCCGTTCACTGCAGCAATTGTCTTGTGTTTTGGTTATGGAATCGACGCCGCAGCGATAGATACGAACATTACCCGTGTGCTGGGAAGGGTACTGTTCGGCGATCTACAACCGACGATTGACACACCGCCGGCGTACATACGATGGGCTTCGGAGCGGTTGCTACCAGCGAAAGAGGCAGGGCGCTGGAATCCGGCGTTGATGGACTTCGGCGCGGCGATCTGCAGCCCGCAGCCCAAATGCCACTCCTGTCCGCTGACCGGGCTTTGCGTCGCGCATGAGCAGTTCAAGGCCGGCGCTCGAGCGAAGGCTGTACGCGCGCAGCCTTCGTTCAGCGGATCGCAACGTGAGATCCGCGGCTTGATTATGTCCGCATTGCGCTCTGCCGACGGCGCGATCAGTCGCGAACAGGTGATCGCGGACGTAGCGAAGCGTGCAGGAGCCCGAAGGTCGCGGGTGATGCTGGCGGAACGGTCACTGATAGATGACGGTTTGATTCGACAGTCAGGTCATAGACTCAGTTTAGGAACCGATAGATCGTTGACTTGAGCTTTGGAAGGCTGCTTATACTAACGATGCACAGCGGTGGATTGAGGCCCGGAGCAACGTGGCGTTCCGGTGGAACTCTCAAACATCACCGAAGGGAATCACAACGATGGCGGATTCATTCGAGAACCAACTGCGTTCTGAACTCAGTGGCATTCAGTCTGAGATCGAGCGTCTTGAGCGCAAGCGCCAACTGATCCAGGAACTGTTGAGCAATGAGTCCGGCTCAGCCGCGCCTGCGGCAGAAGCCAAGCCCACCCGTCGGCGCGCAGCGCGACGGGGAGGAGCGTCGGTGAAACGCACGCGACGACCGCGCGGGTTGATCACGGGCAAGGTGCGCGAGTTCCTTGGTCAGCAGCGGGAGCCGGTGCACGCGACGGAAATCCTGGCATTCCTCGAGAGGAACGATGCCGCTCCGCAGTCGGCCAAGCCCATGCCGACGCTGCAGTCCACATTGCAGCGAATGAAGGAGATGGGCGAGATTCAGAACACGGGCCGCAACCGATGGACGTTGTCTGCCGCATCGGGCAGCGGTGGTCCGAGCGAGGCCGCTCCGGCGGTGCGCAGTGACGGTCCGCCTGTGGTCACATCGACCACTACGTTCGGCAGCCGTCCCCTGGGCAGCCAGTAGCTCAGCCTGAGCCGGTAACATGCGGTTGCGGCCGCGCAACGTGAAGTGGCGGCCGTTGGACCATTGACGCACCAACACTGACAGGGAGCATCTCAACATGCTGTTTGAACTTCGCCAGTACACGATCAACGAGGGACGCCGCGAGGAATTCGTCAAGCTGATGGAGGAACAGATCATCCCGTTCCAGACCGCTCAGGGGATGACCATTCTTGGCTCGTTCGTCTCCGAGGAAGACGAGAACACCTACGTCTGGATTCGGCGCTTCCACTCTGAGGCAGAACGTGAGCAGCTCTACGAGTCGGTGTATGCCTCGGACTACTGGAAGAACGAAATCGCCCCGCAGGTTGGCGAAATGATGAGCCGGGACAGCATCTCGGTGAAGCGGCTTGAAGCGACCCCGCGCTCGCCAATCCAGTAGTTGACTCAATCGCAGGCAGCGACGGAAGCTGACCGACCGGACATGTCGCTGGACATGCCCCGGGACATGCCTGGCGGTGCGCTGTTCACGCGCGACGGCGACTGCTTCATCCCGACGGATCGGGCGAGGGGCCCGTGGTCGCCCGACTCTTTGCACGGTAGCCCGGTCGCCGCGCTGGTGGCGTTCTGCATCGAGCAGAAGCTCCAGGAGACTTCGGCTCGAACGAGCGGCGGAACGGGGGAGTTGCGGATCGCTCGCCAAACGATCGACCTGTTTCGGCCGGTGCCGTACGGTCGCCTCGCAGTTGAAGTCGAGCCGATCCGTCAGGGCCGGCGGATCGCCGTGTTCCAGAGCCGGCTACGTTGCGAGGGCAAGTTGCTCACCCAGGCAACGACGCTGTGCCTGCTCGCCGACGAACAGTTCGGCTCGGTGGGCGCCGATCACACGGCTGAGCCTCCTCCCCCACCCTCTGAAGGGATCGCGAACAAGATTGACCGGGTTGGCAATCGATGGGTGTCATATCCGGGCACGTTGGAAATGTGTCACATTGTGCCACCGGGATCGGAGCGCGCCCCAGTCGTCTGGATACGGAACGATGCGCCGGTGCTGGAAGAGACGCCGCTCTCTCCTGCCGTGCGGGCGGCGGGGATCGCCGACTTCGTCTCTCCGTTCGCCAACATGCAGCCCGGCCGGAGCGGATATGTGAACGCCGACATCACGATGCACCTGCATCGACCTCCAGTCGGGGAATGGCATTACCTCAGGGTGGTCTCGCGCGGCGCTGCCGACGGCGTTGCGACAGCCCAGGCCGTGCTCGGCGACGAGTCCGGGGCTTACGGCGCGAGCTCGGCCGCCAGCCTGATCAATCTCTGATTCATGCCAATCTCCCGTCGGGTCGTAGCGTCACCAGAGTCAGATCGTTAATCTTTAGCTATGGCTGGCCGAATCGTTGGGATGATCTCCGTTCTCACGATTGTGGGAGTGATCGCCGCTGCTGCGGTGCTGTTGATGCTGGCGCTGGACTCGGAAGAGGACTCCGGCCGCCATTCGGCCAAGGTGCTCGCCGAAGCGGTCGCAGGGTGGCTTGAGGCGAATCAGCTTGAGGACCTGACTGACGAGCAACTTGAGGCGCTGATTCGCGCCAACACACCGATTGACGATGCCTCGGGCGACGAGGAGTCGCAGTTCGGCGACCTGTGGGTCTTCAACACTCAGGCGCGCCTGTCGGCTTCATCGGAAGGCACGCGCCCGATCACGCGTGACGAGATTCTGCCTGCGCGGCAAGTCATGGAGCCGGACGCGGAGACAGTAATCGAATCGCTCACCGCGGGCCGCTACGCCGGCACGGCGGCCATTCGAGATGTGGACGGCACCGTGTTGGGCGCGGTCCGGATCGAGTTCACGACCAGCGAAATCGGCACCCACTTCGAGCTCTACCGCACCGAGTACCTGATTGGCGTCGTGGTCATCCTGGTGGCGTTGGTGCTGGGCAGTTGGTTCCTCGCCACGCGGCTGGCGCGACCGATTGGCACCATGGTGCGCGCCGCGAGGGCGGTGGAAGCCGGACGCCAGCCCGAGCCGGGCGTGGCGGCGTCGCTGCGCAACACATCGTTGACGAGAGACGAATACGGCGAACTGGCCGGCGTGTTCCTAGACATGGCGAGGGAGGTCGGAGCGAGAGAAATCCAGCTCAACGCGCTGGTCGAAGAGCGAACCGTCGAACTGTCGCAGAAGAACCTGGCGCTCGAAGACGCGCAGCGCGAAATCCGCAACGACCTCGAGATGGCCCACTCGGTCCAGGCGGCCCTGGTACCCGCCGACCTGCCCGAGGACCCGCGAGCGGGCGTTGCCGCATTCATGACTCCGGCGCTGGATGTCGGCGGCGACTTCTACGACGCCTTCCTGACCGACGACGGCCGCCTCGCGTTCGCGATCGCCGACGTCTCCGGCAAGGGCGTGGCCTCGGCGCTGATGATGGCCGTCGGCCGTGCGGTCCTGCGCAGCGCTGCCAATCAGCATGCGGATCCGAGCGACGCAATCGCCTCGACCAACGATCAGCTTTGCGGCATGAATCCGAAGGAACTGTTCATTACCGCGTTCTTCGGAGTCATCGACCTGGAACTGGGCACCCTGACCTACGTGAACGCGGGACACGATCCTCCCTATCTGATCCGCCCCAACGAGGGACCGGAGATGATTCCACATACGGGCGGGATCGCACTCGGTGTGTTGCCGGAGCTCAGCTACGCGGAGACCACGATTCCGCTCGATCCCGGCACTGCGCTCTATCTCTACACGGACGGGATCACCGAGGCCGAGAATGCCAGCGGGCAGCAGTTCGGCCGCGAACGGCTGGAACAGAAGCTGGCCGAGATGAACGGCGCCGGACCGCAGGGATTGATGGACGACATCCTGTTCGACCTCCGTGAGTTCACCGGCGACGCCAAGCAGTTCGACGACATCACCTGCATGGCCGTGCAGTTCGTCGGCGGAGCGTCGCCGGAGCAGTACATCCCGGGCCGAGGCGACGCACATCTCGCGTCAGGTTGGCGGCGAATGGTCGTCCAGCCGACCCTGGAGACGTCGCTGCCGAGAGTTGCGGCGTTCGTAGAGCGATTCGCCGAGTCGCAAGGCTTCTCCGCCATGGAGGTGTACCGGATCAACCTGGCCCTGGACGAGCTGCTGACGAACACTGTTGAGCACGGCTTCCCGGGGCGTGAACAGGAAGCGGATATCTCCGTCGCGATTCGCAGCGAGGGCGACAGCGTGATCGTGCGCTACGAAGACAACGGCCCTGAGTTCAATCCACTCGAGGCGACCGAGCAGGACACTGAGTTAGAGTTGGAAGAGCGACCGATCGGAGGATTGGGATTGCAGCTAATCGCTTCGACCTTCGACGACGTCAGCTACGAGCGGGCGAACGAACGCAATGTCACCACATTGCGACAGAGTCGTAAGACGCCGACTGAGGAGCCAGATTAGGCTATTCTGTCCACTGTCAGACGTGACTGAGGAGATGCGCAATGGTAGACCTGTACCCCGAATACGACGACAGCGTATTGGTTCTGAACCCGCTGGGCCGCATCGACGGCACGAACGCGAAGGCGTTCGAGGAGGCGCTGCTGGGACGGATTGACGCGGGCGACACGCAGATTCTGATGAACTTCGAGGGGATCAACTACATCTCCTCGGCTGGTCTTCGGGTTCTGTTGATGGCCGCGAAGCGCACCAGTCAGTCGGCGGGCCAACTGGCCCTCTGCGCGGTCCAGGACCACATCCAGGAAGTGTTCAAGTTCTCCGGCTTCGCCGAGATCATTCCGATTCACGACGACCGTCCGGCGGCGCTCAACACCTTCTAGGCGTCGACCCCTTCGATAGTCGAGAACCCACAACATCGCCTGAACGCTGCGCCCCTCGCCGGGGCGGCGTTCAGGCGATGTCGTGTATTCGCGCGCGTTTCTGGTCTCTCGCGGCTACAGCCCCAGTTCGCTTTCGAGCTTGGCGATCGCTCGCGAGATTCGGTTGATCAGTTCGTCCGCCTCTTCCAGGTTGGTCGTGAGCGGGGGCGCGACGGGAATTGCGGCTCCGCCGCGGGCCAGGACGCCCTCGTCTCGGAGGTACTGCGTCACACGGGCCTGGACGTTGTCGGCTTCGTCGAAGTCCTCGCCTGAGGCCGGATCTTTCTTCAGCTCGATGACCTGCATCAGGCCGATGCCGCGGGTGTGGTGGATCGTCCGGTGCTCTTCGCGCAACTGCACGAGGCGCGAGCGGACGTGTTCGCCGACTCGGGCGGAGTTCTCGACCAGGCCTTCGCGCTCGATGATGTTGAGGTTGCCCAGGGCGACGGCGCAGGAGACCGGATTGGCGCCCCAGGTGATGCCTCCGATGGTCCCGTCCTTGCCGGCCTCCTCGAAGGTGCGGGCGATGTTGTCGTTGACCAGCGTGGCGGCGATCGGCGAGTAGCCAGACGAAATCTGCTTGGCCGTGGTCATGATGTCGGGCTCAACATCGAAGTGATCCATGCCGAACCACTTGCCGGTTCGTCCGAAGCCGTTGATCACTTCATCGGCGATCAAAACGATGTCGTGCTTGTCGCAGATCTCGCGCAAGGTTTTCCAGTAGGCCTTGTCGGGAACGTAGCTGCCGTTGGCGGTCGAGATCGGCTCGGCGATCATGGCGGCGACGGTGCCGGGACCGGCGGCCATGATCGTGTCCTCGATGGTGCGGGCGCAGAAGACGTCGCAGTCGGGGAAGGTCTTCTCGTAGGGGCAGCGGTCGCAGTTGACGTTGGGCACGTGGATCGAACCCGGCACGAGCGGTTCGTATGGCGCGCGCATGGAGTAGGCGGCGGCGTTGACCGAGAGCGCGCCGGCGGTCTGACCGTGGTAGGACCCGATCCGCGAGATGACCTTGAACTTTTCTCCGTTACCCCGGATGTGGTGGTAGTGCTTGGCGATCTTGAGCGCGTTCTCGACCGCTTCGGATCCACCGTTGACGAAGACGGCCTTGCGGATGGTCGACGGAGTCAGCTCGAAGAGCTTGGACGCCAGCGCGACCGCCGGCTCGGAGGCGTAGGCGAAGGTGTTCTGGTAGGCGAGGTTGGACATCTGCTCGTGGGCGATGTCGGCCAGCTCGGTGCGGCCGTGCCCGACGGCGTTGAGCCAGAGGCCGGACATGGCATCGATGTACTCGCGTCCCTGGTCGTCGTGGAGGAAGATGCCTTCGCCCTTCTGGATTACCAGCAGTCCATCGTCGGCGGCGAGGTCGGCGTGGGACTGAGTGGGGATCCAGAGGTGCTCGAGCGATTGCTTGCGAAGGGCTTCCTGGGTCGGGGTCGTCATGCAAGGTCCTGTCATGCCATGGGTTGTCAGGACAGGATAGGCGTAATGCCCGGGTCGCGTGGCTGAACGGGCAGGACAGATGGGCGTCGCGCCAGAGAAGGACCCCCTCCGCCTACGGCACCCCCCCTGCGAGGGGGAGGAAAGAATGTTCGAGGGCTCCCCAGTGGGTAAGTTTATCTAGCGTTGGGCGGAAGTGGGGGCTCCTCGGGCGCGGAGGTCGTAGGCCATGACGACGAGGTCCCGGAGGCGGCCGCTGCGGTCCATGACCCAGCCGGGGAGAGTGGCGACGACCTGGAAGCCGAGGGACTCAAAGACCGCCTGAGCGCTGTGCTGGTCGTGGGTCATGCGGGCGGAGATGCGTTCGAGGCCGATCGAGTCGGCGATTGCGAAGATCTCCTCGGCCAGGAAGCGGCCGAGACCCTGGCCGCGGATCTGCGAGTTCACGGTGACGCGGATCTCCCCCATGTGGTCTGTCCAGCCCGCCTCGTTGTGGACCAGCGAGGCCTCGCCGACGATGTCACCGGAATCGACCGCGAGCACGGTGGTGGTGCGGTGCTCGGCGATGTTCTCAAGCCAGCGGTCGACAACGTATTCGTCAGTGATGTCCCAGGGCAGGTAGAGCAGATCGTCGGTCGAGAGGGAGCGGGCGAAGGCGAGGAATCTGGCCTTGTCCGGCGATCCCATCAGGCGCATATCGATCTCGCGGCCTCCGCGCAGGGTGGCGCGACTCGGGTATCGCCGCGAGATCAGGGCGGCTTGGCGGGCGGATGCTTCGGTGGTCATCGATCGTCTCCCGTTCCACAGTCCTGACGCGCCCAACGCGTCTGTCTCAACTCAGGGTCTGGTACGCATTTGCGTTCGCGCAGAGTACCACTGCGCGGGCGCGGTCGATTGCCGCAGTGCTACGAAATTGTGACCATCGCGACCTCAGCTCGAGGGCGGCCGCCAGCGGGTTGTCTTGGGCTGGAGGCGCGCGCCGCGGTCGGCGGCGGAGTCGATCTCGAGGGTGACGTCGTCGCCCGGGTACATGGTGCCCTGGCGGACGACGCGGGCGTAGAGCCGCGAGCGGCCAGGGTAGGTGGCCTGGTTGATGCGGTTGAAATCGCCGTCGCGGAAGCAGTGGGAGATGATCCGGCAGGGCGCCGCGTAAGAGGTGATCTCGACGACCACCTGCTCGCCCAGATGGACCCGCGCGCCGGGAACGAGCTTCTTCCAGTCGATGCCCCGGATGGTGACGTTCTCGCCGGTGGCGCCGGGCCCGATCGGATTGCCGTCGGCGCGGAGACCGTCGAGGATCTCGGCCGAGAAGAGGCAGACGGCGCGCTCGGTGCCGCCGTGGTGGCGTCGGTCCCGCTGGCGGTCGCGGGTCAGGCCGTACTCGTTGACGACGGCCTCGGAGACGGCTCGCTTGGGGACTCCGCCGGGCGAGACGTTGAGCTGTTCGATGCGTCCGGTGGTCCTGGGTGTCAGATCTGGCATGGTGTTATCCGCCTCGCATCCGCGATTGGCACGATTCTAATGCTTGCCGCGCACGGGGTTTTGGCAACCAAGAACATCGATTCTACCGGGGTTAGCGTTCGGGGTGCCCCCCTTTGCCTTCGGCATCTCCCCCCGCTTCGCGGGGGGAGAAAGGAATCGGAGAACTCTGCGGGTGCTTCCAACTTGCGATCATTCCGTCGACGTAGAGGACTCGGAGGGCGGTGAGGAGGCCGGGGAGGAGCTTGGCCTGCTGCTGCTGGGAGACTCCCTCGAAGAGGTCGTCGAGGAGGGAGCGGACGGGGCGGCGTCCGTCGATCCTCGAGGCGAGGGCGGCGACCAGCATCGAGATTGGCGCTCCCTGCGGTCTGGCCGGGGACGACATGACGGCTCCCCACTCGAACTGTCCGTCTCCGACGACCGGCTTGCGGGCCAGACTGATGCCTTCGGCAAGGGTCGGCACGGCGTCGAGCATCGGGCTGCGATTGGGCCAGGCGGAGTCGATCAGGCGGGACATCTCGGTGTCGCGGCGGGCGCGTTCGGATTCGACGGCGGCGACGCCCTCGACGAAGTCGGACGGCGCTTCCCCCTTCTCCAGCACGACGCGCTCGTAGCCCTGGGGCGGCTGCCCGGCGACGGCGGCGATGAATGCCTCGCGGGGGGAGACATCGTCGGTCGTCTGGGTGATGCGGCGTGCCTCCCAGAAGTAGGAGTCTGAGGTGCGGTTGGAGGCGTAGAAGAGTGCGGCCATCTCGCGGAACTGGTGGTACTGCTGCATGTAGAGCTGGGTGTAGACCTCGGCGGCGGGCTCGCGCATGTCGGGGTCGCGCAGGGCCGAGGTGACGTAGGCGGAGGCGAGGACAGCCGAGGAGAGGGCCAGGTGGACGCCGGAGGAGAAGAGCGGATCGATGAAGCAGGCGGCGTCGCCGATGAGGATGTAGCCGTCGCCGACCAGGCGCTGGGACGTGTAGGACCAGTCGCGGATCACTCGCGGTTCGTCGATGATCTCCGCCTCGGAAAGCATGGCGGCGGTTCGACCGGTCATGGCGAGTTGCTGCCGGTAGAACTCCTCGGTCGGCTGGTCGGTGAGTTGCGAGCCACCCCAGGCGGCATCGACAACCACTCCGACGGACATGACGTCGTCGGGCAGGGGTATGGCCCAGGACCAGCCGTGCTCGTAGGCCTCGATGAAGATGTTGCCAGCGTCCGGCTCGGGGAGCCGGTCGGCTCCTCGGTAGTAGCTGTAGACGGCGAGATTGCGGAAGAACTCGTCGTGCGTGCGGAGGTCGAGGCGGCGGGCGAGGAAGCCGTTCTGGCCGCTGGCGTCGACGATCCAGTCTGCGCGGTGAGTTTCGCGGCTTGTGTCGCTGGATTCGATGGTGACGGTTGGTGGTTGGTCCGTCTCGACGGCTGCGTCGACGACGCGGCAGCCCTGGCGGACGCTGACGCCGCTTCGCTCGGCGTTGTCGAGCAGCATCTGGTCGAAGGTCGGGCGCCAGACCTGGTAGGCGTGGGGATAGCTGGCGTTGGTCTCAGCGAAGTGCCAGGACCAGGGCTCGGGATCGCGGCCCCAGACCATGGTGGCGCCGTACTTGGGGGTGAAGCCGGCGGCTTCGATCTCGTCGATGACCCCCAGGGTTTCGAGGATGGGGATGGAGGCGGGGAGGAGGGACTCGCCGACGTGTTCCCGGGGGAAGACTTCGCGCTCGAAGAGCGTGACGCTGAAGCCCTGTCGGGCAAGCAGAGTGGCGGCGGTCGAGCCGCCTGGTCCACCGCCAATGACGATGATGGTGTCGGACATGAGATGAGGTTATCGGGCATTGTTGGATTGGGAGGCGGGAGAGCCCCCCTCTGCCTTCGGCATCTCCCCCCGCTTGCGCGGGGGGAGATGGGAAAGGGACGTTCGGTATGCCTCCTCTTGCCTGGGGAGGATGGGTTTCAGGCGATGTTGTGTGAGGGAACGCGAGAGACCCGCGCCGAAGCGCGGGTCTCGCTTCTCCCCCAATGCCAAACTAGGCCTACTGCACTGGTTGGTTTGGGTTGTCGTCGCCACCTGCGCCCGGCAACTCAGCTCCCGCTGCACCCGACCTAGCTACCGGAGTCGGGCCTGAAGATGGAACCAAGTAACTGGAGGGGATCAGCACGGCCAGAATGATCCCAACAGGACCGAACAAGAGTCCATACGACGCGAATAGCATCACGCTACCTGAACCGGCATTCTCTACTTTTCTGTTGAGAATGTCGATGCACTGGAGCACGTGCACGAGGCTGAGGACGATCGAGATTCCGACTGCGATCCATACAGGGGTCTCGAGGTCGTAGCTGTCAGTGCCAAGAAATGTCAATAGCCAGCCGAAACTTGCGATGACAATGAAGTAGACGAACACAGGTTGCTCCTCGCCAGACCTCTTTCGCCAAGCTCCCGAAGCTTAGTCGCCGGGGAAGGCGGCTCCCGAACCGGTGTTCACTTCGAAGGCGCCCTTGAGGTCGAGTTCCTTGCCCATCTCTCGGACGGCGGGGATGACTTCCTCGCCGAAGAGGCGGAGGGAGCGCATCGCGTCGTCGTGGTTCATCGCGCCGTCGCCGTCCCAGAAGAAGATGTTGCCGGGGCGCAGCTCTTCGAGGACGTGGCGGATCTTGGGGATGACGGTCTTGGGGGTACCCGTGATGATCGAGTACTTGTTGACCTGCTCCTCGTAGGTGCCGAAGGCGTCGGCGTCGACCTTGTCGGTTTCGGCTTCCTTCTCGGCGAGGGCGGCGTCGCGGTCGGACTGGCGGCCGCGGGCGGCGGCGGCGAAGGTGCTGACCGTGGGCAGGAGCTGGGTGCGGGAGGTCAGACCGGGGAGGTTCTGCAGGTTGCTGCGAACGGTTCCCTGGTTGCCCTCGAGGAACGGGTTGGCCGGGCCGCTGATGTACTTGCGTCCGGCTTCCTCGGCCAGTTCTTCGGTCTCGTCGACGTGAACCTTGAACAGGTAGCCGTGGTGCTCGGTCGAGGCCTCGTAGCCGTTCTCGCGGGCGACTTCGTCGTAGTACTCGAACGACTTCTTGGTCGGCTCGATCTCGGTGGCGAGCATGACGTAGGGGTAGCGATGCTCGGCGCACCACTTGACCGTGTTCCTCGACATCACGCCGGGGATCCAGATCTGGGGGTGCGGGTCCTGGTAGGGGCGGGCCCAGGGGTTGACGTAGCGGTACTGGTAGTGCTCGCCTTCCCAGCGGAAGGGACCGGGGGTCGACCAGGCCTTGACGACGAAGTCGTGGGCTTCCTGGAAGCGCTCCCAGTTGAAGGGGGCCTGCGAGTTGTGGGCGACGGACTCGCGGCCGGTGCCGCGGACCCAGCCGGTGACGAGGCGGCCGCGGGAGATCATGTCGATCTCGGCGAGTTCCTCGGCCAGCCACAGCGGGTCTTCCCAGATTGGGAGGACGTTGCCGAGCAGGACGATCTTGGCTCGCTTGGTAATCCGAGCGAGGATCGCCGCTTCAACGTTCATCACGCCGCCCATGCAGAACGGGGTGGAGTGATGCTCGTTGAGCATCAGGCCGTCGAAGCCCATCTCCTCGGCGTAGACCTTCTCGTCGAGGTAGCGGTTGTAGAGCTCGGCGCCGATGCGGGGGTCGTAGTCCCCGTTGGTCATGCCCAGGTCTTCGATCTCACGCCCGGTCGCGCCGACCCAGCCCGATTCGAAGTCCTGGTAGGGACGCTCGGTGAAATAGCCAATGAACATGGTTGCGGTTCCTGTTCTTCCGGTTCAGCGGGTGGTTGCTGGGGCCGGTTGTACGTTCCTCAAAATGATACGTGATCTCGCATGAATCGCCGGGAGCCTAAAGGCCGGCGATGAACGAGCTCACGGCGTCGGCGGCGGCCTGCGGATTCTCGAGTTCGACCAGGTGTCCGAGTCCGTCGAGGACCTGCAGCGTGCTGTTGGGCAGGCTGGCGTTGTAGACCTCGGCGACGCTGAGCGGGGTGACACGGTCGTTCTCGCCCCAGAGGAGCAGGGTCGGCGTTTCGACCTCGGAGAGGAGGTGCGGCAACTGGCGGTTGAACATCCAGGGCTTCCAGGTCAGACGCGCGGTCATCTCGCGCGAGAAGTCCCAGAGTTCCTTGAGTTCGGGCGCGGCTTCGTCGCCGAAGACTTCGGCGTAGGCCTCGTCGGAGGAGAAGCCGAGCTTCACGTACTCCTCGAACTCGTAGAAGATCACGTCGGCGATTTCGCCCTCTTCGGGCTGGACGCCGGCGGCCCCGACGAGGATGAGGCTGTCCAGGCCGTGCAGGTGCATCGAGGCGAGCTCGGCCGCGACCCAGCCGCCGAAGCCCAGGCCGAGCAGGTGGGCGTCGGTGTCGATGCCCATCTTGTGGATCGCGCTGTGCAGCAGGATCGCGATGTCGCGCGGATGCCGGGCCCAGCCGGGTCGCTCGGACTGGCCGTAGCCGGGCATGTCGATCACGGTGACGGTGTGGTTGGCGGCGAGCTGGTCATAGAACGGGATCCAGCCGGGCGAGCCGGTGGAGTGGTGCAGGACCACGATGTTCGGTCCGGTGCCGTCCTGCAGCGCGCTCACCTTGAGGCCGGCGACCTCAACGGCGATCTGCGAATGTGCCTCAGTCTGTGTAGTCATACGCCTGCTCCTGACTGTGTGCTTGACAGCGTGTTCGACGGTGTGATCGTGGGCTTGATTCAGCTTGGAGTGGGTGGGCCAGCTTCCCGCTCGCCATGTGAGCAGCAAAACTAGTTAGCCATAGGCTAAGCGCCGTTCGGGACAGGGGCAACCGAAGCGGCTGAGGCGAACCAGGCGGGCCGACTTGGGGCAGGGATCTCCCGGGCGGTCGTAGGATTGCATCATCATGTTCGGACTTCTGCGCCTCTTGCGACTCGCCGCGCTGCGCGAACTGCGCGGCGGCTGGATGTTGATGCTCGGGGCGGCGTCGCTCTTGATCATCGCGGCCGGGCTGGTGGCCCTGCCGCTGGTCTTCAGGGCGGCGTCGGCCGACCTCGCTCTGCGCGAGCTGATCGAGCAGTCGCCGCGCAGCGTCGGGTTCGCCGATCATGCGCGCGCCTTCCGGCCGGCCGAGATCGACGACTTCCACGGCGTCGCCGAGACCGCCGCAGAGATCCGAGTCCGGCATCTGGCAGAGTTTGACGGTCTGCTCGGCGAGACCCGGCGGATCATGGAGACGCCGCGGAGCTTCGCCGATTTCACGCGTCTGGACAACGAAATCGAGGAGTCGCTGCTCGCTTACCTGATGTCGTTCGAGCAGTTGGGGGTCAACGCCCGGCTGGTGCGGGGCGATTGGGCGCAGGCGGATGACGAGGTGGTGATCGGCGCGGCGCTGTCGGAGCAGCTCAGCATCGACGTGGGCAGCAGGGTTTCGTTCAGTCCGGAGATGAGCTTCGAGGTCACCGGGATCATCGAGCCGATCGTTGCCGACGCGAGCCGCTTGCTGGCGCTGCACTACACCGACGTCTGGTTCGAGCTGCAGGAGAACATCACGCTGGGCGGCGCGATCGAGCCGTACTTCGGGCTGTTCGCCAGTCCTGAGGCGCTCGTGCGATTCGGCGCGCCGATCACTCACCGGATGCGCACCGAGTTCGTCTCGGCCGTGCTCAATTCCGATCAGGTCGAGGATGCGATTGAAGCGCTGTCGGCCTGGGAGCAACAGCTCAATCGGTTAGAGGGCGGATCGGCGTCGACGCTGCTGCTCGGCGCGCTGCAGACGTTCGATCGGCGGGCGAAGTTCTCGGCCGGGCAGTCGTTGATCGCCGGGCTGCAGATCGCCGCGGTGGCGATGTTTGGCGTCGGGCTCGTGGGTCGCGTGATGGCTCAGCGGACGCGCGTGGATCGGGAGCGCCTGGCCGCGCGTGGGGCGCGTCCCTGGCAGCAGGCCGGGGCGCAGGCGATCCTGGGCGGGATTGCGGCCGTGCCGGCGGCGTTTCTCGGAGCTCCCCTGGCGGCGTTTGCCCTGAGCCATGCCGGTCGGCTCGACGCCGTGGCGCGGGTTTCGGGCGGCGAGCCGTTCGACACCCGGTTGACCTGGGAGGCGTGGGCCCTGGCGGTCGCCGGAGCGCTGATCGCCTGGGTCGCCTTCGCCGCGCCGGCCTGGTTCGACGCTCGCCAGCGGGCGAACCAGCGAGTCGCCGCGGGACGTCCGCAGCGCCAGTCGCTGATTCAGCGGGCCTGGCTGGACGTCGCGCTGCTGGTGCTGGCCGCGGTGCTGTTTCTGCAGTTCGAGTCGGAAGCCTCGGGCGGGGCGCTGGCCGCGTTCGAGTCGGGCGGGATCAATCCGGTGTTGATGCTGAGTCCGGGGTTGCTGCTGCTGGGCGCGGCGCTGACGATCATGCGTCTGGCCCCGAGGATCTGGAGCGTGGTCGCCGCGGCGCTCTCACGGACGCCGACGCCCTCCTGGTTGTACCTGGGTGTGGTCAACGTGGCCCGAAATCCGACCGGCCCGATGCTGTTGACGGCGCTGACCGCGTTCATCACGGCGGTCGGGCTGATCTCGGCGACCTACGCATCGACGATTCGCAGCGTTGAGCGATCGCGAATCGAGTACGCAGTGGGATCCGACGTGCGCGGCGTATCGATCGGCGGCAACCTGGCCGGCTCGACGATCGCCCGTGTGACGGAACCGCTCGAGCGTCGGGACGGGATCAACGCGGGGGCCGCTTATCGCGGAATCGGATCGATCGGCGGCGACCGCGAGGGCAGCAGAATCGTGATGCTGGGGCTGGAGACCGGTCGCCTCGGCGAGACGATCACGCTGGACGACCAGCTGCTCGGCATGCCGTCGGCCGACCTGCTCGACGCCATCGAGCGGGAGCCGGGGCGAGTCGGCCAGCCGCTTCCCGAGGGGACGGAAGCGCTCACGGTGGAGATTCGCAGCGATCCAGGCAATAGCAATCTGGAGCTGGCGGCGAGGGTGATCGACCGGCACGGGCAGGTTCATATGCGGCAGTTCCGGACGAACACGTCGACGATCATCGACGCCGATTCCAAGGCGATGCGAGCTCCGCTGAGCGGGCTGGCGGAACCACTGCGGATCGCGGCGATCATCCTCAGGCCGCAGGCGCGGGTCGTCCGCGCTCCGACGGGGACGCTGTACATCGAAGGACTGGTGGCGGAAGTTGGCGAGGAGACGGTGGTCGTCGACGCCTTCGACTCTGCCGGTCCGTGGATCTCCGCGTCGAGCGGGGCCGGGGAGGATCGGATCGAGTTCGAGCAGGGTCAGCTCCGCTATCACTGGTCGCGGTTGGCGGCGAGCGATGAACGAATCATCGTGCGCGAGTCGCCCAACCTGCCGGTCAATGCGGCGATGGATAGAACGTCGATGGAGACCGCCGACCTGAGCGTCGGCGATGTCGTTCCAATCGAGCTGAGCAACGCCAGCATTCCGGTGCGAATTACGGCGGCGGTTGACTACTTTCCCACGCTCAACCCGGCCCAGGGCGGGTTCCTGATCGCCGATCTGCTGGCGTTGCGCAGCGCGGCCCTTGTCGCTGCCGTGCAGGCGGTCTTGCCGATTACCGAGGTCTGGGCGGCAACGGACACCAATGCTGGACGGCTGATCGCGAATGACCTACTCGATGACGTGTACCTCGCCAGTACGGTGCTCGATGCAGAGGCGCGGATTGACGCGGCCGAACAGGATCCGTTCCGCTCGGGCGGAGCCGCGGCGCTGTTCGTGGTTGGCTTCATCGGACTGTTAATCGTCGGCTCGGCGGCGCTCGTCTTCACACTGGCGGCGGCCGGCGGCGAACGGGCCCGGGAGTTCGCGCTGATGCGTACCGTCGGCGCAGGCCGAAGCGGGCTGACCAGTCAGGCGGCGGTCGAGGTCGGCCTGGTCCTGGTCGCCGGTGTCGCCCTCGGGATTGGCCTCGGACGCGCGGTGGCGGGCGCATTGCTGGCGTTTCTCAATGTCACCGCTGAGGGAATCGCCGCTGCGCCTCCGACGGTGTTGTCGATTGATTGGGTGCTGGCCGGCATCGGCGTGGGTGTGATCGTCGCCTGCGCAATCTTCGGGACGACCGCGATCGCGCGTTGGGCCACGGGGCAAGACGCAGCGCCGCTGCTGCGTGAAGGCGCGGACTAATGACTCAGCAGCCCGCCGCGCCTCGCGGCGAGACAGCTCGCGAACTGGCGCTGTTGGCGATCCGGCGGATCACGTCCGCGCCCCGGCTGTCGGCGGTGCTGTTGATCGGTGCGCTCCTGGCAGTGGGGTTGGCCAGCAGCGCGCCTGTCTTCATCGAGGCAATCCGGGACCTGGGGCTGCGGCAGACGCTCGCCGACGCCGACTCGGCCTCGCTTGATTTGCGCTTCGTCCAGGGCAATGTGACCGCCACCGCCAAGTCGGTCGAGCCGGTGGAATCGCTGATCAACGACGAGGTCGGGATGGCGGCCGAGACGCTTGTCGTGGGCCGCATGTCGGCGATGCGGACGGGCGGATACACCCTGCGGACCGACGATCAGGAGTTCAACTCGCCGGGTGCAGACCATGCCACATTCGTGGCGCAGAGCGACCTCGAGGATGTCTCCCAGGTCGTCGAGGGTCGCGCTCCCCAGATCGACGGCGGCGTGCTGGAGGTCGCCGTCGAGGCCTCGCAGGCGGAGGTGTTCGGCCTGGCCGTCGGCGATGAGCTGCTGGCCCAGCCCTTCTGGCTGGGAACGCAGCATGAGACCCGCGTCCGAATTGTCGGGCTGCTGACGCCCTCGGAAGATGAGCGGCGATGGTCGACGCTCGATCCGGTTTACATGCCGATCGCCGCGCGAGACTCCGAGCTCCGCTTCTGGACGTCGCGCGAGGGCATCCTGGGCATTCTGGCCGAGCAGTCGCCGACCCTGCGGCTGACCCTGTTGCAACGATTCCGCACCGACCTGTCCGGCGCGACGGCAGCAGAGGCATCGGCCGCCTCCGAGGCGCTGCAGCAGATGACCCGACGCGTCGCGCAATCGCTGGAGGGGGTCCAGCAAGAAACCGAGCTGGTCGACACCCTGGTCGGATTCAGCCGCCGATTCCAGTTCGCCCAGTCGACCCTGCTGATGATCGTGCTGCAACTGGTCGGAGCGGTGCTGGTCTATGCGGTCGTGGCGGCGGCGATGCTCGCCGAACAGCGGACCGAGGACACGGCCTGGCTGCGATCACGCGGCGCCCGCCAGCGGGATGTAGCGACGCTGCACATCGTCGAGGCGGCAATCCTGACCGCGCCGGCGATCGCATTTGGCCCGCTGATCGGCATGGGGCTGGTCAGCCTGTTGGGCTTCGTCCCACCGTTCGACGAGGCGCTGGCCGCGACCGGCGTTGGTCCGTTCCTGCCCGTGTCGCTGCCGGCCGAGGCCTGGTACCTGGCGCTCGGCGCGGGCGCGCTGGCGCTGCTCGCGCAGGCTATCCCGACCTTCCGGGCGACCCGCCAGACGATGGTCACCACGCGACGCGAACGCGGACGGCCTCCCTCATCCTGGACGCAGCGCGCGCTGATCGACGCGGCGGTCGCGGCGCTCGGCGCGCTGCTGATCTTCGAGTTGCAATGGGCTGGCGATCCGATCGATTCGCCGCTGGTCGGAGAGACGCGCCTCGACTGGCTGGCGGTGGCGACGCCGACGGTCCTGCTGTTCGTGGTCGGCCTGATCGTGCTGCGGCTCTTCCCGCCTGCCATGCGTCTGTTGGCGAGGGTCGCTTCGCCCTGGCGCTCGCTGACCCTGCTATTGGGCGCCTGGTACCTCGGACGGACACCGACGCACTACGCGCGAACAGTGCTCCTCCTGACCATCGCCGGCGCGCTGGCAGTCTTCGCCGCATCCTTCCGCAACACGCTCGAGACCTCCTACGACGATCGAGCATTGCACGCGGTCGGCTCGGCCGTGCGTCTGACCGAGCCTTATTCGGAGTCCGTGCCCTTCGAGCAAATCGAGCAGGTCGGCGGTGGAACGGTCGCCCGCGTCCAGCGCATCGCTGGAGCCTTCGACGGAGACGAAGATTCCGGCCGCCTCGAGATCGCCGCCCTCGACGCCCGGGCGGTCGCGAAACAACTGCAAACGCGCGACGTCGACTGGACCCTGCCTCCTGCCGAGCTGGCCGCGATTGCCGCGCCGATCCATGGCGGCGAGCGAGCGCAGCTCGCCGACCTCGGCGGCCGCCTGACCCTGCGCGTCGACGCCGTCTCGCTGCAACAGGAGACCCCAATCGGCGTCAAGCTGCTCGACGCCAACGGACGCTATTGGTGGTACACCATCGGCGTCCTGCCGCCCACCCAGGAAGGCGTCGCAACGCCGCCCACACTGTCCGCCCCCTTGACCTCGGAGCCGGACGCCTACCTACCCCTCGAGGGCGCCAGAACCGTGCAGACCCGAAGCCGCTGGCGCGCCGCCGTCACCGAACGGCCCCAGGCCCCATTGACCCTGATCTCTCTTGATCTCGCCGTCACCCGAGCCGTCGGCGAGATCGTGCTGCACGAGCTGACCTACGATCACGGTGGCGAACGCCGCGTACTCGCCGATTTCACCTCCGGCCGTTGGGAAGCGACGCCGCTCGAAGTCGGCGAGGAGCCACTCGACTTGTTCCGCCTCGAAGACGGCGGCGCGCGCTACCGCTGGAACCAGACTCCCGCCTCCCTGCGCGGCGTCCGCTACGTCGCCGATCGCGAACCGTTGCCCGCCCTCCTCTCGGCCGAAGCGATGGAGCAGGGCCGCCTGGAGGTCGGCGAGACCGTCCGGCTGCGCGTCGGCCCCACACCGGTGCGCTTTCTGGTCGTCGGCCGCTTCGACGCCTTCCCCGGCTACGACGCCCAACGCGACCATCCGCTCGTGCTCATCGATCGCGCCGCCTTTGTCGAGCGGCTCTACGGCAGCGCCGCCGCCGGCGTCGCCCTGGCCGTCGGCGACGAGCTCTGGGTCTCAGCTCCGCTCAGCCGCTGGTCCGGGTTGTTGACCGAGCGCGAAATCCCGCTCGACGCCGACTCCATCGCCACCATCGAGAGCGCCCGCGACGACCTCGCCGCCGACCCGCTGATCGTCGCCTCCTGGAACGGCGTCTTCATCGGCGCGCTGGCCGCGGTCGCCATCGCCTCTGCCTTCGGACTGGTCGTGCTCACCGCGGTCACCGCGCAGGCCCGGCGAGTCGAATTCGCCGTCTGTCGGAGCGTCGGCATGAGCATGCGCCAGATCCTGGGCCTGATCGCCCTGGAGCAGTTATGCGTGATCGTGATCGGCCTCGGCGCGGGCCTGATCGTCGGCACCCAGGCGGGAGCGATCCTGCTGGACTTCTTCGCCCTCACCCCGGACGGCCGAGATGTCGTGCCGCCGCTGAAGTTCATCATCGACTGGCCAGGAGTGGGCATCCTGTTCGGCGCCCTGACCGGACTGTTCGCGCTCAACCTCGGCGCGTTCCTCTGGTTCCTGCGCCGGATCGAGTTGCACGGAGCGCTGAGGCTCGCCGCCTGACAGCTAGCCGAGTCGGAACGGCGGGTAGCGGTCGGTGATCAGCAGGAACGCGTAGGCCTCGACCCGCAGAATCCAGCGCTCGACGTTGAGCATGAACGTGAACAGCGGCCGCGGATAGACGCCGCTGAAGAGGATCGCCAACCAGGCGATCAACACGGCAAGGGTCTGCAGCAGGCCCAGCACGTAGAAGACGATGTAGTGAGGCAGGGCGAGCAACCACTTGACCAGCGGCAGCCAGCGGCTGAGATGGGAAGCGTCGGGATAGTCGAGGTCGAGCCTGACCGATTGCTCGTCATCGGTCGCCGGATAGCTGTCGGTCATCAGGTTGAGATAGGCGTTGACCCGATTCCGGAAGCGGGCCATCTCCAGGTTGAAGTCGAACCACCAGCGCGGATACTTCCGTCGGAAGACCAGCATCATGGCGACCGGCAGACAGAGCATCGGCGGGATGAATGAGACCAGCAGCACGATCGGGATCGCCAGGATCGGTCGGAGCAGCGTCGAGATCCGGTCAAGCGACTGCGGATACTCGATATCCAGGCGGGCCGGGTACTCATCGGCGGTACGTTGCATGAGGAATCTCCCTCGAAGACTGGATCTGCGGGGCCGGTGAACTCAGGCTATCGATTATGGTAAGCGGTCGAGTCCGACGGTCCGGGTTCGACTGTCAGTGTCCGACGGTCAGGGCGCGATGCCCAGCGTGCGCTGGATCTGGCGGACGTGAAAGAGCTGGTGATCCGCGGCCGTGAGCGCGAGCGTGCGCAGGGACATGTCCAGCACGTCGCCGTCCAGATCGATGTTCGCCGGCTCTCGCAGTTCATCCGGGGACAGGTCGGACAGCAGGCGCTGGGTGTCCTCGCGCACGCTGGTCAACGCCCAGCGCAGCTCGGGCAGGGACGCATTGGACTCGGTATCGGGCAGGTTCACGCCGCCGACAGGCGGAACAGCGAGCTGCGGCGCCACCTCGCGCCGCAGCAGCATGAGCTGGGGATGCAGCCAGCGCTCCGAGTGGACGACGTGCAGCAGGATCTCGCGGGTCGACCACTCGGCGGGGCTGAGACGCTCGTCGAGACGCTCATCGGTGCAGATGTCGAGCAGAGCGCGCAGCTCGTCGAAGTTCTGCTCGAGCGCGGCCTCAATGTCGACAGTCACGTTTACAAGATCAGCGATGATGTTTACCTCAACCCGTATCCAGCGCGTGGGCCGTCGCGCACAGTGTCGATGAACGGCGGCGGCGGGACAACTCACTGATCCTCTCCCCACTGCACGGGGATCGCAGAAGGCGGCCGGCCATATGGCCCGAGTTCGTGAGATCCCGTCTCGAGCCGAACAGCTCGCGCTCGAGTCCACGATTCCGTCGGAGCACCGCCGCGAACTCGCCAGGGGCGCAGCCGAGTGGGACGCGAAGCAATTCTTCGACGCACACGAAACCTGGGAAGAGATCTGGCAGGTCGAGCGCCGGCCGATTCGCAGCTTCTACCAGGGTCTGATCCTGCTCGCCGCCGGTCTGCATCACTGGACAGGGACGCACCGTCCGCGCGGCGTGCGGATCAAGCTGTCATCAGGAGTTGAGCGCCTGGCGCCCTATGCGCCGTCGTATCTGGGAGTGGACGTGTCGACGATGATCGTCGATGCGGCGGCCCTCCTGCGCCAGGCGCCCGAACGTCCAGCCGCGTTGGCCGACACGCCGCTGGATGCCTTCCCGCCGTTCCGTTGGGCTGTGACGGACGGCGGCAGGCTCGGAGCTCTGCGTGTGCGGCGACTGCGCGCGGCGGCGCAGTTGCCCACACGCGGCTCCGAGCTGTCCTCCGGCCTGGACCTGTATGCCGAACTCTCCGAGCTGGGCGGCTCACTCCAACTCACCCCGATGCCTCAGCCGGTGCCCACCGGGATCGCCTGCGCGCCGCCGCACGGCTGCGAGATTCAGATCCGCCCGCGCTCAGGCCTGACGCGCCGTGGAGTCGAGATCGGTTGGGGCACGGTCGACGCCGACTATCGCGGGGAGTTGCTCGTCTCGATGTCGCTGCGCGGGCCGGCGGGTCGCGGATACCGGATCGAACATGGCGATCGGATCGCGCAGCTGGTGGTCGCGCCCGTCGCTCTGGCGTCTGTCGAGGAAGTGGACGAACTGGACGACACCGAGCGCGGCGCAGGCGGCTTCGGTTCGACGGGCCGCTGACCAATGACGGTAGCCGCGATTGCCTCAATCGCCCTCGGCGGCGCCTTCGGCTCGGTGCTGCGCTACTTGCTGAACCGCTGGATCGGCCAGCCCGACGGTCTGCCCCTGGGCATCCTGGTCGTCAATCTCAGCGGGACGCTCGTGCTGGGGCTCGTCGCGACGCTGTTTCTCGAACGAATCGGCGTGTCCGACAATCTGAGACTCGCGATCACCGTTGGTTTGCTGGGCGGATTCACGACCTTCTCGACGGTCTGGCTCGACACGCTGCATCTGCTCAACGGCGGGCGCTGGGCCTGGGCGTTGACCAATCTGTTGGTCTCGGCCGTGGGCGGACTGGCGGCGGCCTGGCTGGGACAGCAACTGGCCCGCATTTGACACGATTGGGTACGCGATTGGGGCGCTGGGCACCGCTCCGAAGCCTGAATGTGTATAGAGTGGCAACAGGCGACGGGGCGGTTGAGTCACTGATGTCCCAATATCGTTGGCTTGCCCGGCGGCGCGCCGTGGCACTTGCTCTTCTTGTTCTTGTCCTCGCATTGAGTTCTGTGTCCCTCTCCGGCTGCGGCCTGTTCGGCGGCGACGATCAGGCGACGCCCGAGGTTGTCGAACGTCCCGACAGCGCGGCAGACGGCACCGAGAATCAGAGCCCCACCGCCACTCCGGCAACCTCCGACGACGCGGCGGCAGACCAGCAGGACGAACCCACCGAGGCCGTCGCAGTCACCACTTCGCCGTCAGATGACGAGGACGCTCAGGACGACCAACCGGCAACCGAGACCACGGAACCGGAGCAGCAAGCCGATCCGTCGATCTACATCGTGCAGCCGGGCGACACGTTGGCGGAGATCGCCAATCGGCTTGATGTCCGCATTGATGACCTGATCACGCTCAACGGGATCCAGGATCCCGATGTACTCCACGTCGGCCAGGAGTTGAGGATTCCGGTCCCGGCAGCGGCCGACGAGCCGGATGACGATCAAGAGCAGGCAACGGTCGATCAGCAGGACGAGCAGCAAGAGCAGGCTGAGGAAGACCAGATCGATCCGCCCAGCGTCGAACTGCCGACCGTCGCCGTTCCGGCAGCCACGCCGACACAGGTGACCTACACACAGTTCCCTCAGCCGGGACCCGACCAGACCACCGACACCATCCCCGACGCGCCGGCCAACTTCCTCCAGTACGGAGCCGCCGCGCTCCCCTGGCTGCACGGAATCAACCAGGTCGAGCCGATTATCGAGCTGTTCAAGGCCTGGCCGATGCCCGCTCTGGCCGTCGGCAACGACCGCGTCGTCCTGCTCGATACCAACGCCGACGGCCAGTTTTCGGCGGCGATCGTCTACACGGACCCCAACTCCTTCGGCGCGGCGGTGCCGTTCTCCAACCTCGTCGTCTACGACCCGGTCCCCGGCAACGCCTCCCGGTATCGGATCGCGTACGACCATGCGCAGGCCTACTCCCGCGAGGTGCAGGGCATCCAGCAGCTCAGCGATACCGACCTGACCGGAGACAACTCTCGCGACCTCACATTCCGCGAGATCACCTGCGACGCGAGCGGGTGCGTCAGCGTCTTCTACATCCTCGTCTCGACCGGCGACGGCTACCGGACAGTGACCGGATCGGCCGCGCAGGTCGCCGAAGTCTCGTCCATCTCGATCGAAGACCTGACCGGCGACGGCGTGCCGGACATCGCGGTCGACGGATTGGCCACCGATCAGGCGACGGCGGCTCGATACCGGTTCGTCTTTACCGCGCAGGACGACAGCCTGGTCGAAGCAGCGCGCCTGTCCTTGGACGGCGGCGCCGCGGAGGAGGCTGAGACCGAGGAGCCCGAGGACGACTCGCTGGAGGAGTAACGACCCCGAGCCGGCCTGTTCCGATTGCCCCCTATGAGGCAGAGGCATAGCCTCGAACCGTAGAGTTCCGCGGCGAGAGCACGGCGCGCCCGACGACTGCCCGCTGCGTACGACGGGTGAACTGAGCGATGTCCCTGGTTGCTCGTCCCTCGAGACGGTTTGGGACGCGCTCGGCGCAGCTCTTCTGGCGACTCCCGTTGATCGGCCGGGTCCGGGTACCTCGCAATCTCGTCCCGCTGCTGCTGGCCGGGGCCGTCGGCCTGGCGGCGGGATTCGCGGCCGTCGCGCTGACAGCCGTGGTCGACGGACTGACGATCGTCTTCGACGAGCTGGGCTCCATCCTCGAGGGTCTGGCCGGCGGTTGGACGTTGATGCTGGTTCCGGCGATCGCGGCCATCCCGGTCGCGTTCATCGTCTCCAGGATCGCCGCAGAGTCCCAGGGAGCGGGCGTTCCCTACGTCATGGTCGCGGTCGAGCGGGCAGGCGGCTTCGTCCGACCGATCATCGCGCCGGCCAAGCTGGTCGCGACCGGTTTCACCCTCGGCGGCGGCGGAGCAGCCGGTCGTGAGGGACCGATCGTCCTGATTGCCGCTTCGCTGGCATCGTCAATCGGACGCTTGACCAGGCAGCCGTCCGACATGCTCGTCCTCATGGTCGCTGCGGCCGCCGCCGGCGGCATCTCCGCGACCTTCAACACGCCCATCGCGGGCACGTTCTTCGCGATGGAGGTCGTGCTGCGCCGCTTCAACGTGCGCAACTTCACGATCGTGGTCGTGTCGGCGGTCGTCGCCAACATCGTCGCGATCTCGTTCTACGGCGATTCCGCCGGCCTGGACCTGCCCGACCTCGACATCAACAGCAACTGGGAGCTGTTCCTCCACGCGATCGTCGGAATCTCAGCGGCGATCGCCGGCATTCTCTTCGTCAGAACTCGCTTCTTCACCGAGGACGTCTTCGAGTTCCTCGGAGTCTCGCTTGGAGTCAGGCCGATCCTCGGACTGCTCGGCGTCGGTGTGCTCGCGCTCATCGAGACCAACATCCTCGGCTCCGGACTCGACCAGATCAGGGTCTTCGCCGAAGGCGAGACCGCCGTATCCACGCTGGCGATCCTGATGGTGCTGAAGCTGATCGCCGCCTCGCTGACGATCGGTTCCGGAGCCTCGGGCGGCGCGTTTGCCCCGCTGCTCTTCGTCGGCGCGACCTTGGGCGCGCTGATGGGCGCGGGATTCGAGTCGGCCTTGCCCAGCATCGTCGGTCCGACCGGAACATACGTGGTTGTCGGCATGGCCGCCGTCTTCGCCGCCGCCGCCCGCGCGCCGTTGACCTCCCTCTTCATCGTCTTCGAACTCAGCGGATACTCATTGATCCTGCCCCTGATGACCGCCGTCGCCCTCGCCGCGGCGCTGGCCCAGCTCCTGACCCGCGACACGATCTACAACGTCCGCCTGCGCCGCGCCGGACTCGATGTCAGGGACGAGCGAGCCCCCTCGCCGCTGGACGAACTGACCGTCGCAACGACGATGCGCACCGACACGCCGATCGTCTCCAGGATGGCCACGATCCAGGACCTCGCCAACGCCATGAGCCAGTCGCGAGGCAACGTCGTCGCCGTCGCCGACCAACGCAACCGCTTCATCGGCCTCGTCACCGCTACCGACGTCGCCTCCGCGGTCGAGCGCCAGGAACTCAACCGGCGAGCCTTCGACCTGGCGGTCGTCGCCCCGATCTTCGTCCACCCCGACGACAACCTGCGCTACGCGCTCTCGCTGCTGGTCGACCACGATGTGCGCCAGCTCCCGGTCGTGGCGCGAGAGGACGAGACCCGCCTGATGGGCATGCTGACCCAGAGAGACGTGCTGCGCGAGGTCGCCCAACCGACCGACCGCGAGCCCGGTCAGCGAGCCGCGCCGGCGCCGGTCCGGCGGCTGGTCGGCGCAGTCGAGATCGAGGCCCGCGTGGAACCGGGATCGCAGGCCGAGGCGACGATGGTCTCCCAGCTTCCGCTGCCCGAGGCATCGGTGATCACCGCGATCCACCGCCGCGGCGAGGTCGTCATCCCGCGAGGCAGCGTCAAGCTCGAGGCGAACGACCTCGCCATCGTCCTCTCCGTCCCGCCCGAGGAGGCGGCCGTGCGCACGCTGTTCATCAATCACGCCTCGCAGACTCGCAACAACTGGTGGTTCCTGCCCCACGCGCCGAACACGCCCGACACCGACGCCAACGATCGGTAGCAGCCGCGCGTCAGCGCCGGTTCTCCGAGGCGGCCTAGACTCCGTTCCATGCCGAGACTGTTCACTCTCGCCCAGGCCCGACGATCTTTGCCGGCCATCGCGGCAGCGGTGATCGTGATGCGCAAGCGAGCGCTGCGACTGGACGAACTCTCGGCGCTGGCAGCGTCGATGCGGCGCACCACGAGCGCCGACGGCGACCCGGTGATCGGCGACGACTCGGAGATCCAGGCCGAAATCACCAAGCTCGAAGGCCAGATCGCCACACTGATCGAACACATCCAGCAGCAGGGCGTCGAGGTCAAGGACATCCGCCGCGGGCTGGTGGACTGGAGGGCCGAGCGGGACGGTCGCGAGGTCTACCTCTGCTGGCAATACGGCGAGCGCACGGTGAGCTGGTGGCACGAGCTGGCCGACGGCTTCGCCGGCCGCCAGCCGATCGTCGTCGCCGAGTGGACCTGAGACGCCGCTCGTGCCGCATCATCGAACGCTCGCCCCGCCCGAGCAGCGCCGTTCCTCCACAGGCGCCGCCGCGCCCGTCATTCATGCCGAACTGAGGCGTCATTATGACGCCCTCTACGACCTGCTGCTCGACGGCCGAGCGCCGCGCGACGCCAGACCCGTCCTCGACGCGGGCAGCGGCGACGGCCTCGCGTTGACCGCCATCACGCAGGGCACTCCCTTGCGCGGCGTCGGCGTCGACATCGCCTCGCCCGGACAGTGGCTGGGTCCGCCAGAGTGGGACGTGATCCAGGCGGACGTCCAGCGCCTGCCCTTCGCCGACGGCGTCTTTCACTCCGCCTTAATGGTCGACGTATTCGAATGGTTGCGTCATCCGATCGCCACGCTCGGCGAGATCGCCCGGGTCACGAACGGACCGATCCTCGTCGTCCAGACCGATTGGGAAGGCTTGTGGTTCCAGGCCGACGAGGCCGAGATCGGCCGCGACCTGGTCCGAGCCTTCACCAAGGGCGCGCCCGAGCACCTGCGAAGCCGCATCAGCAGTTCCGCCGAGGCCGCCGGACTCGATGTCAAGGCGGTCTCCACGGTCTCGATCACGGCCGACCGACTGGAGCAGGGCGCGCTCGCCTGGGATCTGCTGGAGTCGATCCGCCGCTACCTGGTGATCGAGTCGGCGCAGGTCCGCGCACGCAGATTCGACAACTGGCGATCCGAACTGCAACACGCCGCCGACGAGGGCCAGTTCGCCATGCTCGTCCGCCGCGTCGTGGCCCTGCTTGAGCGCAACCCCGCACGCAACCCCGCATAGAGGGTTCAGCGCGACGGGCCGTGGCGGTGCCCCTCGCTGTGCTCGTGATCCTCCATGTGCAACTGGAGCTCATCGGCCAGCAGCAGCGTGTGATGCTCGCGCGGCTCGCTCTCTTCGCCGTGGACTTCGCCGCGCGAGAAAATCGCTAGCTCACGGCCGAAGGTCCGGCGCAGCACGTCCTCGGTCAGCACATCCGACGGATCGCCCTGGGCGATGATTCCGCCGTCCGATGAGTTGACGCAGATCACCTCGGCATAGTGCTCGATCACCGTCGACAGGTCGTGCGTGGTCATGATCACGGACGTGCCCAGATCGGTCAGGTCGCAGAGCACGTCGAAGAGCTGATCGTCGGAGACCGCATCCAGCGCCGCCGACGGTTCGTCCAGCAGCAGGATCCGCGGCTGCCTCGCCAGCGCGCGCGCGATCAAGGCTCGCTTGCGCTGGCCGCCCGACAACTCCTGGATCTGGCGGTCCTGCAGGTCCTGCACATCCATCATCGCGAGCGCCCGGTCCACCGCGATTCGATCCTCGCGCGTGTGAATCAACCGGCCCAGGCGTTGTCTCCAACTGAACTGGTAGCGGCCCATCTCGACCAGTTCCCGCACCGTGATCGGGAAGCGCCAATCGACGTTGCTGACCTGCGGCATGTAGCCGAGAAACGCGCGCGCGTCCTGGGGCGCCTGGCCGCCGACCAGCACCTCTCCCTGGGCCGGAGAAATCAGCCCCGCGATCGTCTTGAGCAGGGTGCTCTTGCCCGAGCCATTGCCGCCGATGATGCCCGTGAAGATCCCGCCGGGGATGTTCAGCGAGAGGTCCTCGAACACCCGGACTCCCGGATACCCGACCGTCACGTTGCGAATCGCGACTTCCGCTCCTGCAACTGGGGCAATCGTCATCGAGCGCTCCGACTAGTCGACCGGTCGGCGTTTGCCGGTCGCTGATAGCCTCAGATACATGCCCAGCGTAGTTGACGCGACCGGCACGGAACTCGATCTCGAGCGTCCCGCGCGCGAGGTCGTCTCGCTGGTGCCCTCGTTCACCGAGCTGGTCTGTTCGATGCGGCTGGGATCGCGGCTGGTTGGCGTGACCAAATTCTGCGTCGAGCCGGCCGAGGAAGTAACGCCGATCCGCAAGGTCGGCGGGACCAAGAATCCCGACATCGAGCGGATCATCCGGCTCAATCCGCAACTCGTCCTGGCCAACCGCGAGGAGAACAACGAGGAAGACGTCGATGCGCTGCGCCAGGCGGGCCTCGACGTCTACGTCGGGGACGTGCGAACCGCCGAAGAGGCGCTGGAGGAAGTCGACCGGGTCGGCAAGCTGCTCGGCGGCATCTCGATGAAGACCGCCGATTCGATCAACGAAGCGCTCGAGGAACAACGCCACGTAGAGCGAATGCGGCCGCGAGTCCGGGCGGCGGCGCTGATCTGGCGCAACCCCTTCATGGCCGCGTCGGGCGACACCTACATCGGAGACCTGCTCAGGGTCTGCGGAGCAATCAACGTCTGCGAGGACGCGGGCCGAGGCCGCTACCCGCGCCTCTCGCTGACCGACCTGATCGCCCTGGACCCCGAGGTCATCCTGCTCCCCTCCGAGCCGTATCGATTCCGCGAACGCCACGCCCAGGAGTTGCTCGCCCAGCACGGCATGACCGCCGCCCGCGAGGGCCACGTCTACCTCTGCGACGGCCAGAACCTGACCTGGTGGGGAATCCGAACCGCAGCCGCAATTCACGAAGTCGCAACCCTCCTCGATCACGCCCGAGCCGGCTGGCAAGCCGAAGCCGCCATGACCCCCGAACTCCCCCCGGGCCTCAACCTCAACGTCACCCAACAAGACGTCGTCGAGTAACAGCCCCTTGGACACTCCCTCCCCAGTCCCCGCTTCATGCGGAGCCTGCCCCCGACTTGTTCGGGGAACCCGTTCCCTCCGAGTCCGGCGCGGGCGACCACAAGGGTCGCCCCTACAAGGCTTCGATTCTGGATCACTGAAGACCTTCCCCTCCCGTCCGATGCCCCGTGCTTGACACGGGGCCCAGAGCAACCGACTCCGCCAGAGCGACTACGTCCCGCCTCACCTCGGACGCCGCGACCCATGATCCCAGTCCCCGCTTCATGCGGGGACCCGCTCCCTCCCCCTCCCCCCTTCCCCCGTCCGATGCCCCGTGCTTGACACGGGGCCCAGACCTCCCAACTTCGCCAGGCCGACCAACGCCAGCCTCACCTCAACCGCCGAAACCCCTCCCTCCCCAGTCCCCGCTTCATGCGGAGCCTGCCCCCGACTTGATCGGGGGGACCCGCTCCCGTCCCTCTCCCTCCGCAAACCCCAACACACTCACACCTGCCCACGCAGAACACCAGTACATATACCATCAACCTCCAACACACGTTCACAGATAGGACCGGCCATGAGCACCCCGCAATACACCCCGCAAGCCATCCAGGACCGCTACTGGACAATCGCCAACGACCCCAACGAACGCGGCTACTCCCAGGTCCGGGCGCTCGACTCCCTCTGTCGGCTCCTCGACCTCTTCCCGCGAGGTCAGCAGCCCGCCCCGGATCCACCCCAACCCGAACAGATCGATCCCAACCTCCTCATCGCCGGCATGACCGACGCACAGATCGACGCCCTGATCGCCAGAGAACAAGCCGAAGCGGAAGCCAAGGCCAAGGCGGAAGCCGAGCGGACCGAGGAGGACGACGAAGCGTCCAGCGAGGAAGAGGATGATCCGCTCTAATACCCCAACCGCGTTTTTTTCTCTCGCACGCACGCCCAGAACCCGACGACCAGCGGGATCCGGCCCCGCACACCCACTTCCTGCCTCTCCCAAACAGCGAGGTCTGGTCTTCCGCACCCTGCCTCAGAGGGACCCCCTCTGTCACTTCGTGACATCTCCCCCTTGGATCGGGGGAGAAAGGGGAGGGAGGGGTTTCGGCGCTGTGGAGGTGAGGCTGGCGGTGGTTGGCCTGGCGGAGTTGGTTGCTCTGGGCCCCGTGTCAAGCACGGGGCATCGGGAGGGGGCGGGGGAGGAGCTGTTGCGGGCTGATGGCTAGAGGGGGCGGCCGCTGTCGAGCATCAGGGCTCGGGCGGCGATCTGGGCTGCCAGGACTGCTGCGGTGGTCAGGTAGAGGAGACCGGTAGCGGCCATCATCGAGCGCATCCTCGCCGTCGTCCAGGCCATCCAGCCGAAGACCAGCGGGAGGATGAATCCGATCACGATGCGCAGCCAGAAGGTCGGATCGCCGGTCAGCGACTGGTCGCGTCCGCCGACCGGATCCTCGATCGACACGGCCAGGGCGACGCCGAAGAGGATGGCCTGGACCAGCACCACGATCAGGAATGCGGTCGTGATCTCCACCAGCGGCCGCGCGGGGAGCCGGGGCGTAACCAGGTACCAGTGTCCGAGCGCCAGCCCGACGGCCGACAGCCCAAGCGCCAGCGCCCCGAAGGCGAGGCTAAAGACGGTCAGCGCTTCGGGCGAGCCGGCCAGCGTCGCCGCCGTCAGACCAAGCGCGGCCAGCGAGAGCCCGCTCAACAGCCATCCGATCCGCCGCGCCCAGGCGTCGCGGTCGGTGTACAGCGCGACGTTGTGCAAGACCGAGGCGGCCGTCAGCGCGGCCAGCGTCCAGACCAGCGCCTCGCGCGGTCCCGAACGCACGGCGAAGCCCTCGACCACGTCGCCATCGAGCGTGAACGCCGTCCAGAATGCCAGGCCGAGGACGATCGGCACCATGATCGTCGTGGCGCGCACGAATCCCGGCGTGGCCTGTCCGCGCAGGTGGACGGCGTGCATGACCAGCGCGCCGCCGACGCCCAGCTCGATCAGCAGGAGCAACAGCGTGTACGGCAGGGCTCCCGAGGCCGACACCGCGTCGTTCACCGCCGTCTACGAGCCCAGCTTGAGCAGCAACACTTCGCGACGCAGCCCCTCGTCGCCGATCTCGACCTGCACGCTGAGCACGCGGAAGCGATCGTCGCGGCCGCCGCGGCGGAATCGCAGAATGTCGCCCTTGCTCCAGGGATAGTCGGTCTCGAGCGTGTCGAGCAGCGCCTCGCGCCGCTCGGTGAACGTGTCCGACTCCCAGAACTCCGTCAGCATCGCAACCCTCCCGCGACAGACGTACCGACATATCGTATCCCACCAACAGGCCGCAGCCTGACCACCGACTCGCAGGTCCCATGTGTCAGAATGGCGGGCATGAGCGACACCGAGACGTCCCGACGCTGGTTGATGAAGGCGCTGCGCGAAGCGTCGGGCGAGATGCACGAGCTGATGATGCGCGCGCTGCGCAGCTCGATGCCCGAGGCCGAGGCATTGATCGAGCGCGCCTGGCGTCACGAGACGATCGCCGCCTGGCAACTCGGACATCTGCTCTTCCAGAACGTCGACGACTTGCCCCTGCACGACTACGAGTGGCTCGAACAGGCCAGCACGCCCGACTGCTACGAACAGCTCCGCGAGTGGTATCACACGAGGGAGCAGATCTCAGGCGTGCTCTATATGATCTCCAGCTACGAGTGGGAACAGACCGCGAGCCACCGCTTCCGGGGAGAGCTCGACGTGGAGTCGATCGCACGCTCGCTGCATCGCACGGACCTGGAGATCCTCAACACGCTTCGGGCTCAGTTGCAGCCGACGTAGTGGGCTCGCCCCCCTCTGTCGCTCCGCGACATCCCCGCATCAAGTGCGGGGCAGGCTTCCCCCGCTGCGCGGGGGGAGAGTGTGATTCTAAGTTTGATCAGCTTTCCAGCCCAACGCCGAGGCCACCTCGGACGCTGCACGCGCGAAGTTCATCGTGTAGATGTGCAGGCCCGGCGCTCCCAGCTCCAGCAGTTCCCGACCCAGCCTGGACGCGACCTCGACGCCGATCTCTCGCCGCTCGGCTGGGCTCGAAGCGCGCTCCAGGCGCTCACGGACCTCGGTCGGGAACTCGGTCGCGTTGAGCGCTGACATCCGCTCGATCCCCGCGACATTGGTGGGCGGCATGATTCCGGCGATCACCGGCGTGTCGACGCCTCGCGCGTCGAGCTGATTGACGAACTGTTCGTAGTACTCGGCTCGGTAGCCGAATTGCGTGATGGCGAAGTCCGCCTGGGCCAGTTTGCGTGTCTGGTGCGCCAGATCGGCCTCGACCGAGGCGGCCATCGGATGCCCCTCCGGATGCGCGGCGACGCCGATGTCCCAGTCTGCTCGTTTCCGGATGTATTGGACTAACTGTGCCGCGGTTTCGAAGGCAGGGAGCCGCCCAGAGTGAGGGAGCTGGGAGTTCGATTGCGGTTGGTCTCCGCGCAGAGCGAGGATGTTCTCGATGCCGTCCTGCCGGTATTCGTCGATGATCTGGGCGACCTCGTCGGGCGTATGAGCGACGCAGGTCAGGTGCGGCATCTCGGAGACGCCGAGCGGCCCGTACTCGTCTCGAATCGCGCTGACCCAGTCGCGGGTCGGGCCTCGCGTCGTGCCGCCCGCGCCGTAGGTCACCGACATGAACTGTGGTCGATGCTGCGACAGCCTGGCCAGCGTCTGCCTCAGACGCTCCGCTCCGGCCTCGTCTCGCGGCGCCGAGAATTCGAAGGACAACGTTGGGCCCGCATCAAGCAAGTGCGTGATGCGGGCCATTGGGGAAGCCCCCCTCTGTCCGTACGGGACATCCCCGCATCAAGCAAGTGCGGGGTAGGGTTCCCCCCGCTGCGCGGAGGGAGAGGGAGATTGTTAGATGCAGGAGCGGGCCTGGGAGGCACCGCCGCCAGCGGCGGTGTCGAAGCTCGAGCCGCAGGCGCAGGAGTGCGAGGCGTTCGGGTTCGAGATCGAGAAGCCCTGCTTCATCACATCGTCGATGTAGTCGACGCGCGAGCCGGCGATTAGCGGGGCCGATTCCTCGTCGACGAGGAAGCGGACGCCGTTCTTCTCGACGATCTGGTCGCCGGTTTCGGCGTCCATCGCGAGGGCCATGCCGTACTGGTAGCCGGAGCAGCCGCCGCCGACCACGAAGACGCGCAGCGCGCCCTCGGCGAAGCCCTTGTCCTCAAGCAGCGACTTGGCTTTCTCCGCCGCGAGGTCCGAAACGTCCAGCATCTCAGTCATCTGAAAGACCATGAAGCAGTCCTCTCAACAGGATGAGTTCACATACGAGCATAACCGACGTCTATGCCGCCCCGCCAGTGCCGGCCGCAGCGCGGCCAACGACGGCAGGCTACTCCGTTACTCTGACCTCATGGAACGTGCGTATTTTGACCACGCGGCGACGACTCCTCTGGACCCTCGGGTGTTGGAGGCGATGGCGCCGGCATTGCAGCATGGATGGGGGAATCCCTCGGGGATTTACCGCGAGGCCCAGTACGCGGCAGGGCTGTTGGACCAGGCTCGGGATGATATTGCGGGGGTGCTGGAATGCTCTCCTTCAGAGGTCGTGCTGACCTCGGGCGGCACGGAGTCCGACAACCTGGCGATTCGCGGAGCGGCGCTGGCCCGTCAGCACGCGGGTCGGCACTTGATCACCCAGGCCACCGAGCATCATGCGGTGCTGCACACGATGGAGCAGCTCGAGCATGAGGGCTTCGAGTTGACAGTGCTGGGCGTCGACGCGGACGGGTTTGTCGATCCGGACGAGGTTGCCTCGGCGGTTCGCGAGGACACGACGGTCGTCAGCATCATGCTGGCCAACAACGAGATTGGGGCTGTGCAACCGCTGGCCGAGATCTCGCGGGCGGTGAAGGAGCGCAATCGGCGCGCGATTGTGCATACCGACGCCGTGCAGGCGGCGGGCGCGGTCGATATCCGTCCCGACGTGCTGGGCGTGGACCTGGTCTCGCTGACGGCTCACAAGATCTACGGACCGAAGGGCGCAGGCGCGCTCTATGTGCGGCGCCGGACGCCGCTGCAGCCGTTGCAGCTCGGCGGCGGTCAGGAAGAAGAGCGCCGGGCGGGCACGGAATCGGTGGCCCAGGCGGTGGGTCTGGCGACGGCGCTGACCCTGGCGGAAGAGGAGCGTGCGGCGCGGACGGACCACGCGTCGGAGCTGCGCAATCGGCTCTGGCGAGAGCTGAACGAGCGCGTCCATCCAATCAGGCTGAACGGACCGTCCGACTGGTCGCGGCGGCTGGCGAACAACCTGAATGTGAGTTTCCCCGGCGTCGAGGGCGAGAGCATCCTCCTGCAGCTTGATCTGGAGGGATTCGCCGCCTCCTCCGGCAGCGCCTGCAGCACGGGCAGCACCGAGCCGAGTCACGTGCTCAGCGCGATTGGTCTGGATCCCGACACCGCCCACGGCACCCTGCGTCTCAGTCTGGGCCAGTCGAACACCGAGGAACAGATCGACAGTATTGCCCGGTCGATCGAGCAGATCACGGCACGGCTACGGGCGCTGTCGCCTGTATAGGGTGAGTCGAGTCAGGAGCAGCCCAATGGTCACTGCGGAGCCCAGGCCGTCAGCATCACTCACGGGAACGACGCAGCCCAGGCCGCCTGTCCGTGGTGTCTTTCCGGTCCGATTGACGCTGCCCTCCGACTGGGAGCTGACCGATGACGTACTCAGCGAAATGGGATCACTCAATGAACTGTGGCGATTCGAAGTCGACAAGTCCGGTTGTCTGCTGATCATGTCGCCATCGTTCCCACTCAGCGGGATACGCGCCGGACGGATTCTCTCTCAGCTCGTTGTCTGGTCGGACGAGCACAATTCAGGTATCGTCGCCGATTCCAGCTCGATGTTCCGATTGCCGAACGACGAGGTCAGGGTGCCTGACACAGCATGGATAAGCGATGAACGGTTGCAATCGGTATCTGAAGACCTGGAAGGAGCCTGGCACATCTGCCCGGATTTCGTCGTCGAAGTCCGTTCAGGATCTGACCAACTCGCAGATCTGCAGATCAAGATGGAGATGTGGGTGTCGCAGGGGGCGCGATTGGCGTGGCTCGTCGATCCGTACGAGGACGCGCTCTGGATCTACCGACCGGAGCAAGAGCCGGAGCGTCTGCAGCGGCCCGACAGAGTGACAGCGACCGAGATCGCCGACGATCTGGTGATCGACTTCACCCGCATCTGGCCGGATCGGAAGGCTCGCGATGGTCACGGCTGAGCGATCTGAGGCAGCGGGCCTCGCGGCCACGGTCGCGTCAAGGGGAGCCTGGGAGACTGCGCCGCGGGCGTTTCCACTGCGCCTGCAATTGCCGCGCGACTGGGAGCTGACGGACGAGCGACTCCTGGAGTTGGGGTCGCTAAATGAAGAGTGGTACCTCGAGGCCGACTGCGAGGGAGGACTGTTCATGGCGCCGCCACCAGGACCGCTGAGCGGCAAGCGGGAGTTGCGGATCGGCTCGCAGATTCTCAACTGGAGTGACGCCGCCAAGAGAGGGGACGCATTTCCTTCGGCCACATTTCGGCTGGCAAATGGTTGGCGGCGCGCACCAGACGCGGCCTGGGTCAGCGATGAACGTCTCTCAGGGATCGCCGCCGACGATGAGGGGGTCTGGGCAGTTTGTCCCGACTTCATAGTGGAAGTGCGTTCAGCGAACGATCAACTGGGTCTCTTGCGAGAGAAGATGGAGATGTGGGTGTCGCAGGGGGCGCGATTGGCGTGGCTCGTCGATCCGTACGAGGACGCGCTCTGGATCTACCGACCGGAGCAAGAGCCGGAGCGTCTGCAGCGGCCCGACAGCGTGACAGCGACCGAGATCGCCGACGATCTGGTGATCGACTTCACCCGCATCTGGCCGGATCGGAAGGCTCGCGATGGTCACGGCTGAGCGATCTGAGGCAGCGGTCCCCGCGGCGACGGTCGCTGCAAAGGAAGCCTGGGAAGTTACGCCGGAGGCGTTTCCGTTGCGCCTGCAGTTGCCATCCGACTGGGAGTTGACGGATGAGTGCTTCCTCGAACTGGGCCGCCTCAACGAGGGCTGGCGGATTGAAGCGGACGGCGAAGGAGGCCTGCTGATCATGGCGCCAACCGGTCCGATGAGCAGTGCCCGGGGAAGCAGCGCCCTGGCTCAAATCTGGGTCTGGAGCGACGCACACGAGTCGGGAATGGTCTTCGATTCGAGCGCCACCTTCCTGCTGGCCAACGGTGATCGCCGGATGCCCGATGCAGCCTGGATTAGCGACGAACGGCTGGCGGAGATTGCCGACGACGATGACATCATCTGGCGAATCTGCCCCGATTTCGTCGTCGAGGTGCGATCACAGTCCGACCGGCTGGCGCCTCAACAGGTGAAGATGGAGTTGTGGATCTCGCAGGGCGCCCGGCTTGCATGGCTTGTCGATCCGTTGGAGGAAACGGTCTGGATTTACCGACCGGGGCAAGAGCCGGAGCAGGTCGAGCGGCCCGAGAGCGTGACGGCGACGGAGATTGCGGATGATCTGGTGATCGACTTCACTCGGATCTGGCCGCAGCGGGATCAAGGGTCAGAGACCAGCTGACATCAGTACCGAGGAATCGGGCGATCTCGGCGAACTCCGATTCCAGTTGAGACCGCGCGTCGTCCGAGAACGGTTCGAAGCAAGTGACGCTCACGGCCAGTCCCCGCGCTCGACGCTTGCGTTCCCAGGTGCCGACGAGCCGGCCGTCGATGATCACGCATGAACGGATCATCCCGCCGCCGGCGTTGATTCGTTTGAGCAGCGGCTCTTCAACGCCGAGTTGTCGTTTGGCGTAGCCGAGCAGATACGGATCGAACGGGCCCAGCACTCGCACGACCTCCGCCGGGTCCGAGAGGACCTCATCGATGCGGGCCGCCGAGTCCGGGGTCATCCACATCTCCGCGCCGTCAACGCTGACTCCGTTGAGCTCGTCGGCGAGCGCGGTGAATCCGCGCCGAGCGTCCGCCGCGGGCAAGCCCGTCCACCAGCGGAAGTCGGCGGCGGTCGCGGGTCCGTAGGCCGAGAAGTAGCGGCGCGCGAGCTCTGCCCACGGATCGGCCGGCGGCTCGTCGTCGGGCAGCCAATCGTCGATCAGGATGTGAGTCTCATCGTCGTCTTGATCGGGCCCGAAACAGATCACTCCAAGCATCGACGCGGTTCGCAAGAGATGCCGCGGCGCTTGACTTTCTGCGGGGAGTCCGGCTGCGGCGAGCACGTCGGTGACTTCGGTCCGCTTCAGGGTTCCTCGGCGAGTGAGATCGGCTCGGAAGAAGTCGAGGACTCTGGCGTGGTCCTCGGGGCTGATGCCCAGATCGGCGCGGCGCTTGAGCGCCTTGGCATCCATCGCCTGGCCGAGCAGGCCGAGCATCCAGCGGAAGTCTTCGGCGGGAACCAGATGCAGGGTGCCTCGCATGAGCCAGCTACGCACGACGGTTCGCTCGACGTTGCGGGCCCGCTCCACGTCCTCGGCGGTCAGTCCGACCGAACGAGTTCCCACTCCCAGCAACCAACCGAGGCGGTCCTGCGCCTGGATCGCGCCAGCCTGTCGCACGGCTCCGGCGACATCGGCCGCGCGCGCCGCGCCGAGCCCCTGCGCGTGCGTTCGCAGGCGTCGGGCCTCGGACCAGTTGAGCGAGACGGGATTGCGACCTGCCGGCATGGTGTCCGTTCTTGCTGTCCGCTCCTACCCGGTTTCCGCCGACCTCAGGCTAGGACAGGCGAGTTGGTAGGCTCACGCTCGTGACCACTCCTCGACGCGACGAATGGCAGCCCGACCAGTACGCCCGCTTCAAGGCGGAGCGGGAGCAGCCGTTTTACGACCTGTTGGACCTGGTCGAGGCGATTCCAGAGGGCCGGGTCGTCGATCTGGGCTGCGGCACGGGCAAGCTCACTCGAGTGCTGCACGAGCGGACGCAGGCGGCGGAGACGGTTGGGCTGGATCGCTCCGACGCGATGCTGGAGCAGACGGCGCAGTACGCCGGCGGAGGCGTCCGGTTTGAGCGGGGCGACATCGGGGAGTTCTCGGACTCCGGGCTGGACGTCGTCTTCGCCAACGCGTCGATCCAGTGGGTGCCCGACCACGCGGCGCTGTTTCCCCGGCTGGCAGCGACGCTCGGGCCGGGCGGCCAGCTCGCGGTGCAGATGCCGGCCAACGAGGATCATCCCTCGCACGCGGTCGCTCGGGAGGTGGCAACCCACTCGCCGCACGCCGAAGCGCTGGGCGGCTTCGTCTACCGCCACTCGATTGAGCCGGAGGAGTGGTACGCCGAGCAGTTCGCGCGGATTGGCTTCGCCGAGCAGCACGTGCGAGTCCAGGTCTACCTGCACCGGCTGCCGGGGCGGGAGGATGTCGTCGAGTGGGTCAAGGGGTCGCTGCTGACCGGCTACCGCGATCGGATGGCGGCGGAGGACTACGAGCTGTTTCTGGCCGACTATCGGGAGCGGTTGCTGTCGGTGCTGCCGGACGAGCGGCCGTTCCTGTATCCGTTCAAGCGGCTACTGCTGTGGGGGCGGATGGGGTAAGCGGGTGTCAATTTCTGCTAGTTTTTCCTAGTTTCGACCAAGTATTTTCGCCTCGTTATGTTCGGGATTCTTGCGGATTTCCTGTGCTTTGCTGGGTTTCGTGATCGGGGTTCGGGTTTCAGGCGGGAAATTTTTTCCGCCGGCCGCCGACGCAGCGAAGCCGGGGGGTCCGGAGCTAGTCGCTCTCCTGTTCTTGGTTCATGATAGCGGGTTGTTGGAGGGTTTGTTGGACGCCCTGTTGACGCCGAGGTATATCCTGTCATTGTGGCGAACCGCTGAGGGAGCGTGAACATGACGACTCAGGAAGAATCGAGACCGGCAACGCTCTCGGAGTTGTTCCTGGTTCGAGATCAACTCAACAGCCGGATCGATGACCTCCAGAAAGTGATGTTCTGGGGATTCGGGCTGTTGGCGGCGCTGCTCATCGCATTGCTTGGTGTGGTCCTGAGCGGAGCAGGCTGACCAACCTCACCCCTCCAACTTCGGCTGTACGCCTTCCCGACGGCGGCGGCGCGGGGCCTTGCGGAAGGTCTGGGGGGCGGCGAAGCGGGGGTAGTCGGGCTGGGCGCCGTCGAGGAGCTGCTCGATGGTCAGGATCTGGACCTTCGGATAGCGGTTGCCGGGCAGACTCTCCGGCTCGTAGAAGCCCGCGCCGATCGCTTCCTGGCGCATGGGCTCGGTCGGCTCTTCGAGCGTGATGAAGATGCCGACGGCGGCTTCCTCGCGATCCATGTCGCCTTTCAGCGTGGCGATCATCCCGCGGTTCACGTGGCCGCTCTTGACCTGGACGATGATCCGCCTGGCCTTGCCCGAGTTGTCGTCGAAGAAGTTGATGTAGCCGTCGATGCCGGAGTCGGCGCCCTTCTTGCCCGTCGCGGGGCGGGCGTCGACGAGGCCGAGGGCCCAGTACTCGAACTGGTAGCGGCCGTCGTGCTCCGACTCCGTCGCCAGCGCCCGAGCGCTGGCGACGTCCTGGGGCAGACCGATCACTGAGTACTCGGACAACTCTGAGCCGAACGTGTCGTGGAGGCGGTGTTTCATCAGCGACACGGCAAGATGCGTGATGTCTATGCCGATCCAGCGCCTCTTCAGGCGCTCGGCGACAGCGACCGCGGTACCGCATCCGCAGAACGGATCGAGAATGACATCGCCTTCGTTGCTGCAGGCACTAATGATGCGCTCAAGTAGCGCTTCAGGCTTCTGGGTCGGATATCCGAGACGCTCTTGGTGCCAGGAGCGTAAAGCTTCAATGTCGGTCCAATTGTCCTGAACGGCCAGACCTCGCGCCTCGTCCAGATACCGCTTGATACGAGGTATGCCGTTCCGCGTGTAGAAGATTCTTCCCTCGGCGTCCAGGCGAGCCATCGTTGACTCGGGAACGCGCCACAATCTGGTTACGCCCTTCCATTCATATGTATAGCCACCTCCTTGCAGTCCACCAGCCCCCAGGTCTCCGGACATGAAGCGCCGGCCATCATCATCCGTGTATCGATAGTACTGTTCAACGTATTGAGGATCGTAGTCTTGGTACTCTTGATTCCAGAGGTAATCGCTTGAGTTCGAAAAGAACATCAGAACATCGTGGACCGAACCGTATCTCCTTGCATCGCTGTGAGCGCTTGTCCTCTTCCAGATGATCTCGTTGCGGTAGTTGTCATGTCCGAACACCGCGTCCAACAGCAGCTTGATGTAGTGGCTGGCCGTCGGGTCGCAGTGGAGGTAGATGCTCCCCGTGGGCTTGAGCACTCGGCGGAGTTCGGCCAGCCGCTGGGCCATCATCGTCAGGTAGGCCATCATGTCGTTCTGGCCCAGGAAGGCTCGCATCGCCTGGAGCAGGCTTGCGAGCCGCTCCGGACCCTGCGTCACCACCTCGCGGTAGGCGGCCTCCGAGCCAAGGTCCCAGTGCCAGGTGTCGTCGAAGGCCGTGATCTGCGCGGCCGAGTCCTCGCCCGTCTTCTCCTCGAAGAGGACGTTGTAGGTGGCGTTGGAATTGAAGGGCGGGTCGAGGTAGATCAGGTCGACGGACTCGTCGGGGATGTGTTCGCGGAGGACGCTGAGGTTGTCGCCGAAGTAGAGCTGGTTGGTCCAGGTGGTCATGTCCCCACTCTACCTCCTACAACAGACTTGTCCCACGGAGGGAAAGGAGCGCAGAGGTGCCCTCTCCCCTCCGTGATTGTCGCGCATGCAGGAGTCCATTCGAGTAGCGCATGTCGAAGGGGAGAACAACGTACTTGACTCGCATTTTACCACTCACAGCGACTCACGTAAGGCGTACCAGTTATATCTCCCCGCGTCCAGGGGCTGAGCAGTGACCTGCACCATATCGTTCAGCAAGAGTCCAACAAAGATCGACCAGGGCTCACTAGATTCGAAATCTACTATGTGTCCTTGCGGCTCCGGTGTGAGTTCTATTCTAACCAAGGAATGTTCCGGCATCTTGCTGTCTTTGGTTTCGTTAGCACTAACCAGTATGTTCTTCTTGCCTGCGCTATGATTGAGCGCGACCGCCAGATCTATACGATCGCGGTGCCCCAGCCCATGCTGACGTACTAAGTGTTCATAGCTCAGCCGCAGGCTGAGAAAATCCGTAGCGTCGAAGGCTATCACAAAGAAAATCGATTCCCAGTAGCGGCCGGCGCCAAGCGCTTCGCCAAAGGGCTTTGCGGTGGCGATGGGATGATAGGGATGCGGATCACGGTACGCAACGCGCGACAGTGACTTGTAGCTCTCGCACTTGTCAAAGCAGTCTCGAAGCTGGCTCGCATGCAGCCTTGTCTTCACTTCTCCACATGCGTAGGTAGCCTCAACCGGGAATACTTCAGCTCCATCAGGCCCAGCCGCTGCCCGAATCCTTGGGCAGTTGAAGCGATCATAGAGAATGATGTCCATTTGCTTGGAAGTGCTTCCATAGGAATCTACTACGAAGCCATGTGAGATACCGACCTTCTCAGGAGGCACGCTGCTGAGAGCTTCACGGATTCGGGATTCGATACTCTGACCAATCTCTCCCGGACTCGGAAGCTTGCGATCACCCTCAATGTCAGCGATCAAGCGCGTTTGCATGTCGTAAAGGGACTCTGCGAGTTGGCCACGCGTTGGTGCGGGTGCATTCCCGCCATCGTTGGGAGCCCGCGTCGGTCGGGGATTTACGATTGGTAGGCTGCGTTCTTTCTGTCGCCTGCGATTCTCTTTCGACATTGCCATCCTACTCACGATTCTCAGGACACCTTGACCACGCCCCATTGTCGTCAAGCAGGTTCCGCCAATCAAGGAATTGGCTGCAATCCACGCAGTGGCGCACCGGCCTAGGCGATGACAGGTGCGATATCCCCAATGGTGGTTTTGCGCCGCGCGATGTTGAAATCGTAGCCGCGCTGCAGGTTGAGCCTAAACGCCGGCGTCGTGTCCAGCGGCTGAAGTGCGGTCCCGATAGTGCGCTGTAAACTGAGTGGACAGCGATCAGGAAGAGATGCGCGATGCCGGACGAAGAGAGGGGCTTGACCGTCGGGCAGGCGGTGCGCGGCGACGGGCCGCCGATGGACCCGGAAGAGGCCCGCAAGCTCCGCGAGCGCGTCTCCGGGAGCTGGGAGAAGTACTTCCGCGAGTACCCGGCACTCGAGGAAGCCTACGGGCAGCACCGACGCCCCAGCTTCGAAAGCGGCTAGCCAATCACGGTATTCATCGACGGAGTGTTCAGGCCGTGGAGCGGATTTACTCCAAGGACACCGACACGCTGATGTTCGTCTTTTCCGACGAGCGCATCGTTGACCATGTCGATCTCGACTACCAGACGCTGCTCGAGCTGGACTGCGACGGCAACCCGGTCGCATTGACCATCGAGCACGCCCGCGAACGCGAGGTCTTGCGGCCTCCTGATGCCGGCGGGCTGCCTAATGCTACGACCGCACCGACCTCTGTACGTGCTCGCGGAGCGCCTGGTTGATCTTGGTCTGATAGCCCCGACCCTCCTGCGCCTGCGCCTTGAACCAGGCGATCACGTCGGCATCGATTCTGAGCGTGATCTGTTGCTTGACCGGCCGGTAGAACTTGCCTCGCACGGCGCCCGTCCAGTCAGTCGTTTCCGGAATGTCACTGAAGTCGATCTGGTCATCCGGGAGAGCTTCCAAGGCCCTAATCTGAGCCTGCGACTCGGGCGACAGATCACTCATTTCCTTCTTCATACTCCCGCCTCTCTGACCTCGACGCCTTTCGTGCCGAGATGACTCGCGCGCTCAGTTCTGGCCCCATGGGCGTTTCCTCAAACCAGGTGTGAATCACCACAATGACCTGGGACGCAACCATGCCGATTGTCCGCCAGCGTTGCTCCTGCCGATAATGATCCTCGACCGTGATCGACATCGGATCGTCGAAGACTGCGACCGCAGTTGGAAAATCGATGTCGTGCTTGCGAAGGTTGGCAACGTTCTTCGCGGGATCCCAGGTCCATCTCAATCCCTCCGGCTCCTTCCGTCACTACGACAGTGTAACTACCCCGCCCATCGTGAGCATGCAGGATGAGAGAGCCTCTGTCGCCAGACTCGGTCCTGCCTACTACCCAGCCCGGGCGAGTAGGGCGCCGAGGATGGCGAGGATTGAGGCGTATCCGACGGCAATGCCCCAGGTCAGGAGTCGGAAGCGGGCGTTGACTTCCTGTCTCAGATCGTTGAACCGCGCGTTCACGTCTTTGCGCATGTCGTCGATCCGCGCGTTGCCGTCGTCGATGCGCTGATTCGTAATGGTTAGCGCGTCGCGGATCCCCGATGGATCACTCGGCTCGCCTGGGTGCTCGCTCGTGACCACGCCATTGCCTCCGACCCTCGCGCCCGCTGTAGTGCATTCTTATCAGTTGGATAACACCAACACGGGGGTCATGCGCTCCCCTTTGCCTACCGAGGATCCACTCGGCCCTGCGTTGAGGCAGCGGCGCCGAGCGGGTCCCCGAACAAGTCGGGGACTGGGAGGCGAGCCGGTCTCCGAACGAGTCGGGGAACGGGAGCCGAGCGGGTCCCCGAACGGGTCAGGGAACAGGTGCCGAGCGGGTCCCCGAACGGGTCGGGGAGTGGGAGCCGGGCGGACGCCCGCGTGAAGCGGGGAGCGGCCCCCTCCGTCGCATCGCGACACCTCCCCCAAAGGGGGAGGTCTTGGGATCCTCGTGTATCCTGAGCGCTGAGGCTGAATGGAGTTGGGATGGTTTCTCGGACGATTGACACTGGCGGGGCTCCGATCCCTCTGCTGGACCCGGTGACGGATGTGGAGGCCGAGCTTCGCTCTCAGCTTCTCGTCTCGACCGTGGACAAGGTGTTCGGCTGGGCGCGGCGGTCGTCTCTCTGGCCGGCGATGTTCGGGCTGGCCTGCTGCGCGATCGAGATGATTGCGACGGCCAACGCCCGCTACGACCTGGCCCGCTTCGGGGCCGAGGTCTTCCGCGCGTCGCCGCGGCAGGCCGACCTGATGATCGTGGCCGGCACGGTGACCTGGAAGATGGCGCCGCCGGTTCGGCGCATCTACCTGCAGATGGCCGAGCCCAAGTGGGTGATCTCGATGGGCTCCTGCTCGAACATCGGCGGACCCTTCGCTCACGGCTACTCGACGCTGCCGGGCGTCAACAACGTGGTCCCGGTCGACGTCTACGTGCCCGGCTGCCCGCCGCGTCCCGAGTCGCTGCTGGCCGGTCTGATGCTGCTGCAGCAGGTGATCGACGACGAGCACGCGCACAACGGTCGCAAGCGGCGTCCGGAGCCGACCGGCGACTTCTCGAAGATGCTGCCCGAGGGCGACCCGATCCGGGCGGAGCTCGAATCGCTGTTCCCGCCGTACCTGACCGCCGACGGTCAGCCGCGCGACCGCTTCACCGGCGCGCTGCCGCACGACGAGAACTACTTCGCCAGCCGCTAAACGTTTGAGCGGGCGAAGCCGCTAGACTTCGAGCGCTAGAGGGACAGAGACATGGTCTTCGGCAAGGGCATCGCCAAGGGATTGATGACTGTCGTCAAGCACGTGCGCCGCGAGCCGGTCACGGTCCAGTTCCCCGAAGAAGAACGCGACATCCCGCCGCGCGCGCGTACCAACCTGGTCTGGTTCGTCGAGCGCTGCACCGGTTGCTCGACCTGCGCCCAGAGCTGCCCCGACGGCTGCATCCTGGTCGACACCGAGCCGCGCGAAGACGGCTCGTTCCTGGTCAACCGCTACGAGATCGATTTCCGGCTCTGCATGTACTGCGGTCTCTGCACCGAGGCCTGTCCTTATGAGGCAATCCAGGTCGGCGGGTCGTACACCAACGTGGTCACGAACCCGAACAACCTCTACAAGGACAAGGAAGACCTGATCGAGCTGGCCAACGAGTACCTCGAGCAGCACGACTGGGTCTACCCGAACGGCCAGCAGGCGGTCCAGCAAACGGTCCACCCGACCGAGCGTCGGCAGCATCACTAGCCGTCTTGTTCCGGGTCGCCGCCGCTAGCACCTGGTCCGGGTGAGGCGGAGTTCAATCTCCAGGTCAACCTGCTCGACAACCAGAAGGTTGGCGTCCTCGTCCTCCTCGGGCGCAGGCTCGGACTCCGCAGGGTCCGTGCGGCACCCATCCACAGCGAGTTCGACGAGATACTCGCCCGGCGGAGCGTACAGCCGGAAGCTGCCATCCGGCCAGGAAGCGGCACGCGCCGCCAGTTCTCCGGTCGAGGCCCGCCGCAGCTGAACCTGATAGTCGTGAATCGATTTGCCGTCCGCATCGACGGCCAACCCGGTGAGGAGCTGTCGCAGCGCGGCGCCCTGACTTCTGGAGTCGGCTCGCTGGCAGGTGGCGTGGAGCTCGAACTCGCCCAGGGTCTCGGCGACCAACCCGGCCAGGTCGGGCGCGTAGTGCGTCAGGTCGAGCCGATTGTTCTTGTGCGGGTAGAACCGGCCGACCAACCCGAACCAGGACTGGACGCCGGTGGCCCAGTACTCGGCCGTGTTTCGACCCGCGTGCGTCCCGTCCCAGGGACCCGAGGACGCGCCTGATCGGTAGGCCGAGGCCAGGGATCTGCTGAATCCACCGCTGTTGATGCCGCTGCGGATCGCGAAGTCGATCGCGTGGGCGAACTCATGCACCGCCACGTCGTGGCCCAGGTAGGGGTCATCCTGGTCGCAGAGCAGGTTCTCTTCGGGAATCAGCGTCGGCGTCAGCCTGTTTGGCCCCAGTCCACGGGGGCCCTCGGGACCGAAGGCCTCCAGTTCGATTCGATCCCGGTACTGCCGATAGGGGGTCAGGTCGAAGGTGTCTTCGGTGCGGCCGACGACCACGATGTGGACTCGGTGGCGGATCAGGGTGTCGCGGATGTCGGGCCGATTGACCAGCATCTCGTCGAAGATTGCGGCGGCGCGGAAGAGCGCCTCGTCGGTGACGTTCTCGGTTGCGATGACGGCGATGCCGTCGGCATCGAGGTACTTGTCGAACGAGGCGTACCAGCGGACGTGATCGGGCGGCGGTCCAAGCGGATAGAGGGCGCGTTCGCCGCTGGGCTGCAACCAGTTCGATGGCGATGAGTTGAAGACCCAGAGGCCATCGCCCCGCTGCAACTGATGCTGAGGTCCGGCCTCCAGTCGTGAACCGGTCTGATAGACCGCAAGTTCACTGCTCTGCGCGCTTGAGTAGAGGGCGTGAGTGAAGGAACCGCCGATCGAACGGAGCGCCAGATCGATGGGCGTGCCGCTCGGGCCGGTCCAGGCGACGAGGTTTGCGCCGGCTCTCAGCGCGACCCACTCGCCATCGGCGACGGTGGGTTGACTCCACTCGACCGGTTCGTCGCCTGCGATCCGCACGACGAGACCCATGCCCGGCCTGACGGTCTGAAGCGAGGACTGCAAGTTGCGAGCGGCAAAGTGGTATCGGCTCGACTCAGCGTCCCAGGTGTAGATCAGTTCCGCCTGCGGGATCTGGTCGAACAAGTCCTGGGTTGGCGCGGCGTAGCCGACCCAGCCGATCAGGTTGTCTCCGGGATGCAGGATTCGCAGATTTGGAAAGTCCTGCTCGCCTGCCGCCAGCGCCTCGGTCAGCCACAAGGCGAGCGACAGGACGCAGGTCACGGCGATCAGCCGGGAGACCGCTCGTCGTCGGCCGTTCTGCCAAAATACGCTCTCTGTGTCTCGCATGGTCCTCGCGGCCTGTTCGCCTGGTCGATGCCTCTACGAAATTCTAAGCGGCTGGTAGACTGAGCCACGATTCTGCGCGTCTGCGACCGGGGAGGCCTTATGGCGACGATCACGATCAATGGACAGGCGGTTGAGGCCGAGGTTGGCGCTCCGCTGGTCGAGGTCATCAAGAACGCCGGTTTCGCGATCTCCAACCTCTGCTACCTGGACGGGCTACCCCCGTATGCGGGCTGCCGAACCTGCGCCGTCGAAGTCGAAGGCATGCGTGGACTGCCGTTGTCCTGCACGACCAATGTGATGGACGGCATGGTCGTGCGCACCGACACGCCCGAAGTGACCGAGATGCGCCAGGAAGTCCTGGCGGTGATCCTGGCCAACCACTCCGACCGCTGCCTGACCTGTCACCGAATCGAACACTGCCGAACGGGAGAAATCTGCCTGCGCGACAACGAGGTCACGCATCGCTGCGTGACCTGCTCCAAGAACTACCGCTGCGAACTGCAAACCACCTGCGACGCCGCCGATGTCGGCCGCGCCAATGTCGAGCCGTACATCGACGAGGCTCGCACCTACTACCGCCACTCTCAGCCCGAGCCGGACCGAGCGAATCCATTCTTTGAGTTCGATCCGCAGATGTGCATCATCTGCACGCGCTGTGTCCGCGCCTGCGACGATCTGCGCCACACGACGGCGATCACGCTGGCCGGTCGCGGGTTCTCAACCAGGATCGCGTTCGGAGCCGGCGGCCGGATCGATGAGTCCAACTGCGACTTCTGCGGCTCCTGCGTGGATGTCTGCCCAACGGCGACGCTGATGGAAGCGCCGAACAAGTGGGTCGCGCGACCCGACCGCTGGGTGACGACGACCTGCACCGAGTGCTCGATGGGCTGCACGATCCAGATGGGCGTGCGCGACGGTCGCGGCATCCAGGTCCGACCGGGCAACGGTAACGATGTGTCCCGCTCGCAGATCTGCGTGCGCGGCCGCTTTGGCTACGACCAGACCCGAGACAAGGACCGGCTGCGCGCCGCTTGGATCGGGCGCGGCGAGGACGCCTTCGAGCAGGACGGCGACGCGGTGCTTGAGCATGCCGCGGAGGCAGTGTCGGCGATTCTCGCCGAGCACGGTCCGTCGGCGGTTGGGATCCTCGGCTCCGGCCAGATGATGCTGGAGGAGCTGTACGCGCTGAAGACGCTGGCCGCTCGGCTCGGCGTCACGAACCTCGACTCTTCACTTGGGCCGGTGACCGCCGCGATCGGCGACGCGCTGACTGACGCGTTCGGCTCCGAGCACCTGCCCTCGCGCTTGACCTCGGTGGAATCGGCGGACCTGATCATTGCGATCGGCGACGACATCTCGGCGTCGAACAACGTGCTTGGCGTGCGGATCAAGGACGCCGTCGCCAACAACGGCGCCTCGATGGTCAGCATTTCTTCGCGACGCAACCCGCTCGCCGACTACGCGGTTGACGAAGCGCACGCGATTCACCCGCCCAACGGCGACCTCGCTGCAGTGGCGCAAGCCCTGGCGACCAATGTCGTCAAGGATCTCGACGTTCGGACCGGACTGTCGGATGTCGAGGGGCTCTCGGACGTGACCGGCAATGCAGAGGGCATTGCCCCGGCGACATCGACGATTCTGCGACGACGCGGCGGCTCGGTGGCCATCGTCGTTGCTCCGTCCCGCTCCAACTCGACCCAGGCGGGCGCGCAGGTTCGCGCTGCCGCCAACCTGGCCATCGCTCTGGCCGGACCGGCGGACGCTCCGGCCGCGCTGCATGTCCTGCCCCCGGAGTCCAACTCGGTCGGCCTGCGCGACCTCGGCGTGGTTCCCGGCGATGGCGGGCTGGGCGTCACGGAGATGCTTGAAGCGGCCCGCAGCGGCAGCCTCAAGGCGCTGATCGTCGCCCGCGACAACCCGGTGCTCCTGCATCCCGATCGCGCCTCGACACTGTCGGCGCTCGACGCGCTCGACGCGCTTGTGGTGATCGACGAAGTCGCGACGGAAACCGTGCAACACGCGACCCATGTGCTCCCTGACGTCTCCGCCTTCAGCAAGGACGGACACACGACCAACGCCGACCGCCAGATTCTGCGGCTGCGCACAGCGACCGATGAACAGCGCAACGCCCGCCCACTCGGGCGTTGGCTGCGCGACATCGCCAAGCATCTCCCGGCCGTCGACACGCCGACAACCGACGAGAACGGCGAACCGGGCGAGCCGATTCCGGCTCCGGCCCAGCCGCAGGATGTGCGCGAGGCCCGCTCGGCGCTGGCCGCCCTGGACAGCCGTTATGCCGCACTCGCCGAGCCCGGCCCGAACCAGACTCGGATGCCGATCAACGGCGCGGCGACCCAGCGCTTCCTCAGCGTGCCTGAGAGCGGCGCAACCAACGGCGACGGCTCGCTGACCCTGCTCGTCGGACGTGACCTGTACACCGACCGTCTGACCGCTGCGCGCGGCGATCAGAACGCCGACCTGTTGCAGCGCTCCGAGGGCGTTCAGATCAATCCGGCGGACGCTGCGTCCAATGGATTCGAGGACGGCCAGAACCTGCGTCTGGCGGCGAACGACGCGCAGATCACTCTGCCGGCCGAGGTCACGGAAGACGTGCCGGCGGGCGCGATCTGGGCCTCGGCGCTCCACAATGGCGGCGCAATCCAGGCGCTGCAGTCAGCCGGCGCCGAGCGGATTGCGTCGGTCCAGGTCAGCGCCGCCGACTAGGGCGTGTTCACACTAGTCCGATTCCGCGTCGCCCCGTGCTTGACACGGGGCGACGATCCTTTGCGGTATTGCGATAGGCGTGGGTTGTTCTGTCCTGCGTCGAATTGCGCCAACGTGGATCATCTCGCTGAGACAGAAGTGTGCACACGCCCTAGCCCGATCCAACAGCTCGATTGATCCTCGGGATCCGGGGGCGGTATTTGCTTGTGGATGTTTGAATCGAGAACTCCTGCAGTTTGGAGTTCGTGTCAGTCTCTCTCGGATCGCGATAAACTGACAGCCAGCCAGACGCTTATGACCCTGTGTTGAGTCCGCATCCCGTTTCCAGTCCCAGCCTGTTCACTTAGACCGACCGCTAGCCGAAGAATCGATTTGACATGGTTTTGCACCACCCTGACTCCGAACCCCAAACACCTCGCGGACACTACGTGTTCGTCGATGGCCCCTCGATTGATGGCACGCTGGGCCGAGTGATCGGCCAGCCGCCCGGTCCGGACACGCGACCGGACTGGCGGCGTCTCGAGACGTTCGTCAAGCAGCATTGCGGCCCCGCTCCCTACGAAGCGACGTTCGTCTTCTGGGCGCCGGGACAGCAGGGATTCATGCACTTCCTGCGCACCTCGGGATTCATGATCGCGCTGGGCGACCGCTTCGTCCCTGGCCAGAGCTGCGCCGATCTGATTCGCGAGCGGATCGCGAGGCTCAACCAGGCTGCCGACGAAACCCAACCCTGGCAAGTCATCGTCGGCACCCACAATCCCGATCTGATCGCCGAACTGCCAGAACTGGCCGACATGGCCGAGCGGATTACGGTGTTCGGATTCTCGGAATTCTTGCCGGACGCCCCGGAGCTCGAGGAGCAGATCGATTTCTACGACATCGAGGACGACGCCCGGCTGTTTCGATCGCAGCTTCCGCGCGTCGAGTTCGACGACGACCTCGACGAAGCCCCGGACGGTCTGCCCGAGCCCGGTTACCAGCCTCCGCTGGTCGACCCGCCCGCCCTTGAGCCGGCTCCGCTGCGCACATTCGCGCCCCGCCCTCCTCGCCCAGTAGGTGATGTCAGAGAGCTCTACCTGGTCGTTGACGGCCGAAGCATCGAGAAGGAACTCGGCGAGATCCTCGGTGAGAAGCCCAACCCGGGAACGCGTCCGGACTGGGGTACGGTGCTCGACTTCGCCCGCTCCCAGTCTCAATCCCCGGACGGCGACGTGAAGGCGCTCTTCGCCCACATCGCCCCAGGTCACGCCGGATTCCGCCGGGCGCTGAAGGACCTGGGCTACACCTCCAGCCCTGTTCGACCCGACGACACACAGCCAATGCGGCCCGTCGTCGAAGAGTTCATTTGCGGTTTGCTTGGAGCTCGCGCCTTACGCGGCGAGGCCGGCGATGATCCAGCCCCGGACATCATTGTGATCGGCCACGGCCAGCCGATCTTCGATGCGCTGAGCGACATTCCCGATCGCGGACAACGTCTGTGCGCGCTCGGCTTCCCCGAGCGGATGCCGGCGACCGAGTTCTATCCCCGCGTCGAGCAGCTTGATCTCGAGCGGGACGCCCAGGCGTTCGGAGCCGAGTTGCCCAGGGAGTTCGGCGTCGATGTCGACGACTTCGACCCCGACGAAGAACTCTCGCGCCTGTTCTGAATCGGCCGACTACAGGTCGAACGGCAACAGACTGCCGATCCCGAACGTCACCGCGGCGGCGAGGATGCCGACGAACACCGATCGGCTCGCCGAGTACAGCGGGTTGCGGCTCGTCACGAGAGACGTGAACAGGCCCGCGACCGCCAGCGCGGCCACGCTGCCGATCACTCCGGCGATCAGCGCCCAGTAGTCGACGCTCCAGCCGGCGGCGTGCCAGACCAGGAACGGAACGAGTGGAATCAGCGCCCCCAATGAGAACGAGGCGAACGAGCTGATCGCCGCTCGCCACGGATCGCCAAGCTGCTCGGGGTCGAGTCCCAGTTCCTCGCGAACCATCGTGTCGACCAGCGCATCAGGTTTCTTGGACAGTTCCGTCGCCACCTGCTCAGCCAGCTCTTCCGACAACCCCTTGGCCCGGTAGATGCTGACCAGCTCGCGGCGTTCCTCGGCCGGATCGAGCAGAACTTCGTCCCGCTCCATCGCGATCTGCTTCTGCAGCACCTCCGACTGTCCGCGCACGGAGATGTACTCGCCGGCGGCCATCGAGAAGGCCCCTGCCAGCCACCCGCCGATTCCCGCGACCAGCACCGCTTCCGAACCAATCGCCACGCCGGCGACGCCGGCAATCAGTGCCAGGTTCGACACGATGCCGTCGTTGAGTCCAAACAGCGCAGCGCGAAACGTCGATGCACCCTGAGAGCCGACGCCGGCATGCCCTTCTCCGACCGCGCCCACGGCGCCGAACTGCGTGCCGAGCTCGGCCAGCGTCGCGCGGTGTTCGCGCTCTTCCTCAGCGAGGTCGCCGGAGTCCGGGTCCAGGACATATTTCTGGATATCGACCAGCTCCTCGCGCCGGAGCTGCGAAATCACGAAGCCAAGCCCCCAGAACCGGGCCTGAAAAGCCATCAGCCGCACGCGCAGCGACGGTCGATGGACGTCGGTCGGGAACCGTTCGTCGCCCAGCAGCCGGACCCAATGAGTGGCGTGCCGCAGTTCCGACTCGGCCATCGCGCTGAGCATCGCAGCCGACTGGCCCTCGCTCATCCCCGCGAGCCGATCGTAAAGCCAGGCCGCGTCGAGCTCGTCGCCGATCATTTCGCGCAGCCGCGCGCGGCGCTCGTCGGTCAGCGGGACATGTGCCTGGGGCGGATCCATCGTGGTCATTGGGCCAGTGTATCCCGCGATACGGGGCATCCATCTCGATGCGCGATGATCGAAACACACAGAAACAGGTACAACCCGTACACCGACATCGGAGCCGCCGCCATGCTCAAGTTGGGACTGCCCAAGGGATCGCTCGAAACCCCGACCTTCGACCTCTTCCGGCGCGCCGGCTTCCATGTATCCGTCAACTCGAGATCCTATTTTCCGCAGATCGACGACGAATCGATCACCTGCACGATGTTCCGAGCCCAGGAAATGGCCCGATACGTCGAGGACGGCGTCGTCGATGTGGGCATCACCGGCCACGACTGGGTCGTCGAGACCGGGGCCGATGTCGTCGAGGTCGCGGAGATGACCTACAGCAAAGCGACCAGCCGCCCCGCTCGCTGGGTGCTGGCCGTGCCCGCGGAGTCCGAGGTGCAGGAGGTCGAACAACTGGAGGGCGGCGTCATTGCGACCGAACTGGTGCGAACGACGCGCGAGTACTTCGAGCAGCGAGGCATCGATGTCCGCGTCGAATTCAGTTGGGGCGCCACCGAGGTGAAGGCCCGAATCATCGACGCAATCGTCGACGTCACCGAGACCGGCTCCTCGCTGCGAGCCAACAACCTGCGGGTGATTGCCGAGGTCTTGCAGAGCACCGCCCGCCTGGTCGCCAACCGCGACGCCTGGAACGACCCGGCCCGGCGGGAAAAGATCGAAGCGATCAACACCCTGCTCCAGGGCGCGATCACGGCAACGACCAAGGTCGGCCTGAAGCTCAATACACCCCGCTCAAGCCTGGAAGACGTGCTCGCCGTGATTGGCAAATTCGGCGAGCACGCCCCCACGATCAGCCCACTGATCGACGACTCATGGGTTGCGCTGGAGATCATTCTCGATGAGAGACAGGAGCGTGAGATGATCCCCGAACTGCGCCGAGCCGGCGCCAGCGGCCTGGTTTCCTACCCGCTGAACAAGGTCATCTCGTGACGTCGCCGTTCCGCTCTCCAGCGCGCCGCTGATTAGCCACGCGTCGACGGGCGCATCCTCGGGCACGATCCATCGCGACGTGTCCGCCAGACTGGCGCCCGACGGCACGTAGCTCGCCTGGACCAGACCGTTGGCCAACCGCCGGGCATGAACGCGTCCGATCTCTTCACCGTCGTGACTGACCGGTCCGCTTCTCAGCCATCGTCCAACCGTCGCATCAACCGGCAGCCGTCCCGCGGGTCGCGATCGTTCGCCATCGGACAGATCGACGGCGAACTGCACACGTCCGTCCTCGAGGACGCGGGCCAGCAGTCTGACACCCACCACCTGCGGCGCCTCAACTGGCTGTTCGGCGACCTCCGGAGTTGGGATCATCGGATTGGCGGAGAGATCGAGGCCGCTGAGCAACAGATCATGATCGTTGCTAGCCTCGGCTGCGCCGCAGTACGCGCGATCGAGCATCAGTCCGTAAACCGGTGAGAGCTCGCGCAGCGCTCCATCGCCGAACGACAGCGCGCCGCCGTCGACGCCGCAATCGAGCGCATCGCTGAATGCAGCCAGCGCTGCAGAGACTTCGGGATCATCCCAGCCGTCCGCGGCGTCTCGCTTGGTCAGCACCAGCGCGGCGGCGTCGACCAATCGAGCGTCGACATGCAAGGCAGCGGCGAGGCCCGCGTGAACCTGTAACGCCTCGCTGGATGAGATCACGCGGCTCTGTTCCGTCAGCTCGGTCCAGTCCCTGTTGAACTGTTCGATCCGCCGCGCGGCGGCGCGACCGGCGCGGACCACGATCTCTTCGGCCGCATCTGCGCTCTGGAACTGTTGCTGGTCGAAGCCCCTGTCGACGAGCGTCTCGCTGTGCGAGGCGCGAAGCGCGCCGACCAGTGCATCCAGCGTCGGAGCCGATGCGCCTGGCGCCCCTGACAGTGGCAGGCCGCCTCGCGGGACCCGCGCGTAGAGGGACTCGGTCAGCGCCTGCAGTGTTGTGATCGTCGGGGCGAGGTCGGCCAGCACCTGGGTCCGAACGCCGGCTGCGTAAATCGCACGAGCGAGGATCTCAGGTGCAAGCTCTTCCTGCTCGTCCTCGGTCGATTCCTCGGTCTCTTCATCAGCCGCGAGCGGTGCGTCGTCCTCGTCCGCGACCGGCGTGACGTCGGTCGTGACCTCGCCTTGTGCGTCGGCCACCGCGGCGACGGTGTACTCGAGATCCTCGACGCTGACCGTAACCGGCTCGAACTCGAAGCCGCTGAGCACCATGATCGGCCGGGTCAGCCAGTGAGTGGCCAGGGTATCGAAGTCGTCATTGATGACCTGGAGATCAAGCATCACGTCGGTCGGTCCGGTGCGCCACCTGAACAGACCGTCAAACGGTTGCAACTGTGGCAATGTCCGGCTTCCGAAGGCCTGCAAGTGTTCGCTGGTGTGATAGGAAGCGCCGACACCCCAGAGCTCAGTCTCTCCGTCGGCGGCGTCGATCCATGGGGTTGTCCAGTTGTCGATGTAGGGCCAACGGACACGCACCCGCAGCCGGGCGTTGGCGTCCAGTGCAGTGACGGGCTCGTCACCCAGATTGCCGATCCGATAGTCGATCCGGAAGGGCACACCACGGACGACCCGCTCGGGCGCGTCGAGCGCTTCCAGCTTGACGATTGGTCCGTATTCATCCGATGCGATGGTGAGTTCGAACTCGCTGGTGATCAGGCCCTTGAGGTCGCGATCGCCCCAGTTCGTCGCCTCGATCGTGTAGCTGCCGGCGCCGAGGAATCGCTCGATCCGGGAGTTCAGGCCAACGCCACCGTCGTCGTCGGACTCGAGCAGCGCCCCGCTGTGGTCCAGCAGATAGACAAACGCATCCGCGAGATCCGAGGTCAGATCGATCTGAACGCGGCGGGTCTCGGTCAACTCGAAGCGGTAGCGCTGCCCGGCGCGATCCGCCCGGTAGTCGGACTCGCATCCGAAGTGCGACCATTCGCCGGTGGCGCTCAGCGTGTCGACGAGCACGCCCAAGTCGACGACGTCAAGACAACCCTCGATGACCCGAACGGAGAGCTCGAAAGAGCCAACCTCGCGGCCGGACCAACCCAGCGCGCCGGCTTCAATCTGGTAAACGCCAGCGGGAAGTTCGCGCTCAATGCGCGCGTTGACGCCCCCGCCGGTGTCGTCGTCGGCGTCCAGCAGCCGGCCATCCTCGGCCTGCAGATAGACAATGGTGTCCCGCTCAGGCGATGTCAGGTCGATCCGCACCTCAGCCTCTTCGGCGAGCGAGAAGAGGAATCGCTGGCCCGACCGGTTGTCAAGAAATTGCGACCGGTCGCACTCGCCGTCCGACCATGTGCCCGCGACGGTCAGGATGCTGCTCAGCACACCAAGGTCGGTCGGAGGCGGGCAATCTGGAGATTCGTCCTGAGCTCGTATCGAACCCCAGGCGGCGGTGGTTCCAAGCAGCAGAATCATGACGACGAGGACTTTGACCATTCGCATATGCACTTCCAAACCCCCAACCCTTATGTATGCTCACCATCTTATCCGTCACCCTCAATCTGCGGCTCGGAATCGATGGACGGAGGCTCCGCCCGGAAGCGCTCGGGAACCTCCAGCCGCGGATCACCGCTGCGGAAGTCGCTCCAGCAGTCGACCTGTCCCTCCGTCCTGATCGCGCACGCCGCCTGATCGCCGAACAGCCCGACATACCTGCGCGAGGCCGTCGTCTCGCGGTCGGGACCGCCTTCGTAGAGAAGTGTGAACGGGAGCCTCATGAAGCGATAGCGAATGTGCTGGGGCGGGCATCCGTCGTTGTCGACCGTGGGCACGGCGCACGTGTAGTACGCATGGAAGGTCTGGACGCATTCAAGTTGGCCATCGTCAAGGATTGCACAGCCCTGATTACCCAAGATGTGCACGTTGCGAAAGAGCATTGTGAACGGTGGTGGAGGCCCGGGGCGAAGCGGGGCGCGATGGGTCAGACAAAACGCTTGGCCCGTAGCGATCACGCCGCAGACTCCGTTGCCGCTAGGGGTGATCTCGATGAACGGACCCGGCTCAAAGATCACCCGATCAAGCACGAGTTCGCCCCAGCAGGTGAGAGCCCCGTTGGTGTCTAATGCACAGAACCCACGCCCGGTGTTGATCAACTCAGTGAAGCCGGTCCCGCTTGGCGCGGAGCCATTGGACGACCCCAGGTCCCCCCAGCAGGCGATATCGCCGTCTCCGGATCTGGCGCAGGCGTAGTGCCGCCAGGGGTGGACCACCACCTGCACGAAATCGGAACGCTCAGAGGGAAGCATCTGCGCCAGCCCACTTGCCTCGATATCAGCTTCGGGATCGCGGGCCAGGATGCGCTCGACGCTGGCTCGCACGTAGGCATAGCCCGCGCCCCAGCAGTTCACGCCGCCATCAGCGGTGATGGCACAGCCGTCGTTCGGGCCGAGGCTGACGTCGGTAAAGACGCCGGCCGGAACATCGCGGACGAGTGGGAGGTCGAATCCCCAGCAAACGATCTCGCCGGCCTCCGTCAGCGCGCAGGCGGCAGTGGGGCCGATGCTGAACTGAACTGGTGTTTCAGCGCGCGCCATTCCCGGCAGGAGGAGGACGAACAGCACGGCGAAGGCCAGCACGAGGAGGCCGATGGCTGAAGCGAAGACGCGAGACATATGAGAAGACTAGTCGCGCCAGGTGGCCAGAGGAATCAGCTTGACGTCGGCCTCAAGGACCCACAGCCGCCCGCGAGCACCCACGTTCCAAGGTCGCCTCTGCTGGAGAGCAGCAGGCATCAACCCACAGCGACTCGTTCAAGCAACCCTGGCAGATTTGGCCGAATCGGTTGCCCAAGACTCTCCTCAACAACCCGAACGCCTCCCTTTGCCAACCAGAGCGAGAGAGGAGGCGCGATGCGAACTGCTCTTAGCCACTCTCCTCGCTCGCGGGTTCATCATCGCCGGTCGCCTCCGGCTCTTGCGGCGCCTCTGGCTGGGGACGGAACCGTTCGGGGACGTCATGGCGCGGATCGCCGCGACGGAAATCGCTCCAACAGTCGATCTCTCCCTCGGCGGTGATCGCACACGCCGCCTGATCGCCGAACAGCCGGACATACCTGCGCGAGGCCGTCGTCTCGCGGTCGGGACCGCCTTCGTAGAGCGTCGTGAACGGGATATCCCACGACTGGAAGCGGATCAGCGCGGGAGGGCAATACTCGGCTTCCGGGTCGATCAGGTGATGGCACCAATGATGGGTTTGGCGGCATTGCAGCGAACCGACATCAGAGATCGCGCAGCCTTGCGCGCCGATCACATGCACGTTGCGGAACACCTGCGCATACGACTGAGGCGGACCGGGCGCAGGCCGGGAGTCCCGAGTGCGGCAACGCACATCGCCCTCGGCGGTCACGCCGCACAGTCCGTTGCCACTGGCGGCGATCCGCACGAACGGGCCAGCGTCGGAGATGTACCCGTCAAAGATCATGTCGCCCCAGCAGGTCGCGCTTCCATCCGAGTCAAGCGTGCAGAATCCGCGCCCGGTGCTGATCAGATCCGTGAACCCGGTTCCGGTTGGAGCTGAGCCGCTGGACGGCGGCAGATCGCCCCAGCAGACGATCTCGCCCACGCTCGACCGAGCGCAGGCATAGTGCCGCCAGGGGTGGACGACGACCTGGACTAGGTCGTGGCGCTCCGAGGGAAGCAGTTGCGCCAACCCGCTCGCAGACAGGTCGGCCTCGGGATCGCGGGCCAGGATGCTCTCGATCTTGGCGCGCACGTAGGCATAACCGGAGCCCCAACAGACCACGCCGGACTCAGCGGTGACCGCGCAGCCGTCGTTGGGGCCGACGCTGAGATCGCTGAAGTTGCCTTCAGGAACGTCATAGACCAGGGGGCCAGGGAATCCCCAGCAGGCAATCTCACCGGCATCCGTGAGCGCGCAGACAGCAGTCGGGCCAATCACGATCTGAACCGGCGTCTCGGCGCGCGTCGGCGTAGCGCCGAAAATGGCGACGATGGCAGTGACGGCGATCAGAGACAGCACGACGACTGGCGCAACGGTCGGTCGTGAGAGCGAGGGCACAATCATTGGGCGGCATGCTAGGAGAACGGAACCGCGCAAGACGCTCGGCTGGCGCCCCGCCGGCGGTGGGTTAGGATCGCAGTGACCGCGAACATCGAATGGAGCGTGCCTTGGCTCTGCGAACTGCCGCCGAATACGTGGAATCGCTGCGTGACGACCGGGAAATCTGGTACCGAGGCGAGCGCGTTGACGACGTCACCACACACCCGACGATCAGCAAGGCCGTCAAGCACGCCTGCATCGATTACGAGATGGCGGAATCGGACGAGTACCGCGATCTCGCCACATACGAAGAGGACGGCGAGTCCTATTCCGCCTACTACCGGATCCCGCGGACGACGGACGACCTCCTCAATCGCTCGAGGCTGATCGAAGCCGCCACGGCCGAGGGCGACACCCTGGTTGTGCTGATCAAGGAGATTGGCACGGACGCTCTGTTCGCCCTGTTGGCGGTCACCGCCGAGTTCGAGGACCAGACCTACTTCGAGCGGGTTAAGGCCTACTACGAGCACTGCCGCGCCAACGACCTCTCACTCGCCGTCGCCCAGACCGATGTCAAAGGCGATCGGATCAAGCGGCCCGCCCAGCAGGAAGACCCGGACATGTACCTGCGGGTCGTGGAACGACGGCCCGATGGCGTCGTCGTCCGCGGCGCCAAGGCCCACACCTCTGTCGTGACCAATACGAACGAGGTGATCGTCCTGCCGACCCGCGCCATGGGCGCCGACGAGCAGGATTGGTCGATCGCCTTCGCCCTGCCGGTCAATACTCCGGGTCTGCGCTTCATCGCCTCGCCGTTTGGCGACAACTCCACTCACGAGGGTGAGCGGCCGATCTCCGCGGTGCGCAAGATGATGGAGACGATCACGATCTTCGACGACGTGTTCGTGCCCAATGATCGCATTTTCCTGAACGGCGACACGGACGCCGCCGGCCAGTTGGCGCTCACCTTCGTCGAGTACCACCGGTTCACCGCGGTCTCCTACAAGCTGCCATTGGTTGACGCGCTCGGCGGTTGCGCGGCACTGGCGGCCGACTACAACGGCATCCTCGGCGTCACACATGTGCGCGAGAAGTTCATCGACCTGATCGACTACGCCGAGACCACGCGCGCCTTGCTGGAGAAATCAGCCGAACGCTGCATTCTCAAGCCCAACGGTCAGGTCGCTCCGGATCCGATGACCGTCAACCTGGCCAAGTCGCACTTCGCGCACGGATACCACGAGGCGGTTCAGCACGTGCAAGAGATCGCGGGCGGGATCCTGGTCACGGGACCCGGCGACGAGGATTGGGAATCGGAGGAGCTGCGGCCCTTCCTGCAGAAGTACCTCGCCGGACGCGAAGGCGTCGGCGGTGAGCAGCGGATGAAGCTGCTCAACTTCGTCCGCGACCTGACGTCGTCCGACTACGGCGCCTACCAGGAAGTGCTGGCGATTCACGCGGAAGGTTCGCTTCAGGCCGAGCGGTTGCAGGTCTTCCGCGCATTCAACGAGAACGGCGGCGCGCGCCGGGTCATGCGGCTCGCCGGTAGAATGGCTGGCGTCAGGTAGGTCCCCGGCGGCCCTATCGGAAACCGAGATCATGCCGGAACTGCCCCTGTTTCCGCTCCAGATCGTCGTCTTCCCCGGCGAGTCCGTGCCGCTGCACATCTTCGAGCCGCGCTATCGACAACTGGTCAAGGACACCCTCGAGACCAGTGAGCCGTTCGGGATCGTCCTCACGCGACGCACCCGCCAGCAAGCCACGCCCGAGGATCGGGAGCCGACGCACGAAATCGGCTGCACGGTGCGGATGGAATCGAACGAAGCCTTCCCCGACGGCAGGTTCAACATCGGCTGCATCGGCGAGCGCCGCTTCAGGATCATCGAGAAACTGGGAGAGCGTCCGTATTGGGTGGCGAACGTCGAGTATCTGGACGACCCGGCCGATGCGGAATCGGCCGACGCCTACACCGCCTATTCGGACGCTGCCGGTCTGTACCGGGATCATCTGGGGTTGGCGCTGGCGCTGCAGAATTCCTGGCAGCGGACCTACCGCCTCCCGCGGCGACCGAACCCGCTGGTCAATCACATCGCTTCGAGCATCGAAGCGCCGGCCTCGGTCAAGCAGGAAGTCCTGAAGTCCGAATCGACCGTTGAGCAGCTCAATCTGCTCAGCCGGATTCTCAGGGCTTCAAACCGCCAACTCAACGACCGCGTACATCTCCACCACAAGCAGCGCTACGAAGGCCTTGGCGTGGGGAACTGATCGATTCGTCGTTGTCACAGACGACTCCGTTTCCGCGCAATCTCAACCGCATCTACAACGCGTCGATCCCGTTCTGCCGCACGTGCCGGGCGACGGTGAGCCGCAGGAGCTCTGTCGGTCCTTCGGCGATCCTGAGCGAGCGGCTGGTGCGGTAGAGGCGCTCCAGCGCGTGTCCGCGCAGCAACGCCTGCGCGCCGTGCAGTTGGATTGCTCGGTCGACGGTGCGGTGCAGCCACTCGGACGCCAGCCACTTGGCGGTCGCCACCTGGGTGCCGGCCGTCTGCTCGTCGGCCTCTCGGGCGTCCGCCGCCTGGTAGAGCGACGTTCTGGCGGCGAAGGTGTCGGCGACCATGTCGGCGAAGATCGTCTGGACCTGCTGCTGTTCGGCCAGCGGTTGGCCACTGCGATGTGGACCCTCGATTCGCTCCAGGGTCGTCCGCGTCACCCAGCGAGCCCAGCCGACACAGTCGGCCGCGACCCCAAGGCGCATCCGGTCGATGTTTTGCATCGCCCGGGGCAGGCCGTCGCCGACATTGCCAAGCAGGCGAGAACCAGGGACTGCCACAGAATCGAAGAAGAACGGCGAGTGCGTACTGCCATCGATCGAGGCGCCGATTTCTCCCTCGGTGACGCCCTCTGCGTCACGGTCCACGACGAGCAGCGCCGTGCCTTCATCCGGAACGTTGGCGACCACGACCAACCAGTCCGAGGCGGCGCCCCCCGTGACGAACCCTTTGGCGCCCGTGACCAGGAATCCGTCGCGACCGTCACTCAGCGTCGCCCGCACCGCCTGGGTCGGCTCACGCGCCCCGCCCGGGCGGATCGCCTCAGTGAAGGCAAAGGCCGCCGTACGCTCACCGCGCAGCACCGGCGCGTAGAGCTCGTCTCGCTGCTCCTCATTGTCGGCGAGCCGCATGATTCCGGGACCGGAGCCGAGCACCCTGGACGCCAGCGGATTGCCGCTCAACGCCAGCGCCTCACGAGCAGCGGTGATCACGCGTGGACCGCCCCCCAGTCCGCCATCCGCCTCCGGCACTGCAAGCTGATAGAAGCCGGCAGCGTCGGAGCGCCGAGCGATTTCACGCCGCAGGTCAGCCGGCGGGGATTCGGAATCAACGCCAGGCGTGATGGGATCGATCTCTTCCGCGACGAATGCCAACAACCGTGATTGCAAGTCCGCCAGATCGGCCGGTAGTTCGAAGTGCATGGGCTGGACTCCCGAGGATGAGCGGCGCTGGTGTTCCCTTGTGGATACCGCTAATCCGACATCTGCGCCAGTTCGAAATCGCGCAGATCCGGCTCCTGCGCATGTGTCAGCGCAACGCCAAGCAATCGCGCCCGGCCAAGGAGAAGCTGTGCATGCACAAGCTGCTCATCGCTGGCGTCGGCGCGAGCCATCAGGATCACCCCGGCGGCCGCCTGCGCGATCTCGCTCGTGTCCGCGTCGGACAGCGGATCGGTCAGCAGGAGAACGGTGCCGCCTCGCCGCCCGGCTCGTAGAGCGCTGCGCAGGACAAGTTCCCAGCGCTCGATCGGCGACCAGGGCGTGCCTGAGAGCCAGATCGGAGGTGGGCCATACTCGATCTCGAAGGCGGGCCTTCGGCCGTCGAGCCAGATCATCGACCGGCCCCGTGCCGCCAGCGTTCGCGCGGACTGCATCAGGGTCGCGGTTACAGCGGAATCATCGTCGAGCGGAACGAACGCCACGATTCCGGAGACCGGATTGATCGCGTTGGCCAGCAACACGGCATCGTCGGTTGCCGACCCCCGTTCCTGAGTGGCGCCAACGGTCAACCCAGACGGCGCAGGTACGGCCTGGTTCGCCGCCTGCTCGGCCTCCGCCGAGATCACGGCGACCGGCCTCAGCCCGATCCTGCCCAGTCGTCCCAGCATGGTGCTGGGACTCTTAGCTTGCGTGGCAACGAGCCAGGCAAACAGCAAACCGCCGATCAGCCCCGCCGCGGAGGCCCAGGCCGCCGCCAACTCGGTGGCCGGCGACACTTTCCGCGCGCCGGGCCGAACCAGCCCAAGCATGTCGAGGCCGGACTCATCTCCGTACCTGACGATCGACTCACTCACCGCGGCATGCGCCAGCGAGACAGCGAGGGACTCGGCGTCCGCCTGCCGTGACGAGCGGACGGTCAGCTTGATCAGCGTGTCGGTCAACTCGACTCCGACGCCATCGATGACGGGCAGGCCGTCCTCAGTAGCCATCATCCGGCTCGTGGCCGCTTCCTGTACATCGGCGTCCAGCAGAAGCGCGGCATACTCGGTCGCGTCCGCCCCGTCCCGAGCCCAGAGATGCACGTCCGCATCCCAGGCAGACACCGAGGACTGTGAAACCAGCACGGCGATCAACGCCGCCACGACTGCTGTCACAATCGGCAGCCACCACGCAAAACCGCTCTGGAGACCGGGGATTCGGGTCACTGAATCGAGTGTATCGGCCGATCGCCATCACTGATCTCGCTGCTCTGTCGCACTTCGCACGACAGCTGGCCGTCCTCCGAAGCTGACAAAGATCGACTGGCCGTGCGCCATGCCGGACGCCCGGCGACCAGGGCTGATGACCCGCGATCTCAAGTAATCTCGCTCCATGCGTAGGGCGCTACTGATCGTTCCGCTGATCTTCGCAGTCGCGCTGATCCTGACAGCGATGGCGCGCCCGGTTGACGCTGCCGACAATCGGCTGCACCTGGATGTCCACTTTGCCGATGGTCGCGCCGAAGCCGAGCAGGCGCTGGTCGAGGCGGGATTCGAGATCGAGTTGGCGGTGCCGGAGTTCAACCGCTGGCAGGGATGGCTGCCCGCGCATCTGCTTGATCGTCTGCGCGCGCTCGACGGCGTGGTTTCGCTCCAGACTCCCCATTACGCGCGTTTTGCGGCGGGAGACGCACGAACGGAGGGCGACGAGGTGCTCAACGCCGCCGCGGCGCGAAGCCGATTCAACGTTGACGGCAGCGGCGTACATATTGCCGTGATCTCGGACGGGATTGTGGGCCTGGAGGAGGCGATCCAGACGAAGGAGGCTCCCTGGTTGGTCGAAGCTCTGCCGTTTGGCGCGGGCCGTCTCGATCGCGGCCAGGAAGGGACCGCGATGATCGAGATCGTTCATGACCTCGCGCCCGGCGCTTCGATCTCCTTCGGTGCCGTGTACTCGGATCTGGATCACATTGCTGCGGTCAACCACTTCGCTCAACGAGCGGACATCATCGTCGACGACGTGTCCTTCATGTACCCGGCCGACCAGCGGAGCGACGTGTCGCTGAACACAACGAGAGCGCTACGTCATCCAACCTGGCCGCTTCGGCTGTACGTCACGGCGGCCGGCAACTGGGCGGAGTCTCATTGGTCCGGCACCTGGCGAGCGGGGCCGGACTCGTCGCGGCTCGGCATTCCTTCTCCCGGAGCCACACACCAGTTCAATGGAGCATCTGGGCCCGCAGTGCTGTACGGCGCGGGAAACGCCTTCAGAGCGGAACTGGGCGACGAAATCCGACTGTTGCTGTTCTGGGACGATCCCTGGGGCCGCTCGATCAACGATTACAACCTGTACCTCATGTCCCGGGTCGGCGAGGTCCTCGCTTCAGGCGAAACCAGACAGGGCATTGGCCCCGACAACCACATCCCGCGCGAGCTTCTCTCCTATACACACGACGGCGAGGCGACGGATCTGTACGCGGTGATCCAGAATCACAACAGTGACGCAGCCCCCGTCAGGTTCGATCTGTTCGCGTTCAAGTCGGGACAACGACATATTCGGCTCTCCCACCGCACGACCGAGGGGAGCATCCTCGCGCAGTCCGACGCCGAAGACGCGGTCACGGTGGGCGCCGTCAACGTGGGTGGACAGGCGGCGGCGCCGTACTCCAGCCGAGGCCCAACCCTCAACGGCGCAGACAAACCCGAGCTCAGCGCCGTTGATCGCGTCTCTGTCTCGCAATCGACCTTCTACAGCAATCCCAGCTTCGCAGGCTCATCTGCGGCCGCGCCCCACGTGGCTGGCGTGGCGGCTCTGCTGCTCGAGGCGCAGCCGACGCTGCTCGCCGCCAATGGCGGCAGCCCGCTGTTGGAACGCCGCCTGATCCGGGAAATCCTGATCGGCACGGCACAGGACATTCCGCCCGCCGGACCTGACCACGCCTCTGGCGCGGGCCTGATCGACGCCGACGCGGCCATCCAGTCGGCCATCAACGGAATCGCCCTGATCGACTCCAGCGCCGACAGCGGACCGGGGACGCTCAGGCAAGCGATCGACAGCGGGGCGTCGATCCTGTTGTTCCAGCACACGGCTGAGGAACGCACGATCACGCTCGCCTCGGAGCTACCCGTCGTGAGAGCCGGGGTAACCATCGACGGAGCCGGCTGGACGCTCGACGCCTCAGAAGTCCAGGTCGGTCTGCGACTTGGCCACGACAGCGAACTCTGGGGACTCTCGGTGCGCGGGGCACAGGATGTTGGAATCCTGATGGCCGGCGACGCCAGCCGACTTCTAGACGTGTCGAGCATCGACAACCGGATCGGCATTCGAATCGAAGGCGCTCACGCGGAGCTCGAAGGGGTCACGGTCGAGAGTTCCCTGTCTCACGGCATTGAGATTCTGGATCATGCGTCGGCATCGATCTCCGCCAGCGTGATCGAATCGAATCGCGGCGCCGGTGTGAGGATTTATCCGGCCGCCGGAGATGTGTTGATCGGACCCTCGCTTGAGCCTCCGACTCTAACGGCAGCCAGCGCTCGCGCGACGCCGATCGGGCCGCTTCGCTCCCCGCCGATTCTGCCACGCTCGGGGCTGAGCCATTCGATCGGCGGATCAGTCAGCATCGACGGACTGCCCGCTCCGGAGGGCGCCACGGTCGATGTCTATCTCGATCGGCGGCTGGCCGCGTCGGTCGCCGTCAATGATGTCGCCGGCTTCAGCGCCACCGCAGCGGGGCCGGGTACGGAGCTGCGGTTTGCCGTTGACGGCGTGCCGGTGGAACAGCGGATCGACTTCGAACCTGGCCAGAACACATCGATCAATCTACGGGCGGTCAGTCCAAACGCCTGGATCGCATCTGACCGCGAAGCAGAGCTCCTGGGCCTGGCGAATCAGCTCCGCAACAACCTCACCGGGATCGAGATCATCACCGCCGACCCCGAGCAAGCCGGTCGCCGATTTGTGTGGGGCAACCTGATGCAGCGCAACAGGATCAATCTGGCATCCGAACTCCCCACACCAGTGATCAGCGAAGCGTTCTGGGAAGCGGCGGGCCTGCGTCTGAGCGGCAGAGCGGAAGGAGCAAGCGTGGCCCACCTCTACGCCGGTCCTCCCTCGATGCGCCGGTATGCAGCATCGACGCCGGTGCTGGACGGCAGGTTCAGTTTCGACAACATCGACGTGGATCAGAAAGCGTCCGAATTCTCCGTGATCGCGCACTCTGCCGAGGGCCGCGCCTCGCCGGAGAGCTCCGTCCTCCGCGTGCCGTTGCCGGGATCGATCATCAGCGTGACGCCGCACAGCGGGTACATCGATGGCGGCGAGACGATCGAGATATGCGGAGAGGGCATCGTCACCGATGTCGAGGCGCCCAGGGTCTGGTTCGGCAATCTCACCGCACGCGTCATGTTCTGGTCGGGCGAGTGCGTGACCGTCACTACACCATCTGCGTTCGCCGGACCGACCGACATCGCCCTGCTCCTGCCGGGCTCCCGCCCGATCGTCGCGCTGGACGCGTTCGAGTACCGCCTGGTTCGAGTCGTCCGGCTGAAGCAGGGTTGGAACTTCGTTACCTGGGCAGGATCGGATACGCGCGTCACCACAGCCTTCACGTCCCTGGCCGGAGCGACGTTCCGCGCTTACGCCTGGGACTCGGACCTGCAGCAGTGGCAACTGTTCTCGACCGACTTGCCGCCGAGTCTCAACACGCTGCGCAGCATCAGACACAACCAGCCCGTCTGGATCTTCCTCGAAACCGCGGACATCGACTGGGAGCAGCCCGCCCCCGACTAGAGCGTGTCTACCTAGCCCCATTCCGCGTCGCCCCGTGCTTGACACGGGGCCCAGACCTCGACGGTTGCGAGCAGCAACGCCTTCATCCTTGGCTCAACGGTGGAGCGGGCGGACTCACGCGCGAGCATCGAGGTGAGGCCAACGTCAGTTCGCGCATCAACCTGGGCGCTCTGGGCCCCGTGTCAAGCACGGGGCAACGATCGCATGCGGTATTGCGATTGGCGTGGGCCGTTCCGACCCGCGTCGATTTGCGCCAACATGGTTCGTCCCGCTGAGACGGAAGTGTGAACACGCCCTAGCCACGCGGGAGCACTCGCTATCATCGATTCCACCTTCCACCGAGACGTCATCTAACTGAGGGACTCCCTGAGAGGACACCGCAATGGCCATCACCAAGTACGAAGAACCGCAAGCCGGCGTCGACCTGGGCTCCTCGACCGTGGTGATCGACGACACCGCGTTGAGCGACTACTACGAGGGCCTGGACCTCGAACAGCCATCTCAGCTCGCCAGCGCTCCGTCGATGGTTGCCGCCAACGCCGACCTCTCCACGCGGATGCACTACGCGAACGACTTCGGCAACCTCTGGCTGCGCCAGGAGTGGGATTTCCGGCGGCCGCTCAAGCCGGGCTCCAGCTACGAAGCATCGGCCCGGTCGGTCGACGTGTACGAGCGCCGCGACCGCAGCGTCATTCTGACCGAAACCGTGCTCAAGGATGAGTCCGGAGATATCGCGGTCGCGATGCGTCACCACCAGTCGTTCGTGCTCTACCAGAGCGAAGGCCAGGTCACCCTGCGCGACCCTTCCAAGAAGGAAGGAGCGCGGAGCTACTCGCTGCCCGAGGGCGAGGCGTTCGGGCCGCTGGTTCGCACCATCTCACTGGAAATGTGCGGCTCCTTCTTCCACGGCGATCGCAACTATCACACCGACAAGCAGGCCTCGGAAGAGCTCGGCTTCACCGACGTGGTGGTCGGCGGCAAGATGACGATGTCCCTGATCGGCGAACTGCTGGACCAACGCTTCGGCGACGCCTGGAAATCGTCGGGCAAGCTGCTGGTCAAGTTCGCCAATATCGTCTGGCCAAACGAGACCGTCTCGGTCAAGGGTGTGCTGCAGGGCCCTAATGACGACGACCCCGAGCGCCGCAACATCGCCTGCTGGGTCGAGAAGGACAACGGCGTGATCGCGGTTGTCGCCGAAGGCAGCCTCAAGCTGTAGCTCCGCAGGCGGCGGCGAACCGATATGCCTGCCGACATCACGGTGTTCGTCCCGATCGGCATGAGGCCGCTGACGGGCGGGCAGCGCATCGTATCGGCGAGCGGTCGCACGGTGGCCCAGGTCATCGACAGCCTTGAAGCCAGCTATCCCGGCTTCCACGAGTCATTGATTGAAGCGGGCCGACTGAGACGGGGACTGACAATCGCGGTCAACAGCGTCGAGCAACCGTTGGGGCTGCTGGCCAAGGTTCCAGAGAACGCCGAGCTCCACATCCTCCCGGCGATGGCTGGCGGCGCCACCTAGGACGTGTTCACACTAGCCCATTCCACGTTGCCCCGTGCTTGACACGGGGCCCAGACCTCGATCCTCGAGCGGAGTGACGAGGCGTGCCTCGGCTCAGACGCGGAGAGGCCGGGCCCACGCACGGGCGTCGAACTGAGGCCAACGTCATTCCGCGCGCGAACCTGGTTGCTCTGGGCCCCGTGCCTGCCTGCCCCGCACTTGATGTGGGGCAGGGGGTGGGGGTCAGTGGGGGTCCTCCTCGTCCTCTGCGGCTTCCTCTTCTTCCCGCCTGGTCTCCGACTGTTCATATAGCAACCGCCGCGACTCTTCCGCCGCAGTCTCACAGCCACACGCCGGACAGCCGCTCGTTCCATCTGAGGGGCCTCCCAGCTCGTCGGCCAGGCCCAGTTCGCGCATCACGTCGGCGTGGCGCGGGTTGTTGGGCGATGTTTCGCGCACAATCGTGACCAGCGCCTTGACCTGCACGTAAGCGGGACCCTCCTTCGCGATGCCCGAGAGATCGCCCATCGCTTCGCGGTAACCCATCGGCTTCTGCATCCTTCTTCCTCACTTCCCACACAGTCAGACCATCATATCCAAACACTTGTACATCTCCAATGGCTCTGCGTCGGAGTTGACAGGGGGTTCGGAGGGGGGGCTGGGAGAGAAAAAAAACTGGTCGATGCCCCGCGCCCCGACGCGGGGCCCAGAGCAACAAACTCTGCCAACAAGACGCAGGTTGCCTCAGCTCAGACGCCGATAGCAGACCTCCCGCTCACCGGCTCAGGCGAGGAGCACCTCGGAACTTCGCTCAAACATCGAGGTCTGGGCCCCGAATCCCGGCATCAAGTGCGGGGCAGGCAAGCACGGGGCATCGGACAAAGGAACGGGGGAGCGGAGAGGGAGCGGGTCCCCGAACAGGTCGGGGACTGAGAGGGGGCGGTCTAGGGCCTGTTCGCACTTCTGTCTCAGCGGGATGATTCATATTGGTGTAAGCCGACGCGAGTCAGAACGGCCCACGCCAAGCGCAATACGCCAAGCGATCGTCGCCCCGTGCTTGACACGGGGCCCAGAGCTCCCAAGTTCATGCGCGAGATGACCTTGGCCTCAC
>JAJDYG010000003.1 GCA_022822855.1 Dehalococcoidia bacterium
CCCCTTCCGATCCCCCGTGCTTGACACGGGGCCCAGAGCACCCAACCCCGCCAGGGCGACACCCTCCGCCTCACCGCAACCCGCCGCAACCCCTCCCTCCCCCTTCCGATCCCCCGTGCTTGACACGGGGCCCAGAGCACCCAACTCCGCGAGGGGCAACACCGTCCGCCTCACCGCAACCCCTCCCTCCCCCTTCCCCAATCCGATCCCCCGTGCTTGACACGGGGCCCAGAGCACCCAACCCCGCTAGGGCAACACCACCCGCCTCACCGCAACCCGCCGCAGCTCCTCCCTCCCAAGTCCCCGCTTCATGCGGGGACCCATCCCCCTTTCCGATGCCCCGTGCTTGACACGGGGCCAAGAGCACCCGACCCCGCCAGGGCGACACCGCCCGCCTCACCGCAAGCCCTCCCGCCGCACTCCCCGCTTCATGCGAGGACCCGCTCCATCCTCGACCCAGAGATAGCAGCACACTCCAACTTGTCATCTGAGCAACTCCAAACCCTCCACCGCCGCTCGACAAGCCAGGAACCAACAGTGTACGTTTGTACGATGTATCTCGATCGATTGCGAGAGGTCGCATGTCCAACATCTACCGCCCACTTGACCGCCTGACTGAGACCCATCCCGCTGCGCGACCGGCAAGCCACGCACAAAATCCGCGCGCAACCGAAAGAACCATCACAAAATCATCAGAAATTGCACCCCCGATTCACACGATCTCCAGCAAGACACAGGACTTCGCCCTCAAATCGGCCCCAGAGAAAAAATTCGTCAAGAGACGACTCAACCTCCCCGGAATCCGCTCCGATCATCGTTCGGGCCGCAGGCTCCAGCATGGCTCGAGATCGAACGGATCCGAACAAAACCGAACAAGCCTGCCCCCGACCTGAACGGGGCTGAACGATCCTGACCGATCCTGAACGATCCTGACCGATCCTGACCGATCTGAACGCACGATCTCCCGTAAAACACTGGAAATCGTGATCAGCGAACCGGAGAAGAAAAAATTGGACTGAACACCTGAACGCTCCAGTGACTCACGTGACCTCCCTGTAGGATCGTCCCATGCCTTCCGACATCCGACTCGGCGTGCTCGATCAAATCCCGATCCGCGACGGCGGCACCGCCGCGACCGCGATCTCCGAGACCTTCGAGCTGGCCGAAACTTGCGACCGGCTCGGTTACTCGCGCTACTGGCTGGCCGAGCATCACAACGCCGGCTCGCTGGCCTGCGCTTCGCCCGAGGTCCTGATCCCCCAGGTCGCCTGGCGCACCTCGCAGATCCGCGTCGGCTCGGGCGGGATCATGCTGCCCCACTACAGCTCGCTCAAGGTGGCCGAGAACTTCCGCACGATGACGACCCAGTTCCCCGGCCGGATCGACCTCGGTGTCGGCCGCGCGCCCGGTTCCGACGGACGCACCGCCCGAGCGCTCGTGCATGGACCCGGCGCGCTCGGCATCGACCACTTCCCCGAGCAGCTCCTCGACCTCTACGGCTGGCTGGCCGACGATCTGCCGCCCGACCACCAGTACCGCGAAGTCCGCGCCGCTCCCCCCGGCGCGCCGATGCCGGAGCTCTGGCTGCTCGGTTCCTCGCACTACGGCGGTCACGTCGCCGCCGAACTGGGCTGGTCGCACTGCTTCGCCCACTTCATCTCGCCCGAGGGCGGCGAACAGGTCGTGCGAAAGTACCGCGAACGGTTCCAGCCCTCGCCGGTCAGCTCCGAGCCGCGGGCCTCGCTGGGCGTCTCGGTCACGGTGGCGGAGACAGATGAAGAGGCGGAACAACTCTGCTGGAGCCGCTGGTGCTGGCGGATCAAGGGCAATCGCGGCGCCCGAGGCGGAATCCCCTCGGTCGAAGAAGCGATGAACTTCCCCTACTCCCAGCCCGAGCTCGACTACATCGGCTACATGCAGAACCGCAGCATTCACGGCTCGCCGCAGCGGGTCCGCGAGAAGCTCGAGCAACTGGCCAGGGCCTACGACGTGGACGAGTTCATCGCGCTCACCATCACCTACGACTTCGCCGCCCGCATCCGCTCCTACGAGCTCCTCGCCGATGTCTTCGAGCTGCCTCCTCGCTCCTCCTCACAGGGGGAGCTGCCGCAAGCCTGCCCCCGACTTGATCGGGGGGCTGAGGGGGTCCCGTCCTGAGCGTTAGACGGCGACTCGTCCTCGCGGGTCTAATCAAGCGGCGGCTGATTGAGCAGCGGCTTCGGATCCAACCCCGCTCGATCCAGGATCTCGGCCGTGATCTCCCGCGCGATCACGTAGCCCGAGTCGTCACGCCCTTCAACCACTACTGTCAGGTACGGCGTCGTGTTCGAGGCCCGTATCACGCACCACGCGCCCGGCGCATGGCTCGACAGGTCGATCCGCGCCCCGTCAATCGCGTTCACCGGCCAGCGCCGACGAGCCGATTCCACAATCTCCGCACTGACACGGTGTTTACGGTCGTCGGAACAAACGATCTTCACCTCCGGCGATACCGGATACCGTGGGACTGACTCGAGCAGCGGCTGCAGCGGCCCGCGCGACGCCATCTGAGCGATCCGGCAGGCCGTGCGAACCGCGTCGTCCGTGATGTGCGGAGGATCATCGACGCGGTAGAAGTAATGCGTCGACGCCTCGCCGCCAAACCCGATCCCGCGCTCCCGCATCGCATACTTGCCCAGCGAGTGTCCGACCGGACCGAACACCGCGCGTCCGCCGAGCTGCTCGATGTGATCGATCACCGCTCGCGACGTCTTCACATCGACGTGAATGTCGGCCTTCGGATACGCAGCCAGCCAGTCCTGAGCGAGCAGGGCGAAGACTCGATCCGGCGGAACGCGGCGTCCGAGCTCGTCAACGAGGCCGAGCCGATCGCCGTCACCGTCGAAGGCGAAGCCCAGATCGGAGCCGGTCCCGGAGACGAACGACGCCAGTTGCGCCACGTTCTGAGCGTGCTGCGGATCGGCGGGATGGACCGGTTCGGTCTCTTCCGGATCATCGTTGATCGCCATCACCTCGCAGCCGATCGCCCGCAACGCCGCTGCCGCTGTCACTGTGGCGGCGCCGTTGCCGGGATCGATGGCGACTCGCAACCGACGCTCCAGTCGAAACGATTCAGCCAGGCTGCCAACGTAGGCCGGCCTCGGACTCCACAGCCTGCGCCCGCCTTGACGCTTGGCGGCAGTAACTCCCGACTCAACAAGGTCGGCCACCGACTGGATCTGCTCCGGCGAGAACGGCATGGCATCGGTGTGGAGCAGCTTGATCCCGTTGTCGTCAGGGGGGTTGTGCGACGCGGTGACGACGAACCCGGCCGTCGGGCGCTCCTGCGTTAGCAACGCCGTGGCCCAGTAGACCAGCGGCGACGGTGCGCGGCCGATGTCGACGACATCGAGACCGGCGTCGAGCAAGCCGGCGATCGCCGCCTGCTGCAGCGCCGGGGTAGAGCGCCGCTGGTCCCCGCCGACCACGATCCGCTCGGCTGACGGGACCAGCTCGGCGAAGGCCAATCCCACGCGAAGCGCCAGGTCCGGCGTCAGCGGCGCGTCCGCGCCGACCGCCCGTCCGCGGATGTCGTAGGCGCGGAAGATCTCACGAGGAATCGGAGAGTCGCTCATCGATCATTACCCTAAATCCATGCCGCTTCAGGTCTCCGAGATCGACCTCCAACGAACGCTCTTCCGCTTCCTGACCAAGTCGGCCCGCAAGGGCGAGTTGGCCGACCCGGCGGCCGCCGAACAGCGGTTTCCCGCCGACGCCGGCGCAGTCGACCTGTTCGAGATCGCCAACGGCATGCAGGCGAGGTTGTCGGAAATCTATCCCGGCGCCCCCGACTTGCGCGGACTGTTGGGCGGCGCGTCCGCCGACGACCTCGCCGCGATGCAGTCCTACGACTGGGTCACGGTCGGGATCTATGCCTTCGGCCTCCCGCCGACCAAGACCCGCTCCGGCACCGCCGAAAGTTCGGCTCATCGCGCGCTCAAGGAATGGGCCGCGTCCAACGGAGCCGTGCTGGGCGCGCCGGCCGGCTCGGTCGGCGTCACCGAGCGCTGGTTCCCCTCCGGCGACGAGTCCGACGCCGCCTTCATCGGCGAATCCGAGTCGTTGATCGTCGAAGTACGACCAGCCGGGGCCGAACCGCACGAACTGCAGCAGGCCCTATTCACCCTGGTCAAGATGCGCGCGGTCCGGCATGCCGAGTTGTCGCTGGACGGTCGAGACGACGACGTTCGCGTGACTCTGGTCGTCGAACAAGAGCCAGGAGCGGCGACTCGCGAGTTGGCCGAGAACCTCGGTGTCGCCGTCTACGTCAGATAAGCGGCTGGGGACCGATCGTCGGAGGCTCGTTCAACTGGTCGATTCCTGCCACGGCGGGATGCTGCGTCAGGACGGCATGAAGTTGCTCGGCGAGTCGTCGGTAGGCGGATTCGTCGACCGCCTCAAAGCGCAGACTCAGCGCGGGAGCGGTGTTGGACGCGCGGGCGTGAAGCCAGCCGTCGGCGATGGTGACCCGCGCTCCATCGCTCCGATCGATCTGCGAGTCGCCGTGACGTTCGGCAAACCAGTCGCCGATCTGCGCAGCGACCCTGGCCTTCTGACCGTCGGGACAGGGCAGCCGCAGCTCGGGAGAGATCGGGCGCGGGGCAATCTCGGACATCTCCTCGGCCAATGATCTGCCGCGCTCCGAGAGATACGAAAGCAGTGCGCAAGCGGCGTAGACGCCGTCGTCGATCCAGGGCGCGTGCTCATCTGCTCGGTAGTCGGGCCCGAACATGATGTGTCCGCTGGTCTCGCCGCCGAACGCGAGCTGTTGCTCGCGCATCATCCGCCGGAAGAAGGAGTATCCGGTCCTGGCCGTGAGCGGCTGCCCGCCGTGCCGGCGGATGTCGTCAATCGCGCTGCTGCTCGTCTTCAGGTCGACCAGCACCTCCGACCCCGGGCAGCGGGTCAGCAGCGGACGCGCCAGCAGCGCGGTCAGCCAGTCTGCCTCGTAGCGTCGGCCGAGATGGTCGACAACGCCGATGCGGTCGCCGTCTCCGTCCCAGCCGATCCCGAGATCGGCGCCGACTGCCCACACCACACGGGCCAGCTCCCGCATGGTTTGCGCATTCTGCGGGTCGGCGGCATCGGACTGTAACGGCCGGGCCGCCGTGCGGATCGCATGCACCTGTGCGCCACTGCTGAGCAGAGCCTGCGGCGCGGTGAGCGTCGTCGCGCCATTGCCGCAATCGATCGCAACGCGCACATCGCCGCCTTCGCCGAACCGCTCCTTGAGCATGTCGAGGTATGGTCCGACCGCGTTGACTTCGCTGCGCCTTCCGGGCTCGACGCCGACGCAACGAGCGTGACCGGCCACGTGTTGAATCTCCTCCGGCAGCAATGGCTGAGCGCCGTCGGCGAGCAGTTTGAATCCGTTGTACTCGGGCGGATTGTGACTCGCCGTCACGATCAGGCCGCCGCCGACACCCTCTCGCTCGACGGCCCAACCAATCACGGGCGTTGGAGCGAGTCCGGCGCCATGCACGTCGATCCCCGCACTCAACGCACCCGTAATGGCCGCCTCGTACAGCTCGGACGACGACGCCCGCGTGTCGTGTCCCACGACCATCGATCGCGTCCCGCGATCGAGCAGCCATTGAGCGAACGCGTTTCCGATGTGCTCCGCGACCGTGTTGTTGATCTGATCGGGCGTTGTTCCACGAATGTCGTAGGCGCGGATCACCTCGTTGGGCAGCGTCCTGGGCGGCATGGAATCACTCTAGGCTGAGTGCGATGAGGGGCGGCGTGAGGTCATGACGTCTCGCTCTGACCGCGAGGATTGGGAGTCGGCGCTGGATCGTTGGCTGGTGGCGGGCCTGGTCGCGGACGAGACGGCCGAAGCGATTCGCGCCTGGGAGCGCAGGCATCGGCACAGGATGTCGGTGAATCGCTGGGCCGACGCGGTCTCGTATCTCGGCGTGTCGATTCTGTTGGTCGGCGCGTTGATGCTGATCGTGCTGGTGTCGGACGGCGATGATTGGTCGTTGGCGCTGCCGTTTCCACTCGGCGCCGTGGCGATCGGGCTGACCTGGCTCTCGGTCAGATCGGGCCTGCGCGCGCTGTCCGACGGGTTTGCCGGCTGCTCAATCGTCCTGATCACGGTTGGGCTCGGGCTGTGGCTGGACGAGGTCGCCGGTTCCGGGCAGGAATCGATCGGGTTCCTGCTGCTCTGCCTCTGCGTCCTACTGTTCGGCGGCTGGATGGTTCGGCTGGCGCGGTCCCCGATTGCCGTGTTGCTCACAGCGGGAGCGTTGACGGTGATGCCGCTCGCAATCGCGGTCGAGGGCGACGCGCTCGACGCGGGACTGTACGGCAGCGGCATCCGCACGCTCGCCGATTGGGCCCTCTGGAGCACGTTCGCCGCCGTCCTCGCACTAGGGGTGGCAATGCTGTTTCTGCTTCAGCGTTCGCCCCGTTGGCTGGATCCCGAACTGCTGCCGTGGTCGCGCCTAGGCGCGACCCTCGGTACGGGCGCGGCGATCCTGGCGCTCGCCGGAGCATCGACGGAGCCGGCGATCGACTGGATGGCTCTGCTCATCGGTTGGGTCCTCACCGCCTGGGCCCTGCGAGCGGGGCAGATTGAGTTGCTGCCTGCGTCGGCCTTGCTGCTGCTCGGATCGTTGGCCGGAGGATTGTCGGACCTCGACAGCGGTCCGAGGTTGGGACTGGTGCTGGTCGTGCTCTTGTCTGCGGTCGAGCTGACCGCGCTGGGCATGGCTGGACGCCGCTGGCTGGGCCGGCTCGATGATCATTGGCTGACGCCGCTCTGGAAATCCGCGCTGCTCGCCGGTGGTGTCGCGGCTGCATCGGTACTGGCGAGCGAGAGCGAAGGACTCGCGGCGATTGGAATCGTCTGGGCGCTCGTCCTGCTGTTCGCCGGCGTGGCTCGACAGCAGAGGCTCGAGTTGTTCTTCGGCGTAGTCGGCGTCTACGCCTCCGGTCTGACCCTGGTGCTGGGGCAATATGAGTCCAGCCTCGGAGCCATCGTGGGGACATTGGTCTTCGGATTGCTGATTGTCGTTGGCGCGATCGTCTGGCGGCGGCGCGTTCGCGCTACTGCCGCCGATTGACACTGATCGAGGGTGACTCATAGCCTTGCAACGTGTGCCCGTGTGCTGAGCGGGTCGTGATCCGAGTGTGTTTGCCTGGAGGTGTCAGGATGGAAGACAAGACTGTTTCGCTGGTTAACGGCCGCTTCAACGTTGGCTACATGGAGGCAGGGTCGGGTCCGGACCTGCTCTTTATCCATGGAGCCGGCGGGTTGATGTGGGACCCATTCCTCGAGCAGCTCTCGCAGCATCACCGCGTGCTCGCGCCGAAGCTGCCCGGCACCGCCAACTCGACCGGCGTCGAGTGGTTGATGGACCACCACGACGTCTTCTACTTCTACTGGGACTTCCTCGACGCCCTGGGCGTCGACGAAGTTGTTGTCGTCGGACATTCGATGGGCGGCTGGTTCGCGGCCGAGGTCGCAGCCATGCAGCCCGGCCGGGTTTCCAAGCTCGTTCTGATCGCTCCGGCCGGCCTCTGGAACGACGACTATCCGGTGGCCGATTTCTTCGCCATGCTGCCCAACGAACTGGTCCCGGCGCTGTTCCACGACACCAACCACCCCGGCGCGCAGATGATGACCGCGCCTCCGCCCGAGGATCCGGATGAGTTGCGCACCGTCACCGTCGAGCGAGCCAAGATGCTCCAGACCGCCGCCCGCTTCATGTGGCCGATTCCCGACAAGCGGCTCTCCGAGCGCATCCACCGCGTCACCTCGCCGACACTGATCTGCTGGGGCGCCTCCGACGGGCTGATTCCGCCGGAGTACGCCGAGGACTTCAACCGCGCCATCCCCAACTCGGAGGTCGCGATGTTCTCGGCTTCGGGCCACATGCCTCAGGTCGAGGAGCCGGAAGCGCTGCTCGGCAAAATCGGCGAGTTCCTGACCGCTTAGAGCTGTCCAGCGCACGGACATGAGCACCAGGAGCGGTCTCGATGCGCCTCTCGACTCAGAGAGGGTGGCGCACTTTCGAGATGTGTTCCACCGCTTCGCCCGGGTAGAGTCGCCCGACCTCGCCTCGCCGATGTACGCGGAGTTGGCCTACGGGGTTTCGCTGGACCGCGAACTGCTCGAACTGGCGGCGCAGAAGCGCCGACGCCAGCCCGCGCCGAACATGCTGTTTGCAGCAGTGCAATACCTCCTGCTCAGCGGCGGCGAGTACTCAGATCATTCGCTGGCGGCGCACTACCCGATCGTCTCTGGCCAAGAGCGTCCGATGGAGCCTGCGTTCCCCGCCTTCCGTGACTTCTGCCTCTCCCGCCACGACGAGATTCTCGATCTGATTCGCAGGAATCGGACCCAGACCAACGTGGTGCGCCGCTGCACCTGCCTGCTGCCGGCGTTCTCGATGGTGCAGCGTGAGTCGGGTTCGCCGCTGGCCCTGATCGACGTCGGCGCCAGCGCCGGGCTCAACCTCAACGTCGACAGATACCGCTACCGCTACCTGAGAGGCGGCCAGGAGGAAGCCACCTGGGGTCACGCTGAGGCTCGGGTGGAACTGGAGGCCGAACTCCGCGGCGGCGGCGCGATGCCGCCTTTGGCCAACGACCTGTCGGTCTGGTTCCGAGGCGGGATCGACGTCAATCCAATCGATCTGACGAATGAGGACGAGTTGCGCTGGCTGCGGGCGCTGATCTGGCCCGAGCATGTCGAGCGCCACCAGCGGTTGATCGACAGCGCCGACGAGCTAGCCAGGTCGCCGGTCGACCTCCGCGCGGGCGACGCCGTCGAGTTACTGCCTGAGATGATCGCCGATGCGCCCGCCGACGCGGCGCTGACGGTCTATTCGACCGTGGCGCTGTACCAGATCCCGACCGCCGGACGCGAGCGGATCCTTCAGACGCTCTCAGACACCAGCAGGGACCGCCCGGTCTGGCTGGTCACGCTGGAGGCGTTTCTCGACGACATCGGCGACGCCCAGCAGCCGCAACTCGCGATCACCCGATTCACCGGTGGCAAGTCTAAGCGTCAGCTTCTGGCAAGATCCTCGCCTCACGGCTGGTGGATCGAATGGGCGGCCTGAAGCTGCCCTCCCCGAGCGGTTCCCGGCTCAGGGGCCGGGACTGCGACCTCGGTTAGCCCTTGAGCGCTTCGAGGATCTTGGCGAACTCGTTCGGGTCTTGTTCCATCACGTTGACGCTGTGCAGGAGCGCGCCGGCCGAAGCTTCCTGCTCAAGGCGCTCGACGCATTCCTCGGTCGTGCCGACGAAGCCGAACTGCTCCAGCATTTCGCCTGGGATCGACTCGGCCGCGGCACCGCCGCCGCCCTCTTTCCAGGCGAGACGGGCTGCGTTGGCTTCGTCTTCGTAGCCCTGGCGAGAGAGCTGGCGGTAGTAGAACTCGCCCATCCGCGCACAATAGAAGGCCAGTGTGCCGGCCTGACCGGCGCGGGCGCGGGCCTGGTCCTCGGGCGAGTTTGCGACGGTCACGCCTCCAGGCGCGCGGATCGTGAAGTCGGCCGGGTCCTTGCCCGCCTCGCGGACCCAGTCGTTGACCAAATCGATCTCTTCCTTGAGCCGGTCCATCGGGATCATGATCGGCAGCCAGCCGTCGGAAATTTCGGCCGTCATCTTGACCGACTTGGGGTTGAGCGTGGCCAGGTAGATCGGCAGCTGCTTGCGATAGGTGTCGAAGCGCAGGGTGAAACCGCGCTGGAGCTTGAAGAGGTCGCCGTCGTAGTTGAGTCGCTCGCCCGAGAACAGGATCTTCATGATCTCGACGGTCTCACGCATGCGCTTGAAGGCCGGCTGGAAGGGGACGCCGTGGAAGTGCTCGATCACCTGCGGTCCGGAGTTGCCCAGGCCTACGATCACGCGGCCCTCGGATAGCTCGTCGATCGTGGCGAAATGCTGCGCCAATGCCGCCGGCGTGCGCGAATAGATGTTGACGATGCCGGTCGCGACCTGGACATTGCTCGTGCGCTCGGCGAGCTGGACGAGCGTGGTGAACGCGTCCTGGCCCCAGGCCTCGGCGACCCAGAGCGAGTCGATCCCGACCTCGTCCGCGATCTGCGCCCGCTTGAGCGAAGTCTCGCGGTCCATCGATCCTTGCCAGTCGAATCCCATGCCAATGCGTCGGCTCATGGTCGGCTCCTCGGGTTCCCAGTGTCAGATCAAGGTTCTCATCAATCCCAACCAGCGTAACGGCGGGTGACTCAACGTCCGAACGGGACTCAAGGATCGGTCGGATAGCCTGCATCAGGGCGAAAATCGGGGCCCCAGAAGGGAGCGACGCGATGGCTGACGAACGGACCAAGCTCGGTCGACTCGGTGTGCTCGGCGGCGGGACGATGGGTTCGGGGATCGCTCAGACCGCGCTCCTCGCCGGCTTCGAGTCGCTCGCGGGCTCGGAAGGCGTGATCGAGGCGGTCTCAGAGAACATCGAGCTCAAGCAGAGCATCTTTGAACGCCTTGAGACTGTCTGCGCCGACGCCACCTTCATCGCATCCAACACTTCGTCGCTCTCGATCCAGGAGATCGCTCAGCGGATGTCCGACCCGTCCCGCGTCGTGGGGCTGCACTACTTCAACCCGGCGCAGGTCTTGCCGCTGGTCGAAGTAGTAGTGCCGCTGACGGCATCGGACGACGCCGTCGACGCGGCCTGGGCATTCGTCGAAGCGACCGGCAAGACGCCGGTGCGGGTCAAGGACACGCCGGCGTTCATCGTCAACCGGCTGCTGGTGCCCTTCTGCCTGTCGGCGTTGCGGCTGTGGGAGTCGGGCGTGGCGACGGCGGAGGATATTGACAGCGCCTGCCAGCTCGGTCTGGGGCACTCGATGGGACCGTTGGCGACCGCCGATCTCGTTGGCCTGGACGTCTTGCTAGACGTGGCCGAGAGCATGCAGCGCGAGATTGGCGATCCGAACCTGACGCCTCCGACGATCCTGCGCCGACTGGTGTCGGCGGGACGGCTAGGACGCAAGTCGGGTCACGGCATCTACGAGCACGGTGGATAAGGGAGTTTCACGATGGCAGTGACGTATGAGGTTTCGGACCAGATCGCGACGATCACACTCGACCGTCAGAAGGCGCTGAACTCGTTCGATCGCGAGCAGTACTCGGCGTTCGCTGAGGCCTGTGCGCGGTTCAAGGATGATGATGACGCCTGGGCGGCGATCATTACCGGAGCCGGCGACCGAGCCTTCTCGGCCGGAGCCGACCTGCGCGACATGATCCCGGCGCTGATGGACGAGCCCTCCAAGGAACGCTTCGAACTGGCGCCGTCGATCATGCGCGGCATGCACATCGCCAAGCCGCTGATCGCGGCGATCAATGGCTACGCCTTCGGCGGCGGTCTCGAAGTGGCTCTGGCCTGCGACATCCGCATCGCGGTTGGTGGCGCGCAGATGGGGCAGCCGGAGGTCGGGCTCGGCCTGCTGCCTGGCTGGGGCGGCACTCAGCGACTGCCGCGGCTGCTGGGCGAGAGCCGGGCGATGGAGATCATCCTGACCGGCGACCCGCTCTCGGCCGAGCGGGCGCTGGAGATCGGACTCGTACACAAAGTAGTCGAGGCGGGCGAACTGATGGATGCCGCTCGCGCGATGGCCGAGCGAATCAACCGCAACGGTCCGCTCGCCGTCCGAGCCTGCAAATCGGCCGCCGTGCGGGGTATGCAGACCTCGCTGGACGAGGGCCTGCGCATCGAGCAGCTCTACTTCGAGCGGCTCGCCTACACCGACGACATGAAGGAAGGCGTCGCCGCCTTCACCGAACGCCGCACCGCGGAATTCACCGGCAGCTAGGGCCTGTTCACAGTAGCGGCTTGTTCTGTCAGAGTGGTGTTGCGCGGCGGCGCGGCTTGGTGACCAGATGCGACTGACCGATGCCCAATACGAGCGTGTCGCTCCATTGCTGCCGCTGCCGCGCGGCAAGCTGACGG
>JAJDYG010000024.1 GCA_022822855.1 Dehalococcoidia bacterium
CGAGGTCGAGCGCTTCTTCTGCCGGCTCAAACGCTTCCGCCGGATCGCCACCCGCTACGACAAGCTCGACCTCATCTTCCTCAGCTTCGTCCACCTGGCCCTGATCTGGGACGCGCTTCAACTACTGTGAACAGGCCCTAGAGGAGACAGGCTGGTCAGAAGCGCCAGCGGGTGGCGGTGCTGGGGAAGCTGGCCTCTGTCCAGGCGAGGGCCTTCTTCAGCCTGAGCGTGAAGACCGGGATGGTCTCTTCCGCGCCCCAGGGCATGTCGTACTTCGCGCCAAACGCGGCCTGGATGGTGGGCGTGGAGTCCTGAAGTTCGAACTGGCCCTCAAGGATGACGACCTCGTCGCCCGACTCGAGGTTGACGACCGACTCGGGGTTCTGCTTCAGATTCTGTGCGGTCACGCCGAGCGGATCGGTGGCGAAGTGGAAGGCGTCATCGGTCCAGATCCCCCAGACAGGTACGGAGTGAGGTCTGCCCGACGGCCGAGTCGTCACGATCCAGTAGTTGCGCGCCGTCTCGAGCTGCTCGGTGACCCAGTCCCACGACATCGGCTCGAAAGGGTAGTCCGCAATGCTGAAGCCGAAGCTGTCCGGCATCTGCGGCCGTTCGGGGTCTGGGACGTTCATTGGTGTCCTACTCCGTCTGCGTCTCGAGCGGGTCGTAGGTACCGAAGTGCCAGAAGTTGCCTTCGGGATCGCGGACCGTGAACGCGTGCGAGCCGTAGTCGGTGTCTTCGAGCGGGAATGCGATGGTGGCGCCCCCATTCTGGGCTCGTTGATACAGCTCGTCGACCTGATCGTTCGACTCTGCGGTCAAGCTGACGGATGCCTTGCCGATTGACTCGTTGAGCGGGTCATCCTGGCCGCGGGTTGATCCGAGCATGACCAAGCTGCCGCGCCACTCCAACTCGGCGTGCGCGACGCCGCCGTTGCCGTCGGGCACGTTCATGCGCTCGGTGAAGTCGAACGTGCGACAGAGCCACTCGATAAGCGCCTGAGCGTCGTTGGCGCGGAATGCGGGAACGATCGTCTGGTGTGGCATATCTTCATCTGTCCTATTGCTCCTGGCTCACGAATGGGTCGTATGTGCCCAGGTGCCAGTGGTTGCCCTCGTAATCGGCGACCGTGAAGGCGTGTGAGCCATAGTCGGTATCGGTCAGGGGCTGAATGACTTTCGCGCCGGCCGCGACGGCGCGGGCGAAGGTCTCATCCACCTGTTCGGCTGACTCGGCGGTCATGCTGATCGAGCCGTGGCGATAGGGCAGGTTATGCACGTCGTCTTTGGAGTCGCCCAGCATGACGATCGAACCGCGCCAGGCGAGTTGCGCATGCTCGACGCGACCGGCCTCGTCGCGAACAACGAAGTGCTCGGTGATCCCGAAGGCCTCGTTCAGCCAGCGGATTGCTTCGTTGGCGTCGTCATAGCGAAGCGTAGGAACGACTGTTTGATGTGGCATGTTGATCTCCAATCGGTGTAGAGCGTCGTAGCTTATCAGTTCGGTAAGGGATCGTCGAGAATCCGGGCCAGATCGGCAGCGGTGTGAACCGGGGCGGAGCAGGCGAAGGCCTGACAGACGTAGGCGGTTGGCCGGCCGTTCTGCTGCGGCTTGTCGACGAGCTGCGGGACCAGGGACTCGTCGGTTGATCGCTGCATGACGACCATTGGGCGCGGCACTCCGGACCAGAGGTCGCGCCGCATCTGCGCCAACTCCCGGTCGTCAGCCGGTCCCACTAGCGCGACCGAGCGGTGGTCGGCGAGCCAGTCTCCGACCGAGACGAACAGACCAAGCATCGTCGGCGCCTTGCTCAGGTAGGCGGAGAACGTCGTGCGCATCGCCTCGATCAGATCGGCGTAGCGACCTTCTGCGGTCAACGCATACATCCGAGCCAGCGCTTTCGCCGCGAGGGCATTGCCGCTGGGCGTGGCCCCGTCCTGGGTGGGCTTGCGTTGCGCGATGAGCTGTTCGCCTTCGCGTCCGACAGTGAAGAACCCGCCTCCCTCGTGGTCCCAGAAGCGCTCGATCATGGCGTCGATCATCGAACGCGCTTCCAGGTACCAGGACTCGTCCCCGGTCGATTCGTAGAGCGAGATCATGCCGTCGGCCAGCGCGGCATAGTCTTCGACGAATGCGTCAATCGATGCACGACCAGCGGAGTGAATCCTCAGCAACCCGCCGTCATCGCTGCGCATGTTGTCAAGAATGAAGCGGGCCGCTGTGTCGGCTGCTTTGATGAATCGCGGCTCTTCCAGGACCGCGCCCGCCTTTGCCAATGCGTCGATCGCCATGCCGTTCCAGGCGGCGATGATCTTGGTGTCGGTTGCCGGGGGAATCCGCGTCGCGCGATGTTCGAGCAGGGCGTCCCGGCTCCTGGCCAGAGACTCCTCAACATCCGCCAGAGGCAGATCGAGCCAGCGCGCGACATCTTCCGGACGTTGCGCGGCCGTCAGGATTGAGTTGCCCTCCCAGTTGCCGCCTACATCGACGCCCCAGCGGCGGCAGGCGATCTCGGCATCCTGTTCGCCCAACAGCCGATGCAGGTCGTCTCGGGTCCAGACGAAGTACTTGCCCTCGACGCCTTCGGAGTCGGCGTCGGTGGAGGCGTAGAAGGCGCCGCCGGGGGTTTGGAGTCCTTCGAGGAGGTAGTCGGCCGTCTCCCGAGCGATCTGAGCGAAGAGGTGTGCGTCGTCGCCCTCTTCGGCCATCCGAAAGGCGTCGAGGTAGAGCGGGATGAGCAGCGCGTTATCGTAGAGCATCTTCTCGAAGTGCGGCACGAGCCAGATCTCGTCGACCGCGTAGCGGTGGAAGCCGCCGGCGAGCTGGTCGTAGATGCCGCCTTCGGCCATCTTGCGCAGCGAATGGGAGAGATGGCGGCGGGCGTCATCGCGATTGTCGGCGGAGTCGTCGAGCGCCTGTTGCAGAAGCAACTGCAGATAGAAGGGCTGCGGGAATTTGGGCGCTCCGCCGAAGCCTCCGTGGGTGCGATCGGCGGCTTGCAGCAGTGGGCTGGCTGCTCGGGAGCGAATCTGGGCGGGCGACTCGGTCAGGTCTTCGCCGGCCAGCTCGACCCTCAGGTTCAAATGCTTGGTCAACTCCGTCGCCTGCTGCTCGACCTGGTCGCGCTGTTCGTGGAAAGCTCGGGTGACGCCCTGGAGAACGTCGGTCCAGCCGGGCATCCCGGTGCGACGCTGGGGCGGGAAGTAAGTGCCGCCGAAGAATGGCCGTCCGTCCGGAGTGCAGAAGACGTTGAGTGGCCAGCCGCCGTGGCCGTGCAGCATCTGCTGGGCGTCCATATAGATTTCGTCCACATCGGGCCGTTCTTCGCGGTCGACCTTGATGCTGACTACCAGGTCGTTTTGGAGGGCGGCGATCGCCTCGTCCTCGAACGACTCGCGCTCCATGACATGGCACCAGTGACAGGCGGCGTAACCGACGCTGACCAACACCGGCTTGTCTTCGGCCCGAGCGCGGGCCCAGGCCTCTTCGCTCCACGGATACCAGTCCACAGGGTTGTTGGCGTGCTGGAGGAGATAGGGGGAGGTCTCGGCGGCAAGTCGATTTGGCATAGCCCAACCTTAACAGCGCGCACGCTTCCGGCTCGGGCTCGACTGTTAGCGTTTCGGTCGAATTCCTGATGCTATCCGGGAGGTCTGATGATGGTGAGTCCCATTGAGCAGGCATTGGCTCCGGTCGGGCGCGTGGTCAATCCGCTGCTTGGGGCATTGAGCCTCGACCGGGCGAGCAATCAGGCCAGCGCCAGACAACTGATGGCGGAAGTGTTGGGCACGTTCGGCCTGGTCCTGTTTTGCGCGGGGTCGGCGCACGTCAACTGGTGGTCGGGGGGACAACTGGGCGCGCTTGGCGTGGGACTGGTCAACGGTTTCGGCGTGGCGGTGATGATCTTCGCCTTCTGGGCGATCTCTGGCGCGCACCTGAACCCGGCGGTCTCCCTTGGTCTGTGGCTGACGGGGAAGCTGCCGGGTCGGAAGCTGGCGCCGTATGTTGGCGCGCAACTGGTCGGCGCGTTGATTGCGTCGTCGGTGATGCACGGGCTGTTCCGCAATCACACCGGCGAGGGCGAGTCGTGGCTGGGCGCGAACTTCAGCGAGGGGCCGCTGATCCAGGCCTTCGGCACGGAGATCGTGATCACGTTCTTCCTGGTCTATGCGATCCTGATGATGGCCGAGCGTGGGCGCAGTGCGACGGTGTTTGCAGTGGCGGTTGGGCTTTACGTCGCGGCGGCAGTGACGCTGGCGGGCAGTGTGTCAGGCGCGTCGATGAACCCTGCACGCGCCTTCGGTCCGGCAGCGATCGCCTGGTTCTGGGACGATCACTGGGTCTACTGGGTGGCGCCAGGGTTGGGGGCGCTGTTCGCGTCGATCTTCTTCGCGGTCTTGCGAGATCGGAGCAGGTCGGACGGCGGTTAGCTATCGATGCCGGCGGCGCGGAGGGCGATCCTGAGAGCCTTGTAGTTGTTTCTCGTGAAGTGGTAGCCGCCCATCCCTACCTTCTGCGCTCCGAGCACGTTCTCTTCAAGATCGTCGATGAAGAAGCAGTGTTCAGGCGCGACGCCGATCTCCTCGGCAGCGTGATGGAAGATGCCCGGGTCGGGTTTGCGCATGCCGATCTCCCCGGAGACGACGATCGCGTCCCAGTCAACCTCGACCGGCAGGTCGCCGAGGAAGCGGTCACGCAGATCTTCGGGAGCGTTGGAGAGCACGCCGATCTTGTGCCCGGCGGCCTGGAGATCGTGGGCAAGTTCGAAGTTCGGATGGTGATACTGCCAGGGCTGGGCATACCAGGCGTCGAGCAGGTTCTGGACCTCTGCGACCACGTCGCCCTGCAGGTAGGGCGCGAGGCTCTGCTCAACGCCGCGTTGCCATGTGTCCCAGTTGCCTCGGCCGGTCTCGATCGCGTGCCACTCGGGGGTTCGATAGAACGCGTCGACCAGAGTGCCCGCCGGGAGGTTCCAGCGTTGTCCAAACAGGTCGTAGCCGTCCCAGTCCATGCAGATCAGGACTCCACCGAAATCAAAGAGCACCGCTCGTTGCGTCATCAGAGAGCCTCCTCAGGGGATTCGCCATGCGCGAGTCTACGGGCGATTCCGATCATGCGATTCGCGGCCACGTCAAATGGTCGTTCGCGACCCCACTCGGCGGCCGCTTCGCGCCGTCTCAGGATTTCGCGGTTCTCGCTGGCGTGGAGCGCTCTTCGGATCGCCGCAGCGAACGCTCTGGGGGTCGGCTCGGCGATCCAGCCGTGGCGTTCGTCGACCGTGGCGTGAGCACCCGCATGGGGAGCGGCGATGACCGGGACGCCGCTGGCCAATGCCTGGGCGATGGTCAGGCCGTAGGCCTCGTAGTAGCTGGGCGAGAGGAAGGTGTCAGCGGCCGCAAACAGGCGCCACTTCTGCTCGACGCCTACATATCCCGGGAAATGGACTTCTGCGCGTCGGAGCTGGGCGGCGGCCTGGCGCAGCTTGCGGTCGTAGGCCACGCCGCCCATGTAGGCGGGGCCGCCGGCGACGATGAGCTGGAGACGTTCAGCCGTCGTTGGCGACTGACGTTCGATCAGCCGGAGCGCGTCGATGACCAGCTCGACGCGCTTCTCCGGCGAGAGGCGGCTCAGGGTCAGCAGCGTGAATCGGTTGGGGTCGGCGTCGATGTCGCGCAGGGTCTCGCGACGCTGCTCGCGCAAGGCGGGGTCGGGTTGGCCGGTGACACCCCAGGGAACGATCTGGGTACGCCTGGAAACTCCCGTTCCCGGGTAGCAGTCGGCCAGCGAGCGGGCGACCGGCGCCGAAGGTGCGATCGGTGCGTCGACGTGACGCGCCAGGTCCCGCTCTTTCGCCCAGACCAGCCTGGCGATGTCGGGAGCGTGCCTGGTGAGTCCGCGTCGCTCGGCCAGCCGCCACAGGGCGGAGAGGTGAGGTCCGCTGATCGGGAGGCCCGTCGGTTGAGATACATAACGTCGGCTGAAAAACTCGCTGACGATCACGTGGAGCAGTGCGAACTGAGGAAAACCGTTCGCGCGCAGTTGAGCAAAGGGCGGGCCCTCGGCGGTGTCGTTGGCCAGTACGACCGCGTCGACCGGGTCGATGTCGGCGAAGTAGTTGGTGAGCGCTGTTTCCCACTCGATGGCGAAGTCCGCGTAGCGCCGGGCGTTCAGGCGGAGGATGCGGTCGGGTTCGACACGCTCGAGGGTCGGTACCGGGAGGTGCTGTCGGATGCCGTCTCTTGTTTCGGCAGCGCCGGGCGTGAGCAGCGTGACCTCAAATTCGGAGCGCTCCAGGTGCGGGATCAGCTCCTCCAGGACCGCGACACCGCCACCGACGGGCGATGCATCGGTAGCTAGAGCGCCCGTCGCGCTACAGATGTAGATGCGAACCATGTACTGAGACTATTCGCTGAGCGGGGTGAGATGCGCAGGTAGGCTGCCGACAGAAGATCAAGCGGAGGCATAGTAATGGCGCTGTCGTATGAACGTCTGGATGGGCTGATGGCGGCGCAGGTGACGCCGTTCACCGAAAACGGGCGTGACGTCGACGTCGACTGGATCGGCCCGCACATCGAGTTCATGCGGACGATGGGCATCACCGGGATTCTCACCCTGGGAACGAATGGCGAGGGTCCGTCGGTCGGAATGGAGGAGCGGCGCCGGGTCGTGGCGGCAGTGAAACAGGCCTCCCGAGGGATCGGCGGCGGTCTCGTGGTGGTTGCCGGTGCGACCTGCCCCTCGCTGCCGGATACGATCCGCGCCGCCAACGACGCGCTAGACGCAGGCGCGGATGCTGTGGCGCTGCTGCCTCCATTCTTCTTCAAGAACGTCGACTCGCGAGGGATGATCGACTGGTTCTCAGCCGTGATCGAATCACTGCCTTCGGAAGGCCGGGCACTGCTCTACAACATGCCGGCCCAGGCCGGGATCGATATTCCCGACGAGGTCCTGGCCGGTGTGCTCAGACGGCATCCGGATCAGTTGATGGGGATCAAGGACTCGGGCGGCGACGCAGAGCGCACCAAGCGCTACATGGCGCAGGTGCCATCGGAGGGTCCGGGATCCCAGTTCCGGGTGATGGCCGGGTCGGACGCGGCGCATGCGCCGCTATATCAGGCCGGCTGCGTGGGCGGCGTCTCGGGTATGGCCAATGCCGTGCCGGCGCTGGTCAAGACCATCCAGTTCGCGCATCGCGAGGGCGGCGAGCCTCAACGGCCCCAGGACCAGCTCAATGAGCTCCACGCGATCCTCAATCTGTTTCCTCGCGTGGGAGCGCTCAAACAGCTGATCAACATCACCAGTGGTCTTCCGTTGACTCACACACGCCCGCCATACCGAGATCTCGACCCGCACGAGGTAACTGCCCTCGAAGAAGCGATGGGCCAGTATCTGCTCGGCGAGGCTGTCTGAGCCGCTAGAAGTGGTTCATGCAGTGCATGTCGTATTCGGTGGCAAAGAGGTGATCGGCACGGACTAGCGCCGCGGAGTCGGTCGCTTCAACCCGGCCGAGGCGGTGACAGTAGGTTGCCGGTAGTGCTCCGGTCGCGAGATGGGCGAGGGTGAAGACGTCCATTGTGAGGTCCGGCGCGGCATCGACCTGACGGATGTCTGAGCCTTCCGGTCCAGTCGAGAGTTTCCAGGTGCCCTGGTTCCAGTCGCAAAGCTCGTCGATGACGCGGAAGGTCAGCTCCGACTCGACCGGGTACTTGCGCGTCATCAGCGCTCGGGGCAGGTCGACGATGCGCACCAGAATGCCGTCCATGACCTGGACGCGGAGCGTGCGCGGATCGCGGGCGAAGTGCAAGATTGGGTCGTCGGAAGGGGCGTCGTTGAGATAGATGCGCCAGGTCAGGTCCTGTCCGGCGGCGTACTGCCAGAGCGCCACGTAGGCGGCGGGCGTGAGCCAGCCGTACTCGCGGATCGTCATGCGGTGGTCGCGTTGGCCGGCGCTCAGTTCGTTCAGCTCGCGGCTCTCCATGCTGGTGAAGACCATGTAGCCGAGCGCCTCGCCGTCCTCCTCGTAGAGCAGAACGCGGACCGGCCCCTCGTGGACGTCCTCCGGTTCCGAGAGGACTTCGGCGTTCCAGAGGTTGAGGCCGCGATGGAGCAGGCCGTTGCGAGGCTGCATGTATTGCCGGTAGAGATCGCGGATCACTGCGGCGTTGTCGGGCAGATCCTTGGCGTTGCTGATGCTGAGCTGACCGGTCGGCGTGGGCGCGTGGACGAAGCTGAGGTCGTGCGGGTCGAGTTCGTAGCGCTGGCGTCGGGAGCAGACGGCGTAGCCGAAGCGCTGGTAGATGCCGGCTTGGGAGGCATAGAGGGCAGCGAGGGATTGTCCGCGTTCGTACTGTTCGTCGAGCGAATGTTCCATAGCGAACCGGAGGTATCCACGACGGCGCTTGGTCGGGTTGGTGCCGACGGCGGTGACCCCGGCCACGTGGGCGCGTTCGCCGTTGAAGCGCATCGAGAACGGCCAGGCGCCGAACGTGGTCGAGAGTTCGCCGTGCTCGAAGACACAGGTCGACCACTCGGGCTGGAGGAAGGTGACCGGGTCGCGCATGGGGTTGCCGTGCTCTTGCAGGGCGAGGTTGGCGATGAAGCGGAAATCCTCCATCTCCTCGGTGTTGGCGGCTCGGACTTCGACTCCTGCGGGCACTTCGCGTCGCGGCATCGTGTTCTCCTTGGGGCGTTCTCCTTGATGGTTGGACAACCTGAGACTATCAACGGGTCCGGGATTGGCGATCGACTGGGATCCGTCGCCTCGGTGCATCAAATGGCGTTGCAGGTTCTATAGTGAATTTTGGTTGGCTGGCAGGCTGCGCGTCATGAAAATACTCATCGCTGATGACGAGCCCCACATCCGTGAGTTGGTCCGCCTATACCTCTCGAGAGAAGGCTACGAACTGGAGTTTGCTTCCGACGGCCAGGAGGCCCTCGAGAAGGCGGTGATGCTCCAGCCCGATCTGGTCGTGCTCGACCTGATGATGCCCAAGCTGGACGGCTTCGAGGTGACCAAGGGGATTCGCCAGGATTCGGATGTGCCGATCCTGATGCTGACGGTTCGCCGGGAGGACGCGGTCAAGGTCGCTGGATTCGAGCTGGGCGCCGACGATTACCTGACCAAGCCGTTCAACCCCAAGGAACTGGTCGCCCGGGTCAAGGCCATCCTGCGCCGCGCCGACGGCATCGCCCGCTCTGGCGTCGAAGTCTCGGTGGGCAGCCTGACGCTGAACCGCCAGACGCGCGAGGCGGCACTCGGCGAGACCTCGCTCAAGCTGAGAACCAAAGAGTTCGACTTGCTCTTCGCCCTGGCGCAGAACCTGCAGACCGTGATGTCGCGCGAGCAACTGCTCTCGCTGGTGTGGGGCTACACCTTCAGCGGGGAAACGCGCACCGTCGACGTGCATATCAATCATCTCAGGCAACACTTGCGCGACAGTGATCTACAGATCGAGACACTGCGCGGCGTGGGCTACAAGATGACGATGCGCGACAACCCGAACGGTCTGTCGCTGTCCACGAACGGCGATGTTGATTAGCCGCTGTCAGCGGTGGCTGCCGACAGCGCCGAGATGATGCCCAACCGTCAGTGGAAGTGGATGCCCGCGCTGGGCTCGCCGAGTTGGCAACTGCAGACGATCCGCTCGCGGATCTACGTGACACTGGTAGCGATCGTCGTGCTGACGCTGATCGTCGTCGGCTTGATCTCGTTCGTGCTGCTGGGCGGTTACCAGGACCGGGTGGATCAGTCGCGGTTGCGAGAACTGGCGACGGCCTGGGGTCCCGAGCTGTTCTCCGAACAGGACGAAGCGAGAAACCTGGACCAACTGCTGCAAGATTTCGCGATTGCGGCGCAGACGTTGACCGGCACCCTGGTCAGCGAGCTCGACGTGCCGGTCCTGGGCATTACGTCGGGAGGCGAAGTGGTCCGGGTGATGGAAACCGGCGATCGATTCCTGGGCGAGACCCTGCCGATCGATCTGGGCGAGCTGGATAGCAATCGACTGGCCCAGGGCCAGCTAACGACCGACGACGGCGAGCGCCTGACCTATGTCGTGACCAGCCTGCCCGTTGATGAGCAACAACGACAGGGTTACTGCTGCATTGCGGTGGCCCTGGTCGGAGAGTCTCGCTGGGCGGTGGCCGGCGATCTGGCGCCCCGGCTGTTACTGGCCGGCGTGATTGCGCTGATCGTCGCTTCGCTGGTCGGGTTCCTGGTCTCGCGTTCGATCTACCGCCCGATTCAGCGAGTCGCCGCGGCTTCGCGCAGCGTGGCCCGGGGTCAGCTCCAACAGAGAGTCGATGTGGGCGGGTCGCAGGAGGCGCAGGAACTGGCGCGCTCGTTCAACCAGATGACCGAGGAGGTCGAACGCCAGCAGACCGCGCTGCGTGACTTTCTGGCGAACGTCTCGCACGACCTGCAGACGCCGCTGACCTCGATCAATGGGTTCTCGCAGGCATTGATGGACGATGTCGTCAAGGATGAAGAGCAGCACAATGCGTACCGAATCATTGAGGACGAGTCGCGTCGTCTGTTGAGGTTGGTGGAGGGACTGCTCGACCTGTCGCGGATCGAGGCGGGGCAAGTTCAGGTGGAGTCGAATCCAGTCAACGTGGAACTGCTGCTTGAGCATGTCGGCGAGCTGTTTGCGCTCCGAGCACAGGAATTGGACGTCAGCTTGTCGGTCGCGACATCGGACGCGGGCGATGTGCTGGGCGACTGGGATCGGCTCGATCAGGTGCTTGGCAATCTGCTCGACAACGCGCTGCGCCACACGCCACCCGGCGGCGACGTAGAGTTGAGTGCACGCAAAGAGAGCCAGGGCAGCGTGTCGATCGCGGTCGCCGACACGGGCGTTGGCATTCCCGAGGAAGCCATACCTAACCTGTTCGACCGCTACTACAAGTCGGATCGTCCGGGCGCCCAGGGCGGCACCGGTCTCGGTCTGGCCATCGCTCGCGAACTGGTGCGGGCGCAGGGAGGCGAGATTCGCGTCTCGAGCGAGCAGGGCGTCGGCACTACGTTCCACATCGTGCTGCCGACAGCCCGAGACGCAGAGTCGGCAGACGATGCAGCAGAGTCATCGAGCCCGGAGTTCGCGTGAAGTGGCGCGGCGCGAATCCTGTACAGAGATGCTCGGGACGGTTCTGCGTCGGGTTGCGGTAGCAGCGCTTCTGGTCGCGTTCAGCGCGGTCGTGGCCTGCGGTGGAGGCGACGGCGAAGAGGGTCAACCCGACCCGGGGCAGACCCAGGCTCAAGTGGTGACGGAAGAGGATCTCCCCCAGGGCCAGTCGGGCGACCAGGATGTACGGGAGTGGGAGTTCAGCGTTGCCTCGGCCGATGTCGGCTCGCATCTGGAGGAGAAGTCGTACGCGGCCGGCTTGCCATCCCTATTGGAAGCGTCGGAAGACAGGATGCTCTCGTCCTTGCCGGGCCGGGCGCTGGCCTCAAGCGGCATCCATTTCTCCGACAGCGAAGACAGCCCCACCGGTGAGACGCTCTGGCTGCATGTGTTCACCGATCAGTCGGCCGAGACTGCCGTCGAGTGGGTGAAGTACCTCGCCTCGCAGCCGCCCTCGCTGATCGGAATCCTCGTTCCTCACCACGAGTTGTTCGAAGCGAGCTTTGAGCCGGCGCCGCTGGTCGGCGATGCCTCGGTTGCCATCCAACTGCTGCATGGGCACTCGGGGATCTGCGTCAGTTCGACCCTCCTCGTGTTTGCCCAGACGCGGGTCCTCATCCTGCTGTTCAACTCGATCGAGATCACCAGCGATACGCCTGAGACGCCGAGCGCCGACGCCGGTGACGGAGTACCGGCGCACTGTCAGATCATGGCAGCAGACAGTCGGTTGACCGATCTCGAGGGGATCGCACGGCTGATCTCGGAGCGGATTCCGACCGCTCCGTAGCCACTGCAAACCACAACTGACAGCGTGTGCGCGGATCGTTAACCTGTATCGCCAAAGTCGATAGGCTTAATCGCGACGCGTTAGGCCGTCAGATCGAGAGTTGATTCCGGAGGGTTGCTAGGTAGTGCGTCGGGTGCAGAGCATCAGCCGTCGAGAGGCAATTGGGGCCGTCTGTTGGGCCGCGTTAGCGGTTGGTCTGCTGGCAGTTGTGTTGAGGCAGACGGTCTCGCTGGAGCCGGTGGTCTTCGCCCCGATCAGCGGGTGTGCGGTGCTAGCCGTCTTTGTGCTGGCTCGACGATGGGGCGACTGGGGCATCCTGGTCGCCTATGTCGTCGCGATGGCGTTCTTCATCCAGTTGCGCGACGCAGCCGACGAGACCGGGCTGCGCACCCTGACCGACTATGTACTCGATTGGGAACTGTGGATGTTCGCCGGGGTCACGCCGTCGGCCTGGTTGCAGGCCAGGATCGGCGGGGCCAGTGCAGATCCCGGACTCCCCGCATTCTTCTCGGCGATCGTGCATTGGACCTGGTTTGTCTTCCCGCATGCTGCGGTGCTCGGTACCTGGCTGTTCGTTCGCAAGATGGCCTGGCGGGTGACGATCATCGTTGCGCTGACCTTCTACCTCGGCGCGCTGCTTTACTTCACCGTGCCGACGGCCCCGCCCTGGATGGCCGCCGACCAGGGTCTCGTGGATGGAGTCGTCCGCGGGATGAATACAGTCGGCCCGGCGATCCTGGGCGTCGACTTCTACAACTGGGCGTTCGCCACGATGGCCGAACCGAACCCGACTGCGGCGATGCCCTCGTTGCACTTTGCCGCCTCGTTCGTGGTGGTCGGCGTGGGCATTGTGTTGCGTTCCCGCAAGGTGATTGCGGTGGCGGTGGCCTACTCCATCGCGCTGACGTTTGCCCTGGTGTACCTGGGTGAGCACTACATCGCCGACATCATCGCCGGGGGAGCGGTGGCCTTCATCGCCTTCTCGGCGGTTGAGGGCGGCCGGTACGTTCGGACGCAGATAGTGTTGCGCCATGACCAGTTGACCCGGAGCGGTCAGCGAGCGGCGCAAGGGTTGCGGGAGGCCCTGCGCCTGCCTCCGCCTCGAATCGAGGCGGGCTAGCATCCGCCTAGATTCTGGCGGGCATGGCCATGAGTTTTCGGCTTCCGGGTTGGGCGACGGGATCTCTTGCGCGCCTCGCGCTGGGCTTGGGCGGTAGCACCGCGTTCCTGGTGCTGTTCCTGCGCAACGCGGATTTTCACCAGGTTGGCCGGGCCTTCACCGAGGTCTCCGCCTGGTGGATCGGTCCCGCGTTGGTCGTCTACTTCGCCGGCATTGCCGCTCGCGCCTGGCGCTGGCACTGGTTGTTGCTGCATATCCAGAGCATCGCCTGGTGGAGGCTGTTTCCGATCGTCGCAATCGGGTTCGGGGTCAACAATGTGCTGCCCTTGCGAGCCGGAGAGCTGGTCCGCGCTCATGTGCTGTATCAGCGGCACGACATCTCCCGCCTGTCGGGGCTGTCCAGCATCTTCATGACCCGCGTCTACGACGGCCTGATGTTGACGTTTTTTCTCGTCATCGGCGTGATCGCCAGTCTGATCGGCTTCGAAGGCATGAACGACGCCGGAGACGAATTGACGGGCGCGATGGCGTTTCTCGTCTTCGGGATCACCGGAGCGTTCCTGGTCTTCGGGGCGATCGCGAGGCATCCGGAGGCGGCTGAGCGAATCATCGGGAGGATGCTGAGCCGGCTTCCCGGCCAGGCGGACCGGGAGTGGACCTGGCTGCCCCCACTGATCACAGGCATGTCGGCGCAGGCCAATCGGCGGCAGGTGATCGGCGCGCTCATCGCCAGCCTGATCGCCTGGGCGCTTGAGGCGGTCATGTACTGGATGGTTGGCCAGGCATTCAACCTCGGCTTGCCCTTTCCCGTCTATCTGCTGGTCGCCGCGGCTGCCAACCTGCTGATCACGGCGCCATCGACAGCGGGCGGTGTGGGCCCGTTCGAGTGGGCGACGAAGGCGACGCTCCTGATCTGGCTGCCGACACTTGGAACGCTGGGCGCTCAGGATGCGGAGTCGACAGCCGTCGCCTTTGCGGCGATTCTGCACGGGCTGGTGATCATTCCCATATCGCTGGTCGGTCTGATCGCACTGTGGATCTTCCAGGTCGCGCCGCAGCGGCGATTTCTGCGAACCGAGTCCTAGCCTGAGGGTTGTTGTTGGTTGTCGCTGTTCGCTAGCGACCATGAGTGAAGGGATGTTGCGATGACGACGCTCGATGGTCCGCTGGATGGCATTCGCGTGGTCGATCTGTCGGCTCTGGCGCCGGGACCGTATTGCTCGATGTTGCTGGCCGACATGGGCGCGGAAGTGATTCTGGTCGAGCAAGCAGGGCGGCCGCGCGGGCGTCGAGACGTAGAGCGGGATCCGAATGAGGAGCGGCGGCGTTACTCCTCCTACGCGCTGGGCCGCGGCAAGCGATCGATTGGGCTCAATCTCAAGGCGGACGAGGCACGGGAGATCTTCTACCGGCTCTCGGATGAGGCCGATGTTGTGCTGGAAGGCTTCCGGCCGGGCGTCGTGACGCGGCTCGGCGTCGACTGGGAGACGCTCTCGGCGCGCAATCCGCGATTGGTCTACTGCTCGCTCTCCGGGTTCGGGCAGACCGGGCCGTATGCGTCCCACGTTGGGCACGACATCAACTACATCGCAACGGCCGGAGCGCTGGGGATGATCGGGGATCACTCCACAGGCGGCCGACCGGCGATTCCGGTCAACATCATTGCCGACTTCGCCGGCGGGGGACTGATGGCGGCGTTCGCGATTGTCTGCGCCCTGCAGGCGCGAGAGCGAACCGGCGAGGGACAGTACATCGACCTTGGTATGTCCGACGGTTCGATGTCCTTGATTACCTCGGCGTTGGCCGGGTATGAGGGCGCGGGTGCGGACATGCGTCCGGCGAAGCATGTGCTCAACGGCGGCGAACCTCATTACGGGGTCTATGAGACCGCCGACAGCCGCTGGTTCTCGGTCGGCTCGATGGAGCCGTACTTCTACGCGAACCTGTGCCGGGCCCTGGGCCTGGAGCAGTTCATCGACGACCAGGGCACCTCGGATCTCGCGCGGCGCGAGGAGATCCGCGAGGCGTTCGCCGACGCATTCATGACCCGGACCGCCGACGAGTGGCACGAGATTCTCAATGAGATTGACGTCTGCGCCAAGCCGGTGCTGTCCCTCGAGGACGCGCTGCGCGATGAGCACAACATCGCGCGGGAGATGGTGGTCGAGGTTCCGACGCCGGATGGCGGCGTCATGCGCCAGGCCGGCGTGGCGCCCAAGTTGTCGGCCACGCCGGGCCGGATTCGCGGAGGGGCGCCTCTTCGCGGTCAGGACACGCAGGCGCTGCTGGCCGAGCTGGGATTCGATTCCGACGCCGTGGCATCGCTGCGCGAGCGCGAAATCGTCGCCTGACTCACCTGCCCCGGTCGGTCCATCAGTCCGTTGGTCATGGCGGACTCAATCGGCGCGGGTCGAGTTTTCAGGTTTTCAGCGAAATGCTTTTTTCAGACCCCTGAATGGCCTGATCTCCAGTGTTTTGCTGGAGATTGTGCTTCAGGGCCTTTCAGGTTCTTTCAGGTTTCTTCGGGCATCTTCAGCGCGTGTGGCGAGCGGTTTGGCCAGAAGTCGAAACTCGATCGGGGCATGTTGGGCTCCTTCCTGACTAGCCCTTGCTTGACTGGCTAAGCTCATACATTCTGATTATACCGTGAGTTCCTGTCGGTGGGCTCGTCGCCAGCCGATCCAGAAGACCGCCCCGCCGGCAATCAGCAAAGCGAAGGCCAGGCCGAAGCCTGCTTGAAAGCTGAAGGCGTCGACCAGAGCCGAAGCTGAGCCGATCACGATCGTGATCATCACCGCCGTGCACAGCGAGAAGATGGAGAGCACAGTCGCGCGCTGGTCGGAGGGGATGCGCCGATTGATGTAGCCGCCGGCCAGCGGTTGCACCGCTGCCGTCCCAGCGGCCAACAGCGCGAATGAAGCGACCAGCGCGAGGTGATCGGCGACGAGCAGGGGGACAAACACCAATCCGCCGACGACCAGCACGGTCGGCAGGGCGCGGCGTTCGCCCAACCGCGCCGCCAGCGGAGCGGCGAGGATCGCGCCGAGCATCAATCCGACGAACGAGGGCAGCATGAATGCCGAGTAGGTCAGCCCGTCGAGCAACCCGATGGCGGGGTCCACTCCGTGCGAGCGGACAAACGGTTGGATGAAGAACTCGGGCAGGTCGAGGGTGGCCAGCATGATGCCTCCGAACAGAATCGCCCAGAGCACGGGGCGCGTGCGGAGAGCGATGCGGATGCCCCGCAGGATCTCATCGAGGACCGCGGTCCCCGAGGTGGAGGCATGTATCGGTTGGCCACCCTCGTCGAAGTCTGATTCGCGCCGCGGCGGTTCACGCAGCACCAGCGCGATCAGGCCCGCCAGTCCCATCCCGACTGCGCTGATGATGATCACCGTGCGGAAGTCGAGCACCGAGACCAGCGGCCCGGCGAGGATCGTGGCGGCCAGCAGTGACGCCGTCGCGACGGCGCTGGCCCGTCCGGCGTGTTTCTCGTACTCGTCCGTGCGCTTGAGCTGGCGCAGGCTGTCGTAGAGGAGCGCGTCGTCGGAGCCGGACATGAGGGTCCGCGTGATCGACATGAACAGGTGGCCGACGATCAGACTGGGGAAGCTGAGCGTGGCGAACAGCACGGTCGCTCCGGCGAAGCCCAGCGCGCCCATGCCCAGGGCGACCCGGCGTCCAAAGCGGTCCGCGATCGCGCCGGTGGGCACCTCGGCGATGATCGTCGCGATGCCGAAGAGCACCTCGATCAAGCCGATCTGGACGTAGGCCAATCCATGCTCGGTCTGCAGGAAGAGGAACCAGATCGGCAGCCAGAAGTGGAAGCCGCGGACGAACTGGAAGAGGTAGTAGAGCGGAATGTTGCGCGCGAACGAATGCTGTGACGCCGGCGTCGGGGGGCCCTCGCGCCTCATGAGCGGTCGGACGGCAGCGTCTCAGCAGGCAGGGACGGCTCGGCATTGCCATTGGCCCGATTGGCGAGCGGGCCCACGGGCATGCCCTTGCCGTTGCCCGATACCATCTGCAGCTTCGGCGCGGCCATCGCTTGCGGCTTGGCGCGCACGCTGATCCGGTGCAGGGCCTCGACCTGTTCGCGTCGGTGTGAGCGTCTCCAGGCGAGCCAGAGAGCAGCGCCGAGCGTGAGCACGACCATGACCGAGAGTCCGTAGGCGAAGCGGAAGTCAATCGTGTCGGCGGAGGCCGAAATCGCCGGGACGATGACCGCCATCTGCGCGGCCATCGTCAGCTCGTAGATCGACAGCACGGTGGCTCGTTGGTCAGAGCGGATACGGCGGTTGATGTAGCCGGTCGCGATGGGCCGGATCGCGGCGTGAATGCCGCCGAGGATGGCAATCGGCGCGATGATGCTGAGATGGTTGAACAGCAGGAGCGGGATGAACAGGAAGGCGCCGCCGAAGATCAGGATCGACAGCGCGCGGCGCTCGCCGACTCGCGCGACGAATGGCGAGGCGAGCAGCGATCCTGCCGACATGGCGGCAAATCCCGGCACAATCAGCGCGCTCCAGGTCATACCGTCGAGAATGCCGCCCTCAGGACTCAGGCCGTGCTCGCGCAGGAACGGCTGGACGAAGAAGTTGGGCATTTCGAAGGCGACGGTGACGATGCCGGCCAGAACGATCATCCAGAGCACGGGCCGACGGCGGAGCACGATGCGGAAGCCGCCGAGGATGTAGCTGACGACTCCCTGCGGCGAGTGGTCGCCGCCGGCGGCGTCGCTGGCTGAAATCGGCGCGGCGTGCAGGCCATCCTCCCCGAATTCCGCCTCGGTCCGCGGCGGTTCGCGGAGCAGCAGGGCGATGAAGCCGGCGAAGGCCATCGTCGCTGCGCCAATCAGGAAGACGGTCTCGAGGCCCCAGAGTCCGGCCATGGGACCGCCGAAGAGCGCGGCACCAAGCAAGGCGCCCGTCATCATCGCCTCCGAGCGGCCCATGTGCTTCTCGTACTCGCGGGTGCGGCCCAGCGTGCGCAGGGTGTCGAACAGCAGCGCGTGTCCCGAGCCGGAGTAGAGGGTCATCGATCCGGCCATGATCACGTAGCTGAGGGCCAGACCGAGAAAGCCCTCAAGCATCACGAACATGAACGTGCCGATCGTGAACAGGAAGCCGCCCAGCGCCAGCGAGATGCGCCGCCCGAAGCGGTCGGCGATCGCGCCGGTCGGAACCTCGGCGATGAACATCGTGAACCAGAACACGGCCTCCATCAGCCCGACCTGGGTCAACGAGAGGCCGCGCTCATCCTGGAGAAAAATGATCCAGACGGGCACCCAGATCAGGAATCCAGTCGCGAACTGGAACAGGTAGTAGATCGGGATGTTGCGCGCGAAGCGTTCAGGTTGAGTCATCAGAGCACGTGGGCCGCAGCACGTGGGCCGCAGGGGAGTCGCCGATCGGCGGGACCGACAATGCAGTAAATCCTACGGAACCCGGCAGTGCGCTGGATCGTGTCTCAATCGAGGTTTTGCACATTGCGTTGCACATTGCGTTGCACGGGGCGGTACACAACAGCGGGCTGGCCGTCGTGACCGTTCGCCGATACGCCGGGCCGTGACTGCAGCGCCTGGGGTTTCGGTACCGAGATGGACCAGCGGCGGATGCGCTCGGTCTGATCGCGACGATGGGCCAGGTGCCAGAGCAGCCACAGGCCGACGCCCAGGGTGACCACTATCAGCAGGGAAATGCCGAACGCTGCGGGGAACGAGACCTGGTCGGCCACCGGAAAAATCACGAGCACGGCGACGCTCATCGCGCCGCCATGGACCAGGGAGAAGATTGACAGCACCGTGGCCCGCTGATCGGAGCTGATCCGGCGGTTGATGTAGCCGTTCGTGATCGGCCGAATGGCGGCCTGGGCGATGCTGACCATGAAAATCGCGCCCAACACTCCGAGGTGATTCCAGATCGCCAACGGGATCAGGCAGGCGGCCCCGAACACGAGGACGGTAGGAAATGAGCGTCGTTCGCCCAATCGGCTGATCAGCCAGGCTGCGACCAGCATGCCCAGCACCGTCCCGATCTGGCCCGGGATCAAAAGCGCGGACCAGATGAACCCGTCGGCTACTCCGTCGAGCGGATTGAGACCGTGCTGAGCGACAAAGGGTTGCGCCAGGAAGTGGGGCAGGCCGAATAGTGTCATTGTGATCGCGGCGAAGGGCACCAGGTAGCGAATCGGACGGTTGCGCCAGACGATCCCGAACCCCTTGGTCATCTCCTGGAAGATCGGTACGCCGCCGGCCTCGTGCCTGGTGTGCTGGATAATGTCCGACGCGGTGTGCCGAACACTGGCGGGGGCGGCGTGGAGGGGATCGAGGGGGAAGTCCGATTCCCGCCGCGGCGGCTCGCGCAACATCACGGCCGCGCCGGTTGAGACGACGAAGACAGCGGCGGACACCAGGATCGTCGGCGTGTAGCCCAGCAGGTAGGCAGCCGGCCCGCCGACCGCAGTCGCGAGCACCATCGCTGCGAAGAACAGCCCGTGCGCTCTGCCGGCGTGATGCTCGTACTCTCGCGTTCGCCTCAACACGCGCAATGTGTCGTACAGCAATGCATCGCCGGCGCCGGAGTACAGCGTCATCCCGATACCCATCACCAGGTACGAACCCAGCAACAGCGAGAATCCGTCGGCGATCGCAAAGATCACTGTCGAGATCGCAAACATGATCGCACCGAGAGCCAGCGATACTCGGCGGCCGAAGCGATCCGCAATTGCGCCGGTCGGCACCTCGGCGATGATCACGGTGAGCCAGAAAAACGACTCGATGACGCCGACCTCGGTCAGAGTCAGGCCGCGCCCATCCATGAGGTAGATGATCCAGACCGGCAGAAACAACATGAACCCGGTCGAGGCCATGAACAGGTAGTAGACGCGGATGTTGCGCCGGAATCGGGCAGGGTCGTATCGGGATGGTGCCGGAGCGGAAGCAGACATGCGTGACTAAGGTAGGCGGGAGGTCAGCCGGCTGTCTGCGTTATGGGCGACTCGAGCCCAGCGGTCGGCGACGAATCTGACTCCAGGGACGTGGGTACTTGCGCTCTGTCGATCGAACCTTGGTCGCCACGAGTATGTCGTTTGGTGTATCAATCGGAGTAAGTTTGCTACCCAGAACCTCCGCCGCCTGCGCGACACCCGCTGCGGCTTGCGGGGTGAGGATGCCCGTCCAGCCAGCGGCGATCCCGCCGATCTGCAGGAAGGGAATCATCAACTCCAGCGAGACCGAAGGCGCCGCCGCCGCCCGACTGACCGCGAAGGCGAATTGTTCGCGCCGGTCCGAGTGAGCGGCGACCTCGGCTCGTTCCTGAACGGCGGTAACCTGCGCCGCTCCGATCTGGGAAATGACCTCGGTGAGGAAGGAAACGGAGCCGGACCGGGCATCGAGCAACGTTGCCTCGCGCCCCGGTTCGCACAGCGCGAACGGCAGTCCGGGCGCTCCGTTGCCGCTGCCGATGTCGATCAGTGGACCGTCGGGCAGGGGCAGATCGGCGACGATCAGTCGGTGACGTCCCATCAGGGGCTCGATCACGTGCTTGGCGATCGCCGACTCCGGCTCTCGGATCGCGGTCAGATTGCGCGGTGCGGCGAGCATCATGTTGAGCCAGATGCTGAGCTGCGAGGCGAGATCGGGATTCAAAACTTCCACATAACTCAGGCCTGCGCGGCCCAGTGCGGCGCGGATCTGCTGTTTGTCTATCAAGTCCGGCATGAGCAAAGGGGTAGAATAGGGATGTCGGAGCTGGGTGACGCTCCGGTCGTGCCGCGTGCCGTCAGAACTAACGGCTGCTGGGGCGACATGGAACGACTCGAACGCTGCTCGATAGTTGGAGACGACCGATGGCATTCTTTGACGACGAACAGACGACCGGCACGCTCGAAGAGCTCGCGGATGACCCCGCAGACGACGTAGTGGAGGGCGAGGCGGACCTCTTTGATGAGCCGCCCGCTGCGGCGGCGGCAGAAAACAACGTAGAGCCGCCCGAGCAGGATATGACGCTCGACATGGCGGTCATGGAGTACTTCGCCTGGGAGGCGGAACGGGAGGCGAAGCGCGCCCGCCGCAAGGCGGCGCCGGCGGCGCGACCAGGTCGAGGCGCATTCGTGCTCGATGAGGCCGCTCGTGAGGCAGTGACCAGGTTCCTCTGGCATTTTGGACCGAGCACACCGATTTCCGAGCTCTCGCCGAAGACGATGGAGAGTTTCCAGGAGACGATCGGCAAGAACACGATGGATCTGGCCGCGCGGTTGCAGCCGGTCAAGGAGTTCTTGCGCTACTGCTGGAAGCAGGAGTACACGGTCGTCACGGACGCGGAGGGCCGGGCCAGCGCGCAGAATCTGGGGAACTTCCTGCGAATCAAGCGTGCGGTGACCGTGTCGAGAGACGACTCGCGTTTCCAGCACGAACAGGCGCAGACCTTTGAAATGACCGCCGACGGTTTGCAACTTCTGAAGGAAGAGCTGGGACAGCTCAACTCGGAGATGCCCGAGGCCGTGCAGGCCGTGGCCGCCGCACGCGAAGACAAGGACATTCGCGAGAATGCCCCGCTCGAGGCGGCGCGCGAACACCAGGAGCGGCTCAAGTCTCGGATTGACGAGCTTGAGTACCAGATCGCGCACGCGGTGGTACGGGAGGAACGTGCCACCGGCCGCGCCAAGCTGGGCAGCAAGGTCTCGGTGGTCGAGGTCGACGATAGCGGCGGGTTACTGGGCGAGGCCAAAGAGTACACTCTGGTTGGAACCACAGAGGCGAACGCGGCGGCACGGCGAATCTCGGTCGAGAGTCCGCTGGGCCGCGGACTGCTTGACCAGCCTGCCGACCGGCAGATTGAGATCCAGGCCCCCAGCGGTCGTAAACGGTTCCGTCTGCTCGCGGTCAAGGGCTAGCTGGTCGCGCTTGGCCTGCAGCCGCAGCGAGATATCACACGAGCGAGATGCACCGCGCCCCGAGCGCACCGGGTTGCGGTGACCATTCACCCCGTCAGCGTGCGCGCGTGGAAAGTGATGCCGATGTCTGACATCCCGACCATTGAGTTCACGATCACCAACGACCATCTCGATACCGGCCTCAGGGGCTACCCGGTCGGCACCTGCGAAACCAGCTACGTCGATCCGCAGGAGGGCGTTTCCTACGTCGGTTACCCGATCGCGGATCTCGCATTCTTGCCCGCTGAAGACATCATCCACCTGCTGTTCAACAAGTCGCTGCCGACCGATGCCGAACGCCAGGCGGTGGCCGACGATATCGCCGCGCGCTCGGAAGTGTCCGAGGAGGCTCTGGCGGCCATCTCGGCGATGCCGATGTCGGGCCACCCGATGGACCTGTTCTGTGCTGCGATTCAGATCCTGGGCATGACCGGTAAGACCGACGACTACTACGAGGACGCGGTCAACCTGGTGGCGCGGATCCCGACGGCCCTGGCTGCGATCTTCCGCAAGCGCGAAGGTTGGGGCGACCTGATCCCGTCGGAGCCGTCGCGCGGCTACGTCAACAACTTTGTCCACATGCTGGGCATGCCCGGCGGCGACGAGGAAGCACTGACCCGCTTGCTATCCGTCTACTACAACCTGCACGCCGACCACGGCGGCGGCAACCTCTCGACCTTCACCGGTCGAGCGGTCGCGTCAGGTCTGGCCGACATGTACCGCTCGATGGCCTCGGGCATGAACGCCCTGGCCGGACCGCGGCACGGGATGGCCAACCAGGACGCCTTCAAGATGGTGCACGAGGTCGACAGCGAGGACCCGGAAGAGGCCTACCAGATCCTCAAACAGCGGCTCGCAGACGGCGGTCTGATCTTCGGTTTCGGCCACGCCGTGCTGCGCCAGGAGGATCCGCGCGCCAAGGTGCAACTGGGCGTGGGCGAAGAGCTGTGCCCCGACGATCACTGGTTCAAGGTGGTCAAGGCGGTCCGCGAAGGCGGTATCCGCGCGCTCAAGGAGAATCCCAAGGTCTCCAACCCGTACCCCAACGTCGACCTGATCTCCGGCAGCCTCGTCAATGCACTGGGCTTCACCGACCCCGACTACTACACCACCCTGTTCGGCTGGTCGCGGATTGCCGGCATCGGCGCCCAGATCGTGGACGAGCGCACTCGCGCCCGGAACGGGCGCGGCGTGGCCATCTATCGGCCTCGCTACATCCCCGTCAATCAGCCCGCTCGGTCGCTCTCGAGCTAGATATCGGGATGCGTCAGTGGTGGACTCTGCCGAGGCGGGGGATAGCCACTGTCGCAGGGCTGGGTTAGGATCGGAGATCGACCGCGCCTCATGCATGAGGCGCGGCTGAGCGAGAGGCGAACAGACGGCAATGCCCACGCTGGAATCGGCGAGGCAGAAGCGGGCCAGCATCCTTCAGCAAATTGCTGAGGCGTCCTACGGCTACCCCAACGACGAGTTCCCCGATCGCGAGATCACGACGAACTTTCCCGAGGAACAGATGGGCGTGCGGGTCCGCGCGGGCGGTTGGCTCTATCCCGACATCGTGGTGACGGACGAGCCGGGACACTTCATCGCCATCGCCGCCGACCTGGCGCTCACGCACGAGGTCACCAACGAGACCGCGGTTCAGCGCTGGAAGCCCTTGGCTCAGGCATCGCCGCTCATCCTCTACGTGCCGATGGGTCAGGGTGGACGCGCGATTCGTCTCTGCCGCATGAATGGCGTCAAGCTGCACAAGCTGATCGTCTATCGGCAGCGTCCGGCCGGATTCGGTATCGATCTGCAGGAGGCCTACAGCGGGCCCGACCTGTTCAAGCCGATCGCCTCACTGCTCCCGCCCGCGTTGCGTCCGATGGTCTACCGCAATGAACGCAAGGTGGTCGCCGACAGCTATCTGCAGCCCCTGCCCGCCGCGCGCAGCGGCGATGTGCCCTCACTGGCCGCACCGGCTGCTCAACCCGCAGCCACCTTGGCGCTGCCCTCGGGACAGGAAGACGAGCACGGCCACGGCGAGCATGACGCTCCCGAGACGCACCTGCCGCCTCCGAGCCTGGCGCCGATCCTGTTTGCCCTCGGCCTGATCGTGATGGCAGCCGGTGCGATCTTCGTCGGCGAACTGCTGAGCGTCGGGATCACCCTGATCGTGCTCGGCGCGGTGCGCTGGTTCCTCGAGGACATGGGCTACTTCGAGGCCGGAGGACCGGCCGAGTTCCGGCAGAATCCACTCCAAGTCATGCCCGACGTCTCGCCGCCGGCCGGCATTCACATGCCGCCGCCCAGCCTCTCTCCGCTGATCTTCGCCGCCGGCCTGATGATCACGGCCGCCGGCGCGGTCTTCACCGATCAGGTGCTCGGCGCGGGGATCACATTGATCGTGTTCGGCGGCGTCGGCTGGTTCCTGGAAGACATCCAGTACTTCGAAGAACCTGCGCACGATGATCACCATGACGAGCATGAAGCCGACGCGCCGCTCATCGACAGCGCCGAACACAGCGCCGGTTAGCGACTGGTGACACACATGAACAGCAGGCTGACACAGGGACAGAAGGGAGCGGGCGCGTGAGGGCATACCAACGGCTTTGGCGTACCCGATTTGGCCGCCTCACGCTGGTGATGGGCGCTGCCGCGCTGTCGCTGCTGGCGCTCACCGGCCTGGCCAGCGCGCAGGTCGCCCTTCCCGAGGCGGTGACCGAGCAGGGCGACTCGATTCGCACCCTCTACTTCGTCGTGTTCGCGATCGGCGTCGTCGTCTTCGTCATCGTCGAGGCGATGATCCTCTGGGTCGTCTTCCGCTACAAGCGCAAGTCCGACGACGAACTCCCGACCCAGGTCGCCCACAACACGACCGCAGAAGTCCTCTGGACCGGCATTCCCACGGTGATCGTGGTGGTGCTATTCATCGTCTCCTTCTTCGTCCTGCAGGACATCCAGGCGGCCGCCGACCCCGACGACGAGGATGTCGTCATCGTCGATGTCCAGGGCCGTCAGTGGGCCTGGGCCTTCAGCTACGCCGTCCCGCTGGGCACCGAGTTGGCCGAGAACATCTCTCCCGACCTCGCGGAAACCGAGATTCATCTTGAGGATCCGTCGCTGGTCGTCCCCTTCATGACACTCAAACTTGGCGTCGAGCACATGCGGGTCGTCGCCCGCACCGGCGATGTCGTGACCGTCGAGCGCGCCGTCAACGGAACGGTGGCGATTCGCCATCGAGCCGGCACGGAAGTGATGCGCGTCTTCAACGGCACCGACACGGTCGCCGAGGGTCGACTCCAGGCAGCCGACAACACACCGATCGTCACGGTCCCCGTGGGCCAGATGATCCGCTTTAACATTGCCTCGGCCGATGTGCTGCACGCGTTCTACACGCCGCAGTTCCTGACCAAACTCGACGCCGTCCCCGGCCGCGTCCAGACGCTCTGGGTGCGGGTCACGGATGCCGGCGACTTCATGAGTCAGTGCGCCGAGTTCTGCGGCCGTGACCACGCTCGCATGATTTACACCGTCCGCGCCTTGTCGCCCGCCGACTACGACGACTGGTTCGAAGACAAGGCAGGCGAGGCTCCCGCGCCGGTTGAAGGCGACTTCGGCGGCGAAGAGGAAGTCGAGCAGGAGGAAGGCGCGGTCGGCAACCCGGCCAATGGCCAGAACCTGTTCTTCTCACTCGGCTGCAACGTCTGCCACGGCGACACAGGCGAGGGCCTCGTCGGCCCAACCATCGCCATGACCATCGTCCCGCTCGACCGTGTCATCACTCAGTACCGCGAACCGCTCGAGGCGATGACCGAGTTCCCGCCCGACCAGGTCTCGGACCAGGAAATCGCCGACATCTACGCCTGGCTGCAGACGGTCCCGCGACCGCCCGAGGCGGACATCATTCCGAGCAAACTGGCTGAACTGATTGAGGCCGGCGGCTAGCCCCGCCCGCGTCGCGACGACGATCAGGGGATACGCAGAGGGAGGCAACACGATGGCGACACTGGCGGGGGCACAGACCAGCACCTATGCCGGCGCGAACGCCTGGCGCGTCATCCTCGAGTGGTTGACCACGGTCGACCACAAGAAGATCGGCATCATGTACCTCTGGACGGCCGGGGCCTTCGGCCTGGTCGGCATGGCATTCTCCCTCGTCATGCGCACCGAGCTCGCCCAGACCGGCACCATCATCTCCGCGGAAACCTACAACTCGATCTTCACGATGCACGGCAGCGTGATGATCTTCCTCTTCCTGCTGCCCGTCGGCGCGGCGTTCATGAACTACTCGATGCCGCTGCAAATCGGCGCGCTCGATATGGCCTTCCCGCGCATCAACGCGCTCTCGTTCTGGATTTTCCTCTTCGGCGGCGTCCTCCTGACCCTCAGCTTCGCCGTCGAGGGCGGAACCGCCTCAGCCGGCTGGACCGCCTACCCGCCGGTCACGCTCGACACGGGCAACAATGCCGAGCCTCCCGGCGCGGGCATGGACATGTGGTTGGTCGGTGTCATCCTGTTAGGCCAGGCCTCGATCTTCGGGTCCGTGAACTTCCTGGTCACGATCTTCAAGATGCGCGCGCCCGGGATGACCATGTGGCGTCTGCCGCTCTTCACCTGGACCACGCTCGTCACCGGTCTGCTCATTCTGCTCTCGACCCCCGTCCTGGCCGCCGCGCTGGTGCTCGGCTTCATCGACCGCAACGGCGCCGAGGGAGCCTTCTTCGACCCCGCCGCCGGCGGACAGCCGCTGCTCTGGCAGAACCTCTTCTGGTTCTATTCCCATCCCGCCGTCTACATCATGATCTTGCCCGCGATGGGCATCGTTTCCGACGTCTTCGGCGTCTTCACCCGGCGCCCGGTCTTCGGCTATCGCTCGATGGTCCTCGCCCTCATCGCCATCGGCCTGCTCGGCTTCATCGTCTGGGCCCACCACATGTTCACCACCGGCGGCGTCTTCCTGCCCTTCTTCATGGGCGCGACCTTCCTCATCGCGGTGCCCACCGGCGTCAAGATGTTCAACTGGATCACCACGATGTGGCGCGGCTCGAACATCTTCCCCACCGCGATGCTGTTCAGCGTCGGTTTCCTCATGCTCTTCCTGATCGGCGGCATCACCGGCGTCTTCCACGCCGCCGTGCCCGTCGACTTCGCCCTCCACGACACCTACTTCGTCGTCGGACACTTCCACTACACGATGTCGATCGCCGCGACCTTCGGCTTCCTCGCCGGCTGCTACTACTGGTTCCCCAAGATGTTCGGCAAGTTCATGAACGAGGGCCTGGGCAAGCTCCACTTCTGGCTGCTCTTCATTGGCGTCAACCTCGTCTTCTTCACCCAGTTGCTGCTCGGTCTCGACGGCATGCCCCGCCGGATCAACGACTACGTCGCCAATCCCGGTTGGGAGCTGATGAACATGCTGATCACCATCGGCGCGTTCGTCTCCGCCGCCGGCATGATGGTCTTCCTCTACAACGTCGTCTACTCGCTCAAGTGGGGCGAGCGGGCCGGCTCCGACCCCTGGGAGGGCACCACCCTCGAGTGGGCCACGACCTCACCGCCGCCGGCGCACAACTTCGACTCCCTGCCCGAGATTCGCTCCGAGCGACCGCTCTTCGACCTGCGCTTCGGTGAGCGTCTGCAGGACGACCCGCACTACCACGTCAACAACGGCCACAACGGAAGCAACGGCGGAGGGGCCAAACAGCCCGATACGTCGTCGCGGGAGGAGGGCTAATCATGGCAGCCTCGGCCATCCCGCACAAGCGGGTCCACCCCATCCGCAGCTTCCTCGTCGGCGACGAGCCGATGACGACCGGCCTCTGGGGCATCATCTTCTTCATCTTCTCCGAGATCATGTTCTTCGCCGGACTGATCGCGGCGATGCTCGCCTTGCACAGCGACACTCTCTTCTGGGAGCCCACCAACGGCGCGCACCGCGTTGAGGGCGATCATCTCCTGCCGATCCTCTTCACCGTCCTGCTGGTCTCGACCAGTATTCCCATGCAGTTCGCCGCCTTTGCCATCCGCAAGGGCAACCGCAAGGCGATGCTGATCAACATGGCCATCGTGCTGGTCGTCGGTACGGCGTTCATCATCAACCAGTACTTCGAGTGGACCCACGCCGGGTTCGGCATCTCCGACGGTCCCTACGCGGCGACCTTCTACACGCTGACCGGTTTCCACGGCGCTCACGTGATTGGCGGGCTCGTCTTCATCTTCGCTCAGTGGCTGCGCGGACTCCTCGGACACTTCGACGCCAAGCGCAACACGGCGATTGAGGCCGCCACGCTGTACTGGCACTTCGTGGGCTTCGTATGGCTGTTGGTCATCTTCCCGCTCGTCTTCTTCCTCAGCTGACGCGGACCGCCCCGTGATCACCCGACCGCGCGCGCTCGCCGCGCTCCTCGCGGTCGTCTGCGCAATCGCGGTGGCGCTCCTGCCGGCGATCACGCTGGCCCACGACGGCCGCTTCGCCGAGAACGGCGAGCTGCTCACGGCGCTCGGCGTCTGGAGCGTCGACGCTCCCGGACTGGCGATCGTGATCATCGTCGGCGGGCTCTATGCCTGGGGCTACTACCGCCTGCGCCGCGACTCGCCCAACTTCCACTTTCCCCGCTGGCACGCCTGGTCATTCAGCGCCGGTTGGCTGTTCATGCTGATCGGCCTGATGTCGCCCGTCGACACCTACTCCGACGACCTTTTCTGGATGCACATGATCCAGCACGTGATGATCACCATGATCGTCGCGCCGCTGATGCTGCTCGGCGCGCCCGCGACCCTCGCCCTGCGCGCCGCCTCCCCCCGCGTTCGCGCGACCTACCTGATTCCGTTTCTCAACTCCCGGCTCGTCCGCGCCCTGACCTGGCCGCCGTCGGCCATCGTGATCTACATCGCCAGCGTCTGGAGCTGGCACTGGCCCGACGCCTACGACGCCGCGATCGCCTCCGAAGCCGTCCACTTCGTAGAGCACGGCATCTTCCTCTTCGGCGCGATCTTGCTCTGGTGGCTGGTCATCGGCGTCGACGCCACCCGTCTGCGCCCCCATCACGTCTGGCGCTGCGCCCTGCTGGTCGTCGCGATCCTCCAGAACATCGCGCTCGGACTCATCCTGATCAACGTCGCCGACCCGATCTACGACACCTACGCGACCGCCGCCGCCGTCCGCGAGTGGGGACCGGACGCCCTCCTCGACCAGCGCATCGGAGCAGGCATCATGTGGGTTCCCGGCTCAATGATGTTCGCCCTCGCAATCATCGTCACGGTCTACTACTGGGCCGAACGAGAAGGCTTCAAGGATCGCCGAAACGACGCCGTCCGGGACATGCAGATCCGCGTCCACGGAGAAATCCCAACCCTCGGCCCCAGACCCGGAGACTAGCCCCCACCCCTTCGCAGTCCCCGCTTCACTCGCGAATCCGCTCCCTCCCTCCCCCTCCCGATGCCCCGTGCTTGACACGGGGCCCAGAGCACCCAACTCCGCCAGGGCAACACCGTCCGCCTCACCTCAGACGACGCGACCCACCGATCCCAGTCCCCGCTTCATGCGGGGACCCGCTCCCTTCCCCCACGTCATAGGCCCGCCCTACCCCGGCCAGCCGGCGCCCCACCCCCCTCCCCCTGCCCGATGCCCCGTGCTTGACACGGGGCCCAGAGCACCCAACTTCGCCAAGCCGACTACCGCCCGCCTCACCTCAGCCGCTGCAACCCCTCCTTTCCCCTCCCTTCCGCCAACCATGACATACCAAACAGAACACCCTTTCGCTACAGTGAGCAGAACACTCGTTCCCGCATCCGAAAGGCCCATCCCATGCACATCACCCCCAAACAACGCCGACGCAGCGTCCGAGCCCACTACCTCCGACAGCGAGGACAATCCCTCAAGCAGATCGCCGAGACCAGCAAGACCTCCGTCGCCACCGTCCGAGCCGACCTCAAGCTCGCCGAGACCCACTGGAGCAGCATCGCCGCGGCCACAGCCGACGACCTGCTCCTCCAGTCCCTCCATCTGCTCGAGCTCCGTCTCAACGTCTCCCTCAAGTACGACTTCGTCGCCGACAACGCCAAGCGCCTCACCCCGGTCGAGTACCTCCGCGCCCGAGACGCCCAGGAAACCCAGCTCAACAGCCTCGCCCGAGAGATCCGACGAACCGTCCAGGACGTCCACCGCCGAGCCGAGCAGCGACCCGACCAACCCGATCTCTTCCACGAAGAGCCGCGAGAACTAGCAGAAACCACACCAGAACTTTCACAAATTGAACCCCCCGATTCCACGATCTCCAGTCCACAGCAGGAGATCGTCGAATCTGAGGCCGAAGAAGAAAAATTTGCCGCAGAACCCGACCTGGACGCCCTGATCGCCGAGGCCGTCCAGCACTTCCCCCACCTCGAGGGCCAATCCCCCGAGCAAATTCTCCACTTCCTCGACCAGATCACCACCCCCGAAGCCCAGGACAAGGAGAACCCAACCCCCATCTACGCCGAAGCCGCCGGCTAACCCTCCCTTTCCCAGCCCCGGACTTGTTCGGGGGCCCGCCCCCTCCGCCCCAACAGGCCACACACAGGTCAAGCGGGCCGCACTCACCAGCCGAGTGTGCGGCCGATAGTTCGCCGATAGGCCGAGAAGTGCGACACTAAAGGGCGCACCGCCGACTCCTGCGAGCCGGCAACCAGAGCGGCTGCAGATGGCATCAATGACCAGATTCCAGCGTGTCGGCCTCGGCCTGGTGATCGGTCTCCTCGCGTTAACCGCACTGGGCGGCATCGTCCGCGTCACCGGCTCCGGACTCGCCTGCCCCGACTGGCCCGCCTGCTACGGCGCGGTCATTCCCTCCGGCGACTTCGGCGAGTTCGCCGCCCACCAGGTCTGGCTCGAATGGACCCACCGGCTGGTCGCCGCGATCATGGGATTCATCATCATCGGCTACGCCATCGTTGCCCGGCGTCGATACCGCGATCGCACCCGGGTCTGGTTCCCCGCCCTGCTCGCAATCCCGTTCCTCGCCCTGCAGGTTGTGCTGGGCGGCCTGACCGTGACCGAGCGGCTCGAGGAGATCATCGTCACCCTGCATCTCGCCACGGCGATGCTGATCATCATGCTGGTTGCCTTCTCCTGGCTCAGCACCTTCGAGTGGCGCGTGGTCACCGACGCCGACGAGTCGCCGCTGGGCTCCGATGCCCCCTCGCAGGCTCGAAACTACGCAAGGATCGCCCTGCTCACGGCCATCCTGGTCTACGCCGTTGTCGTCGTCGGCTCGTACGTCACACACGTCGGCGCCGGTCCCGACGCCGGCGCTCACGTCGGACCCGGAGGAGCCGCTTGCGGCAACAACTGGCCGTTCTGCTACGGAGGACTCTTCCCCGACGGCGAGTACGCTCAATGGAACATGGGTCACCGCTTCCTCGTCCTCTTCGGCGCAATCGCCCTCTTCGCCGCCTCAATGGGCGTCGTCATGCTCCGGCCCCGAGCCCGCGGTCTCACCTTCATGGTCCACGGAGCGGCCACCCTCTACGTGGCCCAGATTTTCATCGGAGCCACGATGATCTGGATCAACTTCGACGCCTGGGCTCGAGCCCTCCATCTCTCGATGGGCTCGATCACCTGGCTCTTGGTCTCTGGAGCCGCCCTGGTCGCGATCCACCGGGCCGGAGGCCTGCGAGCCCACCGAGGCAGCGGCTCAACCCTCCAACCGATCACGGTCGCCGAGACCGCCGCCTCGACCGAGAGTGAGAGCAACGGATGACCGACCGACCGCTCACACTCGAACGGCCGGCAACCCTGCCCAGTTCGCGAAGTGGAATCGAGCTGGCGCGCGGCTTCTGGGAGCTGACCAAGCCGGGCATCATCGGCCTGCTGCTCGTGACCACCGTGCCAACCATGATCGTCGCCGCCGACGGCTGGCCGAAAGGCAACTTCGGCGAAGGCCTGGTCCTGATCCTGCTCACCCTCTTGGGCGGCATCCTCACCGCCGGCGGCGCAAACACATTCAACCAATGGTTCGACCGCGACATCGACGCGATCATGGACCGAACCGCCGACCGTCCTTTGCCCGCCGGCGTCATCCAACCCTGGCAGGCGCTCGCCTGGGGATTCCTGCTGGCCACCCTCGGCGGCGTGCAGCTCGCGCTCACGGTCAACCTGCTCGCGGCCCTCCTCGCCGAGGCCGCCGTCCTCTTCTACGTCCTCGTCTACACGATCTGGCTCAAGCGTTCGACAACGCAAAACATCGTGATCGGCGGCGCGGCCGGATCGATCCCGCCGCTGGTCGGCTGGGCCGCAGTCACCGGCGAGATCACCTGGACGCCCTTCATCCTCTTCCTCGTCATCTTCATGTGGACGCCGCCCCACTTCTGGGCGCTGGCCCTCAAGTACCGCGACGATTACGCCAAGGCCAACGTCCCGATGCTGCCCGTCGTCTCCGGCGAGCGCGAGACGCGCAAACAGCTACTCATCTATTCGGTCGGACTGGTCGCCGTCAGCCTCCTCGGACCGCTCGGAGGCCACCTGAGCTGGTGTTACGAGACCACCTGCGCCATCTCCGGCGCCGTCTTCATCTGGATCGCCTGGCAGGTCTGGCGCGAGCAGGCCCCGCCCATGCGACTCTTCTTCGCCTCGATCGCCTATCTCTTCATCGTCTTCGCCGCAGTCGGCCTCGATGTCCTCGTCTAGCGATGCCTAGCGAAGCACCCTGCCGACGGCCTCATCCAACTCCGACTGCTCGACCACGACCTCAAACCGAGCCGCAATCACGCCGTCTCCGTCGACCACGAAGAACTGAGGCTCGGACTCAATCGACCAGGCCTCATTGGCAGCGTCGATTAGCGCCTGCAGCGCCCCGGATCGCGGGCGGCCGAACGGCTCAACATGAACCACCGGCATCGCCCCTCGACGGTGCAACTCCCTGGCCTGCTCAAGCGCCCTGGCGCATGCCAACCGCCCCGCGCAACGCTCAGCCGAAGCCCAGACGATCACAAACGGCTCGCCCGAGCCCACAAACTCCGAGGCCGACCGCGCGTACATGCCGAGGGCATCATCGGGAACCGCCGCCATCCGCTCCAGGACCCCATCCGCGCGCGTCGGTGTGCGGACATCCGGCGCGGAATCACCCTGTGTCAGCCCACCAGGCGAACCTCGCACCAGGAACGGCAGTCTCGGCGTGCTCTCCGCCGTACCGTCCGACAGCTCAACGGTCACCGCAATCGCCCACTGGCCCGCAGCCTCGAACGGCGGCTCGTTCGCGATCAGGTAACGCAGGCCCTCGACCTCGATCTCATCCAGCCCCGCCTCGGCCAGAAACTTGATCCCGCCTTCTGTCGGCTCGAAGTATCGGATCAGGAATCTGGCCCCATCGGGGAACTCGGGCTGCGTATCTCGTTCGAGAAGCGTCAGCACCAGCCGCGGCACACCGACGAACACGTCCGACGACTCGATCACCGGCACGAACGCGGCCTCGGAAGAGGTAACCACCCGCCGCTCGTCCGCGCCTTCGCAAGCGAGTAACGCCAGCGCAGCGATGGCAACACCAATGGCCGCGATGAACGATCGAAGCAGTCGGCTCATCGGATCACACCGCCCGTGGCGAGCGCCGCAGCCCAACGGCGAAGAGCAGGACGGCCAGCCCGCCGAGCACCAGCCCGTCGATCAGAGGCCCAATCAATCCGTCCGGCGAGTCCGCGTAAGAGGCGTAGTGCAGCAAGTCGACGGCGTAGGTCAGAGGATTGATGTAGCCGATCACCTCCAGCCAGGTCGGCACCAGGTCCAGCGGGAAGAACGCCCCCGACAGGAAGAACAGCGGGAACAGCACGAGGTTCATGATCAGATGAAAGCCCTGCATCGTCTTGATCTTCAACGCCAGCAGCAACGACAGACCCGAGAGCATGAAGTTGAGAGCGAGAATCGTCGCGATCACCGTCGCGACCCCGCCAAGCCAACCGAACTGCCAGGCCAGATCGATCCCCGGGATCAGGACCGCCAACACCAATACGGCCAGCGCCTGGACTGTTCCGATCAGGATCGAGCCCAGCGCCTTGCCAAAGAGGATCGTCTGCGCATGGTGCGGCGACGCCAGCATCGCCCGCAGCAGCCCGCTCTCGCGGTCGCGGTAGAACCCGGCGCTGGAAAAGGTGGAGGAGAACAGCGCGGTCATCGCGATCATCCCCGGTGCGAGATAGGACGTGTAGTCGCCGTCGAGGATGCGCGGAGAGGTCGGCGACAGGCCGCTCGACACACCCGTGCCGAGCAGCGCCAGCAGCATCAGTGGAAAGAGCAGCGACGAATACAACTGCGAGCGAGATCGAGCAACCGCGCGCAGATCGCGAGCAAGCAAGGCGAGCGAAGCGCTGGCTGCGTCGATCACTCTTTGCCCCCTTGGCTGTCGACCAATGGGCGCCCCACGATCCGGAACCAGGCATCGCGCAGACTGGATTCACGGATCCTGATCCCGCTGATCTGCGACCCGAAACGCTGGAACAGCAACGGAACGACCTCTGCGGCATTCTCAACGGTGAGAAACAGTTGCTCTGCCGTCGCCACGACCGCGCCGACGCCCTCCCAGCGTTCGATCTCCTCAACGTCACGTTCCGCCGACTCTGGCCAATCCAGCTCCAGCGCATCGTGCAGCAGCCCGGCCGTCAGATTGGCTGGCGTGTCTTCGGCGACGATCCGGCCGTCATCGACGATCACAACCCGGTCGGCATGCGCTTCCGCTTCAACGGTGTCATTGGAGCAGACAACCACAGCCGCCCCGTCCGAAACTCGATCATGCAGCGTGTCCCAGATGGTCGCGCTGGAATCTGGATCGAGCGCCAGCGTCGGCTCATCGAGCAACAGCAGGTCAGGTTCATGCAGCAGCGCCCGAGCGATGTCCAGCCGACGGCGCAGGCCGCCCGACAGCGTTTCACAGCGGTCGTCCGCGCGCTCCTCAAGCCCGAGCGACCCCAGCATCTCCGCGCAGCGTTGATTCAATCTCCCGCGGCTCAGACCGAACAGTCGCCCGTGCAGTTGCAGCGTCTCGCGCAGCGTCATCAGGTCGTCGGTACTCGGCTCCTGCAGAACCAGCCCGATTCTGCGCCGCGCCTCACGCCCATGCGCTGCGCCGAAGATTGAGACGCTCCCCTGCTGCGGGGCGATCTCGCCGCTGAGCATCTTCAGGATCGTCGACTTGCCGGCGCCGTTCGGCCCAAGCAATGTCACCACCTCGCTCGCGTGAACCGACAACTGGATGTCGGTCACGCCCCGTCCGCCCGGCCAGGCAAATCCCGCCCCGCTCAGTCGAGCAGGGAGGTCGTGATTGGAGATATCGGGTTCCGCAGGTGGCACTGCTCAGAGTCTATCTGGGGTGCGATACGCTGCGATCCGTCGGCTGAAGCTCAGCCCAGGAGGACCCGTGCGACGCTTGCGCGTGTCGTTAGCCCAGACCAACTCGACCGTCGGCGATCTTGAAGGCAACGCCGACAAGATCATTGACCGCATCCGCGAGGCCGAGTCACTGGGCGCAGATCTCGTGGCCTTTCCCGAGTTGGCGCTGACCGGCTACCCGCCCGAAGATCTCGTCCTGCGGCGCGGGTTCGTCGAGGACAACCTGGCCATGCTCGAGCGCGTTGCCGAGGCGACGCGCGGACTTCACGTGGCCGCGGTCGTCGGTTTCGTCGACTACGCGCACGACATTTTCAATGCGGCGGCCGTGCTGCACGACGGTCGGATGGCGGGCGCGTATCACAAGCAGTATCTGCCCAACTACGGCGTCTTCGACGAAGCCCGATACTTCCGCCCCGGTGAGGGCGTTCAGCTCTTCGATATCGCCGGCGCGCGCGTCGGCGTGACCATCTGCGAGGACATCTGGTACTCCTCCGGTCCGATGCAGGACCAGTGCCTGGCCGGCGCCGAGGTCGTCGTCAACATCAACGGCTCGCCCTTCCACGCCGGCAAGTCTCAGCAGCGTGAGCAGATGCTCGCCACGCGCGCTTCCGATAATGCGGTGCTCACGCTCTACTGCAACCTGGTTGGTGGTCAGGACCATCTGATCTTCGACGGTGGTTCGACGGTCTTTGGCCCCGGTGGCGACCTGATAGCACGTGCTCCGATGTTCCGCGATCATCTGCTCACGGTGGACCTCGATGTGGAGGAGGTGCGCCAGACGCGGCTGCACGATCCACGCTTGCGCCGCCTGCCGCAAACCCAGGCGGACCTGTGTCCGGTGTCCAGCGATCGACCTGCCGCGCAGGGACCGGCGCTGGATACGGAGCTGATCGACGCGCTCGCCGACGACGAGCAGGTGTATGAGGCGCTGGTGCTGGGTACCCGCGACTACGTCCACAAGACCGGGTTCAGCGACGTTGTGATTGCGCTGTCCGGCGGGATCGACTCGACCCTGACGGCCGTCGTCGCCGTCGACGCACTGGGCCCGGAGCACGTGCGCGGCGTCTCGATGCCGTCCCGCTACTCCTCGGAAGGCAGCGTCGCCGATGCACGGGCGCTGGCCGACAACCTCGGCATCCGCATGGATGTCTTGCCGATTGAGGGTCCGTATCAATCCAACATCGATACGCTGGCGCCGTTGTTTGAGGGCCTGGCGCCGGACGTGACCGAGGAGAACCTCCAGGCCCGCATTCGCGGCGTCCTGATGATGGCGATCTCGAACAAGACTGGCGCGTTGGTGTTGACGACATCGAACAAGAGCGAGTCGGCCACGGGGTACACGACGCTCTACGGCGACATGACCGGCGGGCTTGCCGTGATCCAGGATGTGCCCAAGCTGCTCGTCTACCGGCTGTCCGAGCTGGTCAACGAACGCGCCGGGCGCGAGATCATTCCCGTCTCCGTCCTGACCAAGCCGCCCAGCGCCGAACTGCGACCGGACCAATTCGATGAACAGTCGCTGATGCCATACGAGCGGCTCGACCCAATCCTCGAAGCGTTCGTGGAAGAGGATCGCTCGCTCGATGAAATCGTCGAGGCTGGATTCGAAGAGGCAGACGTCAAACGCGTGATGTCGCTGGTGACGGGCGCTGAGTACAAGCGTCGCCAGGCCGCGCCGGGCCTGAGGATCACGCCGCGCTCGTTTGGTCGTGACCGCCGCTTCCCGATCGCCAACCGTTACCGAGGCTTCTGAGCCTCCAATGCCAGACTCAGATGGCGCTGACTGGCAGCTCCTGGCCGAGCGGATCAGCGCGCGACACCGCGGACGGGACTCTCTGATCCGTGGCGTCGCCGTCGTCGGCGACTATCCCCGCAAGCAGGTCTGGGAGGGGTCGCTGCTGCAGATCCTGCTGTTTCGGCATCGCAGCGAAGCACTGATCGACGAAGGCGGCGTGGTCGAAGAGAACGACGTGCCGGTCACGGTCGACGCAGTCACCTCAGGCTCCCTCGTCGAGCTGGAAGAACTCCTCCACCTTGAGCCGCTGGCCGGACATCTTGCCGACATGCACACGCTGCGCATGGCCGATCCGACTCTGCGCGACGTACTGGCCACCCTTCGCGACCGCTACTACTCGGCCGAAGGCCGCCAACTGAGAGCCCAGCGAGCGTTGCAGCGGGCGCGTGTGGGGCTGGACGACTACGAGGCCGGAGGCCGACCGATCGACGCGATCGAAGCTGTGCGCTCAGGCATCTTCCCGGCAGCCAGCGCGCTGGTTGGCGAGCCGATCGACTACTTGCGCCTGCCCCGTCGGTTGCGAGCCGCGGGCAGACTGCTCAAGCTGCCGACGCTGTGGCCTGACCTGCAAGAAGCGTTGGAGCTGGAGAGAGCCAATCTGGACAAGCGCTGGGCAGCCGTGGAATCGCTGCACGCACTGGCCATATCGCATCTCGACGCCAGAATGCCGGAGGTCGGAGCGGCATTGGTCCCCAGGCTCGAGCGCGCGCTCTTCCCCGCTCGTCGCGGCAGCAAGGCTCTCGTAGCCCAGGGAGACGCCTCGGGCGCCGTTTGGACGGCCATTTCCGCAGCGGCAGAGCTAGACGGCGTCGTCGAGGCTGCCTCGCCAGGCTGGCGCGAACGCGACGACTACCGCCAACGTTCCCTGGACGTGTATGGAGAGTCCCGAACTGACGTGCTGCTTCGCATCTGCGTCGAGATGGGGTCGCGAATCGACTAAGCCGTTTCACGCCGACAGGCGCGCGAGCTAGGGCAGCACGACCATTGGGTCGACGTACCAGTCATTGTGATGGACTTCGAAGTGTAGGTGAGGACCAGTGCTGTAGCCGGTGTTGCCGTTGTAGCCGATCACATCGCCCTGGCTGACCTCTTCGCCCTCGTACACATTGAACTCGACCAGGTGGGCATACGTCGTGCTCCAACCGTCTCCGTGGTCAACTTCGACGTACCAGCCCAGTCCGAACGAGGAGTCGCCGCCGACGAAGGTCACGACGCCGTCGGCCGAGGCGACGATCGGTTCGTAGATGTCGAGCGCCATGTCGAGACCCCTGTGCCGATAGGAGCAATCCCAACTGCGGCACAGACCAAACGGATCGGTCAGCTCTCCGCTGGCCGGCCAGGCGAAATCGGGCATCGCCAGCGGCAGGATGATCTCCTGTCCGATCACGATCACGTTGGGGTCGTCGACTCCGTTGGCCGGATCGGCCAGGATCAGATCGATGTCGACGCCATGAGCATTCGCGATCGCCAGCAAGGTGTCGCCGCGCTGCACGGTGATCAACAGTCCTTCGCGCAGCGGCAGTCGCCAATTCGTGCCGGCTTCCAGCCACTGGTCCGAGTCGACCCAACCGTGGTTCGTCAACAACGTGTGAGGAGTGACGCCCAGCGAGGCGGCGGCGTACTGCACGACATCGGCATCCCAGAGAGTGCGATCTTCCGCCACGATGGGCGGATCGATTGTCCCCGGCAGAAACAGCGTCTCGCCGATCACCAGCAAGTCGCTGGGTTTGAGCGGGTTCTGCGCGCGCAGCTCATCAAGCGACAGCCCGAATCGCGCGGCGACGCTGGACAGCGTGTCGTCCGCCTGAACCTGGTACGTCCGGCGGCGAACCTCGACCGCGGGAACGGTTCCGGGCGCCACGTGCGCGGCAACGCCTGTCCAGGGCACCGTCAGGCTCTGCCCGACGAAAATCACCGACAGGTCAGCGCCGCCGTTGAGCCAGCTCAACTCGCTGAGGGTGATCCCATAGGTCTGGGCGATCACGCTCGCGTTGTCGCCCGCCCGCACGGTGTATTGCTGCGTGAGTCCATCCACTACCTCTGCCGGATCGCGCGCCGGCACTCGGTAATCGGGGACTGGAATGTTGAGCACATCTCCCGGGTGCAGGCTGGGGAAGTTGGCATCTGGGTTGTGCTCGCGGAGCGTAAGCAAAGAAGTGCCGGCCGCCTCGGCGATCGCAGACCACGAATCCCCGGGTTCAACGATGTACTGCATCGTCTGCATCGCCGTCGGCGCGGGGTTTGAGGTCTGGATGCCGGCGTTCAGTGAGGCCTCGGGTTCGCCGACGCGGTTGTTGACGCTCAGGCCGCCTCCGCGCTGGATGGTGATCTCGGTGTCCACCCAGAGCAGGTTGGGATTCAATCCGGGGTTGAGCGCCAGGATCGAGGCGACGCTGGTCCCATGAGACAGGGCGATCTGGCTCAGGGTGTCCCCTGGGCGGATCTGGTAAACAGTCGTGGGTTCCGTGGTGCTGGAGCCCGTTGGTTGTTGACCAATGGACTGCGGCTCACTCTCCGAAGAGGCTGAGCTCGCGGTATTGTCCGGGACCTGGATGCTCTGGCCGACGTAGATGTTGTTGGGCGACGTAATCTCTTCGTTCAGCGCCAGCAGAACCGAGATGCCGACCTGCAAGCGGTTCGCGATCTCCCATAGCGTGTCGCCCGGCTGAATCGTGTAGGTGTCCGCCGACGCGCGATCCCAGCCCCGCATACCTGGTCCCACGGTCGCGACCGCCAGGGCGACAGCCAGCGGAACCAGCATCAAGAGACGTCCGAAACGGCGCATATGTCACTCTATGCACCGACGCGCGCGGAGCGAGGTCGTTCAACGTCAAACGAGTGATAACTTCCCATCTAGTGACGTAACGCATCCGGCGATCAGAGCCGAAGCCGAGCCAGAGCGAATCGCGGCCGGACTCCAAACAGGGCACAGCAAGAACGGACACGATGATGAGCTACGAACTGATCGAGGTTGAGCGGCGCGGGGCCGTTGGCGTCATCAAGAAGAACCGTCCCGAGAAACTCAACGCCTGGAGCCGCGCCATGGCGGCCGAGGAGAAGGACGCCGTCACCAACTTCAACAACGATCCGGACATTGCTGCGATTGTGTTCGCCGGCAACGGCCGCGCCTATTGCGCCGGTCTCGACCTGCAACAGCAGCAGGACGATGTCAAGACTGGAGACGCGTCGCGCCGCGCCGGTGAAGCCGACGAACACGACGAGACCTGGACAGACTTCTGCACCGAGAGCAAGCCGATCATCGCCGCGGTCCACGGCTACGCCGTCGGGGTCGGCGTGACGACCATTCTTCCCTTCGATTTCCGCATCGCCGGTGAGAGCGCCCAGTTCGGATTCCGATTCGTCAAGATGGGGCTGCTCCCCGAGGCCGCCTCGACCACGCTGCTGCCCCGGTTGATCGGCGTCGGCCGGGCGCTGGACTGGTGTCTGACCGGTCGCTTTATCGGTGCCCAGGAAGCGCTCGAGGCAGGACTCGTGCGGGACGTCGCGCCGGACGACGAGCTGCTCGACCGCGCCGTCGCGTTGGGCGAAGAACTGGCTGAGAATCCCGACTCGATCATGCGCCGCGTGAAATCGCTATTTTCGCAAAATCAACTCGAAACCAATATCGGCCTCGTGCAACGGCGCGAAGGCGAGGCGCTAGAGTGGGCGATGCAGACACCGGAGCATGCGGAAGCGATCGCCGCGTTTCTAGAGAAGCGGCCGGCGAAGTTCCGCTAAGCGACACGCCTTCGGGCAACCCATGCGGCGGGGCGACTCGGTTGGGAGACCGGGATGTCCCTGCAGGAAGCTGCTTCGTCGGGTTCGTTCAACCCCCGCGCGGCGCAACCATCTGACGCTCAGAGAACCGATTCGCCGTATCATCCGCCGTCGGCGGATGACGCCGTCGATCAGGCGATGGCCGAACCGACCTCGCCATTCGCGAACCCGTATGACTTCCCGGCGGGCGCCGACGAGGCAGTCGCGGACGGCGGCGAGCCCGACATGCGCGCGACCCGTCGTCGCGCCTGGACCGTGGTCGGCCTCGCGATCGTGATCCCGGCCGCCGTTGCCGGCGTCATCGCCTGGCAGATGTTCGGCACCGACCCCGAGCCCGCGCCGACGATCACGCGCGTCACGACCGCTCCGGCGGAAGTGGTCGCACAGCCGGTGCAGAGCAGCACCGCTCCCACCGAAGCCACCGCCTCCGCGACGGCAACGACGCCCACGAGCGCTGCGGAAACCACGACGCAGGCTGCGGCTGTGACGACCTCGACATCAGCCGCCGCGGCCGAGACCGAGGCCTCGGAAGCCGCCGTCGCGGCTGCAGAGCCTGCGGTCGATCTCTCATCGCTCGATCCCGCCGCCCGTCTGGCCGCCTGGACGGAGATCGAGACGATCCAGGTGCTGCCGGGTGAGACCCTCTGGCTCATCGCGCAGAACTATGACACGACGGTCTCCGCGATCGCCACGCTGAACAACATCAGCGATCCGTCGACGCTGAGCATCGGCCAGCAGTTGATGATCCCGGTTGGCTTCGCAGAAGAGATCGTTGCGACGCCCGCAGTGGCTGCCGAAGGCAGCGAAACCGCCGTTGCCGAGGAAGGCTCCGCCGGCGTTACGGCTGCCGTCGACGCCGAGGCTCTGCCGCTGAGCGGTGACCTGGCGAACTGGCACTCCATCGCGCCAGTCCTGATCGAGGAGGGTGACGGCCTCGCTGCGATTGCCGACGCAAACAACACCACGATCGAAGCGATCATGGCGCTCAACGGCATCACCGATCCGGACCTGATCCTGGTCGGCGACACGTTGCTCGTCCCGGTCGGTTACCAGGGCGACGCCGGTATCGTGGCGGCTGCCCCGCAGGAGGCGACCTTGACGGCAGCCGATGAGGGCACGGCCGTCGCCTCATCCGAGGATCTGATGGAGGAAGAAGGAACGACCGGCGGCGCCGGTGAGGAAGAAGACCTGATGGAGGAGTAGCCAGCCGGACCACGCGCAACCACGCGCACGTCAAATGGAGCGCACACTATACGCGCCCTCGTTCCTTCGCAGTGTTGCGAGGAAGCGAGGGCGCGTTCGTGTTTCCGTCGACCTGAGGGCTAGTCCTTCGAGTCGGGGGTGACGGTGCGCTCGGTGAAGCGCCACTGGCCGTCGATCTTCTTCAGGCTGTCGTTGTAGCGGCCGGTGATCACGCTGTTACCGCCTCCCGAGGCCGAGATCAGGTTCAGGTAGCAGGAGTGCGTCGCCTCGTCGCCGTCGCCGTCGACAACGTGATTGTTGGTCCAGTGCCGTCCGCCGGGGACTGCTGAGGGGAAGTTGGCGGCAAACGCGGCCAATGCCGAATGACCGGTCACCGGCTGCGGGCCGCCGCCGTTGAAGATGCCGTCCTCGGCGAACGTACCCGCCCAGGCCTCCGGGTCGCCGTAGTCGATCGCGTGGTTGTAGCGGGCCGCGAGCTGCAGGATTTCCAGGGTGTCGGCTGCGTCGAGTGCCATGTCGGTTCCTTCCGTTATTCCTTCTCGTTGTGTTCCGTGTCCTCGCGCAGGATAGCGAGGTCTCGTGAGACCTGGTCGACGGAACGATGCACGCCGTGCTCGAACAGCAGCAATGTGACCAGGTTGAGCGTGAGCGGCGATTCGGTCGAGTATTGATCGCGAATCCAGGAGGCCTGCGTCGCAGCATCGGCCTCCGCGGGGAACTCGGATCTCCGCGCTTGGACTGCTTCGAGCAACGCAGGCAGCCGCTCGGCTTCGTCCGCAGACAATCGAACTCGCGGGGGCATGAGGCAAAGGTATCCTGCCCGCGAACGGATACGAAGACGCGACCGAGGTGACGGGAATCGACCATGCGGGGACCCCTGGACGGCTATCGGATTCTCGACTTCACCCGCTACCAACAGGGCCCGTACGCCACCGTGATGCTCTCCGACCTGGGCGCGGAGATCTGGAAGGTCGAGCCGCCCGGCGGCGATCCCGGTCGGGCCTCAGACCTATCCGGCGACGGCTTTTCGCGCTACTTCGAGGCCCATGACCGAGGCAAGCGCTCGATCGTTCTCAACTTGCGCGATCCGGCCGCCGTCGAGGCAGCCTTGCGTATGGCCGAGCGCTGCGATGGCGTGATTGACAACTACCGTCCCGGCGTCATGGATCGACTCGGACTGAGCTACGGGAGGCTCAGCGCCAGGAACCCGAAGATTGTCATGGTCTCGGCTTCGGCGTTCGGTTCCGAAGGACCGCAGGCCGGCGAGCCCGGCTACGACGTGATCGGCCAGGCCACCGGCGGCGTGATGACGCTGCAGGCGCTCGGCGGTGAGGCGGAACCGCGCACCCTGCCGGGCGGATTCGCCGACCAGGTCGGGGCGATGCAGGCCTGCATCGCGATGCTGGCCGGCCTGATCGCGGCGAAAGACTCCGGCCACGGACAACAGGTCGACGTCTCGCTGCTCGGCTCGCAGATCGCGCTGCAGTCCGTCTACATCACGGGATTCCTCAAGGACGGCCAGCAGCCCCACATGCGACGCCGGCGCATGCCCACGTTTACGTTCTACCAGGCGTCCGACGCTCGCTGGTTGGTGATCGGCGTCGTTGATCCAAGGAACTGGCGAGCGCTCTGCAGTTTGATGGGGCATGCCGAGTGGGAGACAGACGAACGCTTCGCGACCGCGCCGGCAAGAATGAAGCACACCGATGAACTTGAGGCGCTGCTCGAGGAGTGCTTCGCCAGCGCCGGCCGTGACGAGTGGCTGCGCCGCCTGCGCGAGGCCGACATTCCTGCTGCGCCGGTCAACGACTATGCCGATGTCGAGGCATCCGAACAGGTTTGGTCGAACGGCTACCTGACCGAGATAGACGATCCGCGCTACGGTACGCGCCGAGTCACCGGATTGCCGTGGAGCTTCTCGGCCACGCCCGGCGAGGTGCAGGGCCGTGCTCCCGAGCTGAACGCGGACGCGGACTCGATTCTGTCCGAGTGCGGCTATAGCGTTGACGACATCGCCCAGTTGCGCTCTTGCGGGGCGTTGCCGGCCTAGACCCTGGAAAGACCTCCCGATGAGCGACTCCCCGGCCGATGTGATCGGCTTCTACTCCACACAGTTGGGCGTCGACGAAGCAGCCGCCGAATCCGTCCTCTCTTCCGCCCTCGGACGCGGCGGCTCGTTCGCCGAGCTCTACTTCGAGCACAAGCGCTCGGGCTCGCTCAGCTTCGAGGACCAGCAAGTCAAGTCGACCCAGGCTTCGCTCTCGCAGGGAGTCGGCATTCGGGTCGTCGAGGGCGACGCGATCGGCTACGCCTACACCGAGGATCTGTCGCTCGACGCCATGCGCCGGGCCGCCGAAACCGCGGCCCAGATCGCGCATGGCAGCTCCGCGGCCGAACCGGTCGACGTGACCGCCGATTCGTATCCTGCCGACCGCTACGCCATCGCCTCGCCAAGCACGGCGGTGGCGCTGAGCGAGAAGGTCGATCTGCTGCGGCGCGCCGACGATGCCGCGCGCGCGTACCACCCCAGCGTTGCCCGGGTCGACGCGTCGATGGTTGACGAGGAGAAGCGCGTCCTGATCGTGCGCAGCGACGGACGCATGGTCGCCGACTATCAGCCGCTGCTGAGATTCAACGTCTCCTGCCTCTCTGAAGTCGACGGAGAACGCCGCAACGCCCGCTGGGGCGGCGGCGGACGCATGGGTATGGCTTACTTCGACGAACACTCGCCCGAGTCGTTGGCCGAAGAGGCCGCCCGCCAGGCAGTGTTGCAGCAGGAGGCGCGCGAAGCGCCGGCCGGGACACTGCCAGTCGTGCTCGCTGCCGGCGACTCGGGCATCCTGCTGCACGAGGCGGTCGGTCACGGACTCGAGGCCGACTTCAACCGCAAGGAGACCTCGAACTACTCGAACCGGATCGGGCAGTCGGTCGCATCCGAGCTGGTCACGGTGATTGACGACGCAACGCTCAACCTCTCCCGCGGCTCGGTGAACATCGACGATGAGGGCGAAGTGGCCGGACACAACCTGCTGATCGAAAACGGCCAACTGGCCGCCTACATGCAGGACCGGATCTCATCGGACCATTTCGGCGTCGCTCCCTCGGGCAACGGACGGCGGCAGTCCTTCCGCCATTCGCCCATGCCCCGTATGACCAACACCTACATGACCGCCGGTCAGGACGAGCCCGAAGATCTGATTCGTCGAGTGGACTACGGCATTTTCTGCAAGGCATTCAGCGGCGGACAGGTGAACATCACCAACGGCGACTTCGTCTTCTCGGTCACCGAGGGCTACCTGATCGAGAATGGACAGATCACCGCCCCGATTCGCGACGTCAACCTGATTGGCAACGGTCCCGATGTGCTCTCGAAGGTCACCGGCGTCGGTCACGACCTGGAGATGTCGGACGGACGCTGGACTTGCGGCAAGTCCGGGCAGTCTGTGCCGGTCGGCGTCGGGATTCCGACGGTGCTGGTTTCGGGCATCACGGTCGGCGGCACGCAGATGCGCCCGGGCGCCGGAATGTCCGCCTGATGGTTACGTCCAGGCTCTCGACAGAGCCCCTCGAGCTCGCCGCTCGACTGCTGGAGCTGGCTGAGTCGGCCGGCGCTGACCAGGCAGACGCAGTCGCGGTCAGCTCGACCAACGCGTCAACGACGGTGCGCAAGCAACAGATCGAGAAGGTCTCCGAGTCGACTTCACGTTCGGTCGGTCTACGCGTCATCCTCGATGGTCGTCAGGCGACCGTGTCGACCAGCGACGTCAGCGACGCGGCGCTGGTCGAGACCGTGCAGACGGCACTGGAACTGGCCAGGGTCTCCGAGCCCGACCCGTACGCCGGCCTCGCCGACCCGACGGAACAGGCCCGCAACGCGCCGCAACTCGCGCTGTTCGATGAGCGGATTCCCGAAGTCGACGGCGAGCATCGACTGGCGCAGGCGCTGGCCTGCGAGGAGTCGGCGCTCGGCGCGGATTCGCGAATCGTCAACAGCGGCGGAGCGACCTTCAGCACCAGTTTCAGCAGCTTCGCCCTGGTCGATTCGAACGGCTTCGCCGGCACCTACGCCGATACCTCGGCGTCGATGTGGGTTGAAGTGATGGCCCAGGAGGAGGACGGCCAGTTGCGGAATGCGGGCTGGTCGAGTTCCGAGCGCAGCCTGCATCGACTGGATCGGCCTGAGGATGTTGGTCGCGAGGCAGCAGCCCGGGCGCTGCGCCAGTTGGGAGCGTCGAAGGCGTCGACCTGCGAGGCGCCGGTCGTCTGGGAGCCGCGCATGGCTGCCGGACTGGCTGGAATCGTCGCGGGCGCGGCCAACGGTGAGGCGCTCTACCGCCGTGCCACGTTCCTCGCCGAGCGGCAGGACAGCGAAGTGGCATCGCCGCTGCTCACGATCGTCGATGACGCCACGCTCGCCAATCGTCTTGGTTCGCGGCCCTTCGATGGTGAAGGAGTTACCACGCGGCGCAATTCGCTGATCGAACGGGGCGTCTTCCAGGGTTTCCTCTTCGATTCCTACAACGCCCGGCGGCTGGACGCGGCCAGCACGGGATCGGCCTGGCGCAGCGTCGGCGGACTCCCGCAGATCGGCAGCGGCAACCTCTCGATCGAGGCGGGCGAGACTCCGCCGGAGCAGATCATTGCCGATGTCGACGACGGCCTCTATCTGACCACGCTGATGGGCTTCGGGATCAACTACACCACGGGCGACTTCTCGCGCGGCGCGGCCGGCATCTGGATTCGCAACGGCGAGTTAGCGGAGCCGGTCCAGGAGGTCAACGTGTCGGGAAGTCTGCTTGAGATGTTCCAACGCGTCGACGCGGTCGGCAATGACGCCCAGTGGTTCGGCGCCACATCGGCGCCGACGCTGCGCATGTCGAGGATGACCGTCAGCGGGGTCTGACCTCTATTGCCTATTGCTGATCTGAGGGCAGCCAGATCACGGCGGAAGATCTCACGCTGCGGTCGCCGGTTGCCTGCTCGACCCACAGCTCCAGGTTGACCTCTCGTCCGCTCTCAACATCCTCGACTCGGGTGACCTGTCCGCTGATCGTGAACGGATTGCCGTGGTAGTCGGGGCGCCGGAAGCCGGACTGCAGCCGGACGATCTTGCCGTCCGGCTTGGCTAGCTGGCGCAGATAAGCGAGCAGGAATGCGGACTTGTACTCGGCCGGGATGAGGGGTCGCTCGAGGCCGGTGGCGCGGGCGGCGACCGGGTCGAGGAAGATCGGGATGGCGAAGCCTGCTGCGCCGATGAACTTGGCCACGTCCATGATGCCGGGCGCGAGCGCGCGTTCGGGCAACGGCGTGCCCTCGGCCAACTCGCCGAGGTCAACCAGTCGGGGCAGGGGCACGACGGTCGTCCGGCCTAGTCGAAAGCGATCGTTGCCGCGCCTCGGACCGAGCGGTCGCCCTGCGGATTGTCGATGTGGATTTCCAGGTCGACCATCCTGCGGCCGTCAGCCTCGTAGGTGCGGGTGACCTCGCCGCCGAATGTCATCTCGGCGTTGTGGACGTCAGGGCGGCGGTGGTTGAGCTGGAGGCGGGTGATCTGGTTGCGGCCGAAGTGCCGGCGCAGGTACTGGTCGAGGAAGCCCTGCTTCATGTTGCCCGGCACGATCGGTCCGGGCAGGCCCATCTTCTCCTTGGCGAACTCCGGGTCGAGGAACTGCGGGCCGGCGTTGCCGGTCGCGTTGCAGAAACCGACAACCTGGTCGGTGGTCGGAGTGCGGTGCTCGGTCGGAAGCTCGACGCCTTCCTGGAGATCGTTGTACTCGTACGCCATCGTCGTCCTACTCTCCGGTGTGGCGAGACTGGAAGTGGGTCACCGTGCGGCGCACTCGCGCGACTTCGACGGCGTCCTGGTTGGTGTAGACCCACTCGTGGTGGATGAACAGGGAGTGCCCGACTCGGCCGCCGATGCGCTCCTGGATCTCCGCCAAGCGGGGCACGATGGTGAGTTGGTCGCCGAGATGGATGTCGGCCTTGACTTCCCAGGCGTCGGCCGCCATCAACGCGCGTTCGGGGGCGTCCGGAACCTCGAGTTGGCGCTGCGAGGTGCTTGTGGTCAGCAGCGCATAGGTCGGGATCGGGTACTCCTGGTCGCCCGCTTCGACCGCGGCGAGCAAGTCCTGATCGTCCTCATCGAGCGCGTGCATCAGCCGAAGCACGAGTTCCTTGTCGACCGTCACTTCGCGCGGCTCGCCCTCGGTCCCGATGGCTGCTTCCATCGCAGGCGTGATCAGACTCTCGTCATCGCTCATGGTTGACTCTCTTCAAGGGCCGGAATGGCCGTCGCAAGCTGCATCAAGTATCGCCTGAGACCGGCTCAGGCGCTACGGGAGTGATGTTGCCCTTAGTGTTCGCCACCGAGGAACAGATCCACGTCCTCACAGTGCTCCGCGTAGTGGTGGGTGACGACTCCCTCGACCATTCGGTTGATCGTCTTGCCCTCGCCGAAGCGTGCCGGATCGACCTCGCCGACGGCGGCGAGGAACTGCTTGTGGCCCTCGTCGAAGGCGGCGCGAGCCTCGTCGTAACTCTGATCTCCGCGCTCGGCGACGAAGCCCGGGTTCCAGTCTTCGGGATTGGAATAGTCGACGCCCTCAGGCGTGGGCCGCTGCCCGGCGTTCATGCGCTCGACGGCGGTCGTCATCTCGGTCAGCCAGCCGTGCATGTGCTGCAGCATTTGCGCGACCGACCATTCGCCGATCGCGCCTTCCCAGGATCCGTGCGCTTCGTCGATCCGGTTGAGCCGCTCGTCGAGTGAATCCTTCGCTTCCGTCATCGCAGCCAGCGTCGAAGCGCGGTCCGTCATTGCGACCCTCCTCCTTGGAAATGCCGTTGGTTCAGTTGGGAAGAATCAGGCCGCCGGGAGTGCGGCGTTCGCCCGGATTGACGCCTCGTTGCTGCAGGGTTTGCAGAATGAACGGGTTCTGCGCGCGCTCGGCGGCCAGCGTGGTCTGGTCCATGTGACCGGGCAGGACGATCGTCTCGTCGGGCAGCATCAGCAGCTTGTCGACGATCGAGGACATTTCCTGGTTGTAGTCGCCGCCGGGCAGGTCGGTCCGTCCGATGCTCTGCTTGAACAGCGTGTCGCCGGAAAACAGGACTCCGTGGCCGTAGAAACAGACCGAGCCGCGCGTGTGTCCCGGGGTGTGGATGACGTGCAGCTCGACGCCGTCCACTTCGACTTTCTGCTCGTCGTCGATGTAATGATCAGGGTCCGGCGGTTGCTCAACCTGCATACCGAACCGTGCTGCGGACTCTGCGGCGCCCTGCAGGATGTCGAGGTCGGCCTCGTGCAGCAGGAACCTGGCGTTGTCGTCCGATTGCACGCCGCGCACGCCGAGGACGTGATCCAGATGCGCGTGCGAGCTGGCGATCAGCTTGATCTTGACGCCCATCTCGGAGGCCATGTGCAAGATGTCGTCGGCCTGTTCGCCGGGATCGACGCAGATTGCTTCGCGGGTGCGGCGATTGCCGATCACCCAACAATTCTCCTGGAATGCGCCGACGATCAGTCCGCGGACTTCGATTTCGTTGACGAACGGTTCGCCGGACGCGTCTTCGTCGTGGTCGCGGCCGACGTCGCCGTCTTGAGTGTTGTCCTGATCGGCCATGTCAGTTCGACTCGTCGCCGCGCAGGAGACGGTTGACGGCCTCCATGATGTCGTCGCTGTCGAGCGGTTCCGATTCAGCCTCACTCGCGGGCGCTTCCTCGTCGGTTTGCGCTTCGAGGTTGCGGACGTAGTCGCGAATGTCGGGTTTGTCGTCGAGCGCAGAGTCAATCTGGGCGCGGTAGCGTTCCTGCGCTCCGTCGAGGTGACGCAAGTCAAGCTCGAGGTCGAAGACGCGATCCAGCTCGGTCAGCAGCGCCTTGGTGGCGCCGGGGTTGTGCCTCGACGTCACATAATGCGGAACCGAGGCCCAGAAACCCATGTGCGGCACCTCGGCGAGTCGGCAGGCGTCGCCGATTGAGCCGACGATCCCGGTCGGGCCCTCGTAGCGAGAGGCCTGGAATCCGAACTGTTTCTGGCGTTCGGGGTTGGACGAACCGCCCGACACCCTGGTCGGGCGAGTGTGGGCGACGTCGGCCAGCAAGGCGCCGAGCGTGACGACTTCCTCCACGTTGGCCATCTCGGCAACTTGCAGCACCGCCTGGCAGTAGCGCTTCCAGCGCAGATCAGGCTCGGTGCCCAAGCCGAGCACCAGGTCATGCTCCGCCTGCGGACGGCGCAGAATCGTGAACTCGGTCGTCGGCCAGACCACTTCCCGGCGAGCGTCGTCGCCGTCGATCCATTTGACCGTCGGCCGGTGCTCGGTGAAGACGAAAAACTCGTCCGGGTCGAGTGAAGCGATCGGCGCGCCGGGTTCGATGTTGCGCAGAAACTTGATCGCGTCGGTGGCTGCCTCGGCGGCGTCGTTCCAGCCGAAAAAAGCGAGGAGCAGAATCGGACGGCGCAGATCGTCGGGCAGGCCGTCGATGGTCAGGGCGTCGTCTATGCGTTCGTTGCTCATGTCGTGAGGGTAACTCCAATTGATCGAGCGGTCGCGGCGAGCGGCGACAGCGGGTGCTCACAGTAGACCCATACCACGTCGCCCAGTGCTTGACACGGGGCCCAGACCGCGACGCTTGCAAGGAGCGACGCCGTCATCCCTGGCTCAAGGGTGGAGCGGGCGGACTCACGTGCGAGCGTCGAGGTGAGGCCAAGGTGATCTTGCGCATGAAGTGCCTGGGCCCGAGGCTGGGCCAAGACACGGAGGCGCTGCGAGAGGGGGAGAGACCCCCTCCGCCGCTCCGCGGCACCCCCGCATCAAGTGCGGGGCAGGCTCCCCCTGCAAGGGGGAGGAAACTGAGGCCGGCGGTTCCTTTCAGGCGGCGGCTGGGTTGTTGGTGAGTTCGGCGAGTTGGGCTTCGAGGGATTGCTTTTTCTCGACCAGTCTGAGGGCCGCCTTTCGTTCGGGGTGCCAGGGGTTGTGGGAGGGGTAGTCCTTGAGCCAGTCTCGGTACTGGAGGTGGCGTTTGAGTTGTCGATCGACGCGGTCGATGGCCTCCTCGAGGGTCTGGATGGCCTGAGCGACAGAATTTTCGTCGGATTCGGCTGAAGCGCCGTCCTGAGCTGGATCTGGGGCGGATTCTTGTTCGGTTTTGTTCGATTCCGTTCGGATCGGGGTTGTTTCGGCGTCTTGGACCGGGGTCTGTTCAGCCACTGGAGGCGCGGGGACATCCACTGGTTCGGTGTCGGCGGATGCGGGTTGGGCGTCTTCGTCTCGGACGGGCGCGGGTTCGGGAAGCGGCGGGCAGTAGAG